>NZ_FXUJ01000008.1:0-162338 GCF_900182865.1 Desulfonatronum zhilinae
GTTTTCGGAGCATCGAAGTGCAAAAAATTGCCTTATATCATACACTTGGAGATCTGCCCGAACCAGTGTTCACCCACAAATTTTGCTGACGAGCCTTGTTTTTTTCGGACCTGGATCTGGTGGAGCGCCATGTCCTGGACAAGGGCCGCTACCTGACCCCGGAGCGTTTCAACTGGGACGCCACCCTCGCGCTGCACGCCTTTCCAATCCAGCTTCACTTGTGGGAAATTTTTGAACGCGAATTTCCTCCGGCCAAGCCTTCTCCCGTTCAGAACTGAACGATTGAAACCAGCCTGCAAGGGAAATACCATTACAACTTCTTGCTAACCTTGAGGATGTTTGGCCGGCAGACCACCAACCACGAAGCCGTAGTCTCCAAGTATTTTCTGACCTTCGGGAGACAAGATGAACAGGGCCAGCCGCCAGGCTTCCTGCGAAGCGCCATCCAGGACGAGCAGGCCGTAGTCCGCCCCGACGGAGAGTTCCGGTCCGATGGAGACGATCTGCAAGTGCGGCAGCTCCTTCTTGGCCAACACGGCGTTGGTGCAGTAGGTCAGGAAAACGTCCGCCTTTTGTTCATCCATGACCCAGGCATAGAGATTGCGGCCTTCCGGGGCCTTGGGGCTGTCCGGACCGCCGGTGAGTTGCAGGGCCTTGGCCGAGAGGGTTGCCGTACTGCCGGACTTGAGCTGGTCGGCCTTGCCGAAGAGTTCGAAGGCGTAGTCCCCGGAAGGATCGGCCTTGGGCGTGGACGTGCCCACCCGCACGACGGGATCGAGCATTACGTCCAAAAGGGTGGCCGTGGTGACGGACAGTCCCGGTTGGGCCAGGGCGCACAGGTTGTTCCGGGTGAACAGGGCCACCGGCCCCTTTTGGCCCTGGCCGACGAGGTTTTGCGGGTGCGCCATGTTCGCGGAAGCAAAGACGTGGGCCACCTCGCCCTGTTCGATGCGCTGTCGCAACAGCCCGGAAGGACCGAATTCCGTCGCGACCGAATTTCCTGTCCTGGCTTCAAACGCCTTGGCCACGTCGGTCAGGGCCGCCCGCAGACTGCCGGCGGCGTACAGGCTGACCTGTTCAGCCTTGACCTGCATGGGGAGGACCAGAAAGGCCGCCATGAGAAGGAACGCAAACTGCTTGTTTTTCATTGTGATAACCTCGTTGTGTAGTGGATTGTCGACGTACGGGATGGAAAGCCTGTCATCACTCTGATCATCAGGCCAGCTCTATCGCTTCCGGATCAATTCGCACGCGCACTTTATCCCCGACCATGACGCCGAGATGTCTGGCTTCACCCTTGCTCAGCAAGGTCCGGAGGGGTACGCCGATATCCAGAAGCACCTTGATGTTTGGACCTTCCGCGGTCATCTGCAATACTTCACCGACATGCCCTTGTTCGGACGACTCTTCTTGTGCAGCATCCAAGGGGATAAGCCTGATCAGTTGGGGTTTGATGAAGACCCGCCCCGGGCCGGAGCGCGACGTTTGCACGGGGAGGGCGACGTTGTCTCCGACAACGCAGAGCGCTCCCCGGTCTCCGTGAACAAGGTCGCAGGAAAGCAGATTTTCTCCGCCCGGTCCCGTGAGTCGTCCCTCGAACAAAAATATCTTCTCATCAGCCAGCCTCGAGGCCTCCAAACGCTTGTGCGTTGAAAAGATGATGGAAACACCCTGGTCCTTGCGCAACTCCCGAATCACCCCGTCGATGACGGCCTGATTTTCCACGTCCACGCTGGCCGTGGGCTCGTCGAAGAGCATCACCTCGGGGCGGCAGGCCATGGCCCGGGCAATGGCCACGCGCTGGGTTTCGCCGCCGGACAGCAGGTGGGCCGGACGCTGGGCAAAGGCGGACATGCCGACGCGCTCCAAACATTGTTCGGCGGTCTTGCGCCGCTCCCGTACGGACACGCCGCGCATCCTGGGGCCGTATTCCACGTTCTTGAGCACCGTGGTGGAGAACATGATCGGATGCTGATCCACCAGCACCACCTTGCGCCGCAAGGCGGTCAGGGCGCTGTCCCGCCATTCCACGCGGCGGCCTTGAAAATAAACCTCCCCGTGCACCGGCGGCCGCAAAAAGGCCAGAACGTGCAGCAAGGTGGTCTTGCCCGAACCGTTGGGCCCGAGAAGGGCGTAACTGCCCCCCGGGGCAAGCTCCAGGGCGTCGATGTCCAGTACTGTCCGGCCTTCAAAAACCTGCCGCAGATTGCGCAACGCGTACAAACTCACCTGCTGCTCCCGTACTTGCCCTGAACCAGTTGCAGGGCCACGTTCATGATCAGACTCACGGCCAGCAGCACAATCCCCAGGGCCACGGCCAGGACGAATTCGCCTTTGTTATGCTCCAGGGCCATGGCCGTGGTCATGGTCCGGGTGAAGCCCTTGATGTTCCCGCCCAGCATCATGGCGATGCCGATTTCCGCGATGACCCGGCCGAATGCGGCGATGATCGCGGCCAGGATGCCGAACCGGGCCTCACGGGCCACGGCCAGGGCCGCTTGCAGGGTGTTGGCGCCCAGGGTCAGGGCTGTGCGGCGATAGCGCTCATCGATCCGGCTGACCGCGGCCATGGTGAAGGTGGCCACCCAGGGCAGGATCAGAATCACCTGGCCGACGATGATGGCCTTGGGCGTGTAGAGCAGACCCAGGTGGCCGAGCATCCCCCGCCGGGACAGGAAGGCATAGACGAGCAGCCCGATAACAACCGTGGGCAGGGCCAGCATGGTGTTCAGGATCGTGATCACGGCCCGCTTGCCCCGAAACTCCTTGACCGCGATCAGAAAGCCGAAGGGCACGCCCAGAATCGAGGCGATGATCGTGGAAAAAAAGCTGACGTACAGGGAAACGTAGACGATGAAGTACATCTCCGGGTCCAGGGACCAGATCATCCGGAGGGCTTCGATGATGCTTTGGGCGAGGAAATCCATAAGGAGGGAGGGGGATAGAAGTCAGAGTTCAGAAGTCAGAATTCAGGAGTCAGATGCCAGAGGAAATCACAGGAGCGGGAAACACTCCCGCCCCTGCGTGCAGGCATAACCCGTCAAGGGTGGGTTATCATGTTGGGTCGTGTTTTTCCGTCACCCTATTTGGCATCCGGAAAGAACAGCGGTTGACCGTGGAGCTGATAGCTGCCGATGACCTGCTGGCCGCGCTCGGAGACCAACCATTGGGCGAAGGTATCGGCCAGGTCGAACTTCACATGGGGATGTTTTTCCGAATTGACCGGAATAACGCCGTAGGGATTCTTGAGCATGTCGTCGCCATCGTAGACCACCACCAGTTCAAAGGGCTCGGAGCGGCCGAGCTTGTAGTTAAGATAGGTACCCCGGTCAGACAAGACGTACCCGTCTTTTTCCTCGGCAAAAACCAGGGCCGCGCCCATGCCTTGACCGATGGAAAAATACCAGTTGCCGCCATCCAGGGGGGACTTTGCATCCGTCAGGGCCAGCCCGGTGGCTTCCCAAAGCTGCTTTTCCCGACCATGCGTGCCGCTGTCGTCACCCCGGGACACGAAAGGAGCCTTGGCCGCGGCAATACGCTTGAAGGCTTGGGCGACGCTGGGAGCACCCTTGATGCCGACCGGATCGCTCTCCGGGCCGACGATGACGAAGTCGTTGTACATCACATAATACCGCTTCGTGCCGTAGCCGTCGGCGACAAACTTGTCTTCCCGGGCTTTGTCATGGACGAAAACAGCATCCGCGTTACCGTCCATGCCGTCCTTCAGGGCCGCGCCGGTGCCCTTGGACATCACCCGCACGGTGATGCCGGTGTCCTTGAGAAACTCCGGCAACAAATAATCCAATAACCCCGAAGCCTCGGTGCTGGTGGTGGTGCTCATGGTGATCACCTTGTCCTGGGCCAGGGCCGGGAGAGCCGCCAATACAAGAGCAGCGCTCATTACAATGAAAACGATTTTCCGCATGCAAATCTCCTTTTCATATTGCGGTTAAGGACAACAATTTCTTCACACTATTGCCCGTTCTCCGAATCCCTGGGATAGATCGTCCGCCCGGCCTGGGAGATGTCGTATCCGGTCAGAGACTCGGCCTGGCGCTGAAACGTCGCGTCGTGAAGCAGCCCAAGAAACTGCTGGACTCCCTTGTCAAAAAAACGTTCCCGGGAGATCAGCAGGTCGAACCGCTCCCGGCCCAGCGGCAAAAAATCCAGCTCAAGAATCCCTGCCACGGCCCGGATGCCCGGGCCGACATCCGCTCGCCCGGCCAGAACCTCCAGCCCGATGTCCAGATGCCGATGGACCTCGTTGCCGTATCCGACCATGGTCTCCGCGGCCACGCCTGCTTTTTCCAAATGCTGGTCAAAGAGCAGGCGCGTGCCCGTGGTCAGAGGCCGGTTGACCACCCGGACTTCCTTGCGGCCCAAGTCAGCCACGGAACGGATGTTCAGGGGGTTGCCCTTGGGCAGAATCAGGCCCTGCTCCCGGAAGCAAAAATTGATCACCGCCGGAGGCGCGGACAATTCCTCTTCGGCGAACTGGAAATTGAAGTCCCCGTCCTCGGCCTGGATCAAATGGCTGGAGGCCATGTGACACAAGTTGTTGCGCAACGCCTTCAACCCGCCGAAGCTGCCCACGTTGCCGTAGACCGCGAGGTGTTTGGGAAAGGTCTTGTTGAACAGATTCAAGGTCCGTTCCAGCAACGGATCATCGCTGCCGGCCACGATCAGCAGGCCGTGATACGGGGGCAGGGGAGAGGCCGGGGAGGGAAAATTCTGAGTGGTGTTCTCGATCCATTGCTCCACGAGATGCTTGGGAAAGAGCCACTTCCCGGTCACCTTGGTAGCCGGCAGCCCCTTCTCGGCAATCAGGCCGTAGACCATCTTCTCGTTCACATCGAGCAACTGAGCCACTTCCTTGGTGGACAACAAATTCTTCACAGAATCCTCCGGTGAGACAGTGATGCGCAAGGTGCGCTCTGGATACATTTTGCGTCATTCATCGTCAATATATTTTTGAATAGACAAACATAGTGACTAAAAATTACCATAATAAACCTAAACAAACATGATGCCCCTTTTCCTTGAGAAAACCTTATCCTTGCGGTACCCAAGGCTGAGAAGTAATGCCGGATGAAAAAACTGGGTGCCTGCTTTTGCGGATATGACACACTTTGAGACGACTACTTACATGCCTTTCACACCCCACTACCCTGAGCACCACTGACCTGCGAGGATGCATATGACCTTTCAACGATCCATCTACCTGACCACCATCCCCATTCCCGAAGCCGTGGCCGCGGCCAAGGAAGCCTTGGACCGCGAGCGCTTGATCCGGCGGGAAGTCATCCCGTCCCATGAGGCCTTGGGTCGGGTCACGGCGGGGCCGATTTTTTCGCGGTATTCCAGCCCGACGTTTCATAGCGCGGCCATGGACGGGGTGGCTGTGAACGCGGAAGCCACCTTTACGGCCCGGGAGGGACGGCCCCTGGAATTGAAACTGGGGAAGGGCTACCGGCCCGTGAACACCGGCCACGCCATGCCCGAGGGGACCAACGCGGTGATCATGATCGAACAGGTGGTCCAGGTGGATGAGCAAACCATCGCCATCGAGGCGCCGACCTTTCCCTGGCAGCACGTCCGGCGCATCGGGGAGGATATCGTGGCCACGGAGCTACTCTTGCCGCAGAACCACCGGATCACGTCCTTTGACGTGGGCGCGCTGCTCAGCGCCGGAATTTGGGAGGTGGAGGTCTGGGAGCGGGTGCGCATCGCCTTCATCCCCACCGGGGACGAGGTGCTGGACTTCACCACCAGGCCGGAGCCCAGGCCCGGCCAGGTGGTGGAGAGCAATTCCCAGGTCTTCAAGGCCCTGGGTGAATCCTGGGGCTGCGTGGTCAGCAGGACGCCGCCGGTGCGGGACGAGCTGGACGCTCTGACCAAGGCCGTGGGCAAGGCACTGGAAGACGCGCACATCGTGGTCATCGGCGCGGGTTCCTCCGCCGGGACCAAGGATTTCACCCGCACGGTCATGGAAACCCATGGCCGAATCCTGGTGCACGGCATCGCTGCCATGCCCGGCAAGCCGTCGCTCCTGGGCGAGGCTGGCGGGAAACTGCTGGTGGGCGCTCCGGGGTACCCGGTCAGCGCGGTGATCTGTTTCGAGGAACTGGTCCGGCCCCTGGCCGCCTGGATGGGCCGCCACGACCCGGGCACTCGGCTCAAGGTCCAGGTGGAATTGACCCGCAAGACGCCGTCCAAGCTGGGGGTGCAGGAATTCATGCGCCTGGCCATCGGCCGAGTGGGCGCAAAATGGGTGGCCACGCCCCTGGCCCGGGGCGCGGGGATGATCACCACCCTGACCAAGGCCCAGGGCATCGCCCGGATCCCCATGCACAGCGAGGGCGTGGAGGCCGGGGCTCTGCTGGAAGCCGAACTGCTGGTCCCTGAAGCCGAGATTGAACGGACCATCGTCTGTGTGGGCAGCCACGACAACACGCTGGACCTGCTGACCAACGAACTCATGGGCCTGACCGAGCCGTTCCGCCTGACCTCCACCCACGTGGGCAGCATGGGCGGCCTGACCGCCCTGCGCAACGGCGCGGCCCATCTGGCCGGGTGCCACCTCTTTGATCCCGAAACAGCGGACTACAACTTCCCGTTCCTGGCCAAATATCTCCCCGGCCTGGACCTGCTGGTGATCAACCTGGCCATCCGCCACCAGGGGCTGATCACGGCCAAAGGCAATCCCAAGGGCATCCGGGGCGTCGAGGATCTGGCCCGGCCCGACCTGACCTTCATCAACCGTCAACGCGGCGCGGGAACGCGCATCCTCCTGGACCACCACCTCAAACAGGCCGACATCGCCCCGGACTCGGTCAAAGGCTATGACAAGGAGGAGTACACGCACATGGCCGTGGCCGTGAACGTGCTCAGCGGCGCGGCGGACTGCGGCTTGGGCATCTTCGCCGCGGCCAAGGCCCTGAACCTGGACTTCGTGCCCCTGGCCCGGGAACGCTACGACCTGCTCATCCCCAGACAATTCGCGGACGATCCGAAAATCGCCACGATCCTGGAACTGATCCGCTCAGAGGCGTTACAGGCGAAAATCCGCGATCTAGGGGGATATGATACGGATTTGACGGGCAAGGAGATGACGCCGGAGATGGGATTGGGGTGAGTTTTTTCGTCAAGGCTGACAATATTTGCCAAGCATAAACAAGATGTTTACACTTTATGATTATCAGTTTTCGCTGTTCTGAAACCGAGAAAATATTTCGACGGGATCGATCTCGCAAACTGCCGCATATCATCCAACAGCGAGCCTTTGCCAAGCTGAACCAGATTGATGCCGCCATGCGTATCGAAGATATGCGCTTGCCCCCTTCGAACCGTCTTGAGTCTCTCGAGGGCGATCGGGTCGGCCAGTGGAGCATTCGCATCAACGATCAATGGCGAATATGCTTCAGGTGGACAGGGACGGATGCTGAAGATGTGGAAATCATGGATTATCATTAGATATTGGAGCGAAACGACATGAAAAAACTCGACCCCGTACACCCTGGAGAGTATCTCCGTGAAACACTGCAAGAATTGGACATCAGCGCCCGACAGTTTGCGTTCCATATCGGGACGACGCCTATGCGGCTTTCCTTGGTGCTTCGCGGGCTTCGCCCCGTTAGCGCAAATTTGGCTCTGCGACTTGAAAAAGCATTGGGGCAGAGCGCGGGCTATTGGATGAACTTGCAGACACGTTACGACCTGGACGTAGCGTTCGACCGGACGAGCAAGGAGTTGACCGCCATCCGTCCTTTAGAACGCATTCACGCTTAATCGGTCTTTATCTCAATTAAAATTCCAGATGCCCCGGCGTACGAGGGAAGGGGATCACGTCCCGGATGTTGGTGGCGCCGGTGATCATCATCAGAAAGCGCTCGAATCCCATACCGAAACCGGCGTGGGGCGCGGAGCCGAAGCGGCGGATGTCCAGATACCACCAGTAGGCGTCCTTGTTCAGGCCCTGCTCGTCCATCCGGTCCGAGAGGATGTTCAGCCGCTCCTCGCGCTGGCTCCCGCCCACCAGTTCCCCTACCCGGGGGACGAGCAGGTCCATGGCCGCCACGGTGTCGCCGTCGTCGTTCAGACGCATGTAGAACGGCTTGATGGTCCGCGGGTAGTCGTAAACGATCACCGGCTGCCTGAAGTGCTCCTCGGCCAGGAAACGCTCGTGCTCGGTCTGCAAGTCCGACCCGAACAGCACCTGGAATTCAAAATCGCGCTTGCTGTCCTCCAGGATTTCAATGGCCTGGGCGTAGGATATCCGGGCAAAGGGCTTGGCCAGCAATATTTCCAGGTCGCCGAGCAGGGTCTTGTCCACGAACTTGCCGAACAGTTCCAGGTCGTCCGCGCGATGCTCCACGACGTGCCTGACCATGGCCTTGGTCAGGTCTTCGGCCAGTTGCATGTCTTCGGCTAGGTCCCCGAAGGCGAACTCCGGCTCGATCATCCAGAATTCCGCGGCATGGCGCGGAGTGTTGGAATTTTCGGCCCGAAAGGTCGGTCCGAAGGTGTAGACCTTGCCCAGGGCGCAGGCGTACAGTTCTGCCTCCAATTGACCGGAAACGGTCAGATTGGCCTGTCGTCCGAAAAAATCCTCGGCGTGGGCATCGGCTCCGGGCTTGGGCCGGTACTCCGGGGGAAGACTGGTCACCCGGAACATCTCCCCGGCTCCTTCGCAGTCCGAGCCGGTCAAAATCGGCGCATGCAGATGCCAGAAGCCCCGCCCGCGAAAAAAATCATGCACGGCAAAGGCCGCCTCGGACCGGATCCGGGCCAAGGCTCCGTACTTGTTGGTTCTGGGTCGCAGATGGGCGATGGTCCGCAGGAACTCGTCCGAATGGCGCTTTTTCTGGAGCGGATACGTTTCCTGATCCGCCATGCCGATGAGCACGACCCGCTCGGCCCGCACCTCCCAGTTCTGTCCGGAAGCCGGTGATGCAACATGCTCGCCATGAATCTCCACCGAAGCCCCGGTGTTCACGTCCTTGAACCGCTTGTCCGCCACGGCGTGGTCCACGACGACCTGCACGTTTTTCAGACAGGAGCCGTCGTTGATCTCCAAAAACGTGACTTCCTTGGTATCCCGCCTGGTGCGCGCCCAGCCTCGAACCAGAATGGAGCCCAGCGGCCCGGGGGCGCTCACGGCCTGAAAAACGGATGTTCTGTTCATGCGGCGTTCTCCATCGACATGAATTTGGTGTGAGACGTCAACTCCAAGGACAAATCTGTTCTCATCAAAAATCCAAATCGCAATCGCAATCGAAATCGAAATCGGAAAACACTGAGCACTACTCCGTGATCACGCCATCTTCTTGGATATGACGTTCGATTTCGATCACGATTTCGATTTCGATACCGATATCAGAAAGTGGGTGGATCGAGAACAAATCTGCCCTGCATCAACTCCGAAACAACATTGACCATCTTCCCTTTCCATGCAAGTGTTTCCAGCGGAAAGACACAAAAACGAAATCCCTGATCAGCTCCAAACGGACTGACCCGCCCCCCCTTTCACCCAAAGCCGGAGCGCCCCGCCATGCTGACATCGCTCGCCGTCTCCCGGTTTTCCCTGTTCGCCGAGGCCAAGCTGCGCTTCACTCCCGGTTTGAACGTCATTATCGGAGAAAACAGCACGGGCAAGAGCCATCTGCTGAAACTGGCCTATGTTGTCAGCGCCCTGCAAAGCGAGAGTTCCGAGGAAACGGCTCCGGAAATCCATTTCCACCTAGACGAACGGATCGCGGAAAAATTGGTGGCCGTGTTTCGACCGGATTTTCTGGGCGGACTGGCCAAGAGAAATTCCGGACGGGCTTCCGGGCGGTCGCGCTGCGTGGTGCACGCCGACTTCCAAGGGCATGCCCTGCGCTTCAGCTTCGCGCCAAACAGCCGCAAAAAGGTGGTCATCGAAGCGCACACTCCCCCTAAAATCGCCACCTCCCCGGTGATGCTTCCCCCCAAGGAAGCCCTGTCCCTCTTCCCGAGCCTGGTCGGCTCCTATGAACGCCGCGAGCTGCCCATGGACGAGACCTATTACGACCTGTGCCGAAAATTCCAGGCCGGACCGTTGAAACCGTCTCAATTGCACCCGGTGGCCTCCCTGATTCAAGAACTGGAGACCATTCTGCGAGGCAAGGTCCTCTTGGAGCACGGGCGTTTTCACGTCATCACCAGCGACAAAGGCAAGCTGGAAATCGGCTTGCTGGCCGAAGGGTTGCGCAAGATCGCCCAACTGGCGTACTTGTTGCTGAACGGGACCCTGTGTCGAGGATGCACGCTATTTTGGGATGAACCGGACAGCAATCTGAACCCCAGGTTGATCCGCAAAGTTGCCCAGGCGCTGCTGGTCACGGCCCAGGCCGGAATTCAGGTGGTCATCGCCACCCACAGTCTTTTTCTGCTCAGAGAGTTGGCCCTGCTGAACCGGTCCCATGCCGTGGAGACCCTGTACACCGGACTGGAATACAACAGTTCCGGAGTCGCCGCCCACCAGGACGAAGACATCGAGGGACTGCCCAACATCGCGGCCCTGGAAGAGGAACTGGATCAGAGCGATCGCTACCTTGAGCAGTATTTGGAAACGGACCAGGCGAAAAACCCGGAAAATGACCAGGAACCTCCGAGCGCGCATCCAAAGAAGGCGCTCCGATGACCGAATACGTCGAGGGGGAACTGCTCTTCCGCTTTGCCCGTGACCTCACGGTCTGCAAGTACGACGACACCAAGTTCTACCGAAGCACCATGCTCCGGGTGGAAGGGACCAAGGCCGTGGACTTCCTGGCTGTTCGCCCGGGCACCGGCTCGCCCGGCGACCTGTTGCTCATTGAGGTCAAGGACCTCAGCGGGCATGAGTCCCGCAACCGCCAGCGCCTGCTCTCCGGCCGGCTGGTTTCGGAAGTGGTTCAGAAAGTCCGGGACAGCCTCTCCGGCCTCATCGCGGCCCGGCGCTGGGACGTCCCGGAAATGCGACCCTTTGCACGCGCCCTCTTTCACAAGGACCCCTCGCCGCGCATCCAGGTGATCCTCTTTTTGGAGGAACGCAAGAGCGCGTCGCAGCTTTTCCCCTATAAACGCAGACTCGCGGACCAAATTCAACTTCTGAACAACAAGCTGCGGCCGTTTCGGGCCGAGGGAAAAATATTCAACAGCAAGACCCTGCCCAGCAGTTACGGAATGAAGGCCATACGCCGCGCGCAAGACATAATAGCCTAAAATTCAAAAGAAATTGCCAAAAAAACTCTACTTTTTTCCGCCGACCTCATCCCCCTTTGGGTGCCCAAACTCGCGCAATGAGCCTTTGCCTTGACAATAAGAGCTTTGCGGTTGTAATAATTTTCACGAAGCATATTTCCAAGAGCTTCAATCCGTTCATTGGATTCATTTTGCGGATTCATTTTGCGCATAAGGGGGCTGACGTGGTCGCATTCTCCCGGAGAATGTTCGGTTGAATGCGGAGCCGTTTCCCCTTCTGTTTTGTTTGATGAACCCCCCTAAACCCTTCGAGGAGGCAGAACAATGGCGAAACACAAGACCCCGTTGTTGGACGAGCTGGAAAAAGGACCATGGCCCAGCTTTGTTTCCGACATCAAGCGGGAAGCGGAGTCCAGGGCGAAGAACGAAAAAGGTGTTGAGTACCAGATCCCGGTGGACGTCTGTGACGACCTGTTGGGCGTGCTGGAACTCTCCTACAACGACGGCGAGACCCACTGGAAGCACGGCGGCATCGTCGGCGTTTTCGGTTACGGCGGCGGCGTCATCGGCCGCTACTGCGACGCCCCCGAACAGTTCCCCGGCGTCGCGCACTTTCACACCGTCCGCGTCAACCAGCCTTCGGGTCTGTACTACACCACGGACTTCCTGAATAAGCTCTGCGACCTTTGGGAATTCCGCGGCAGCGGTCTGACCAACATGCACGGCTCCACCGGCGACATCGTCTGGCTGGGCACCACCACCCCGCAGTTGGAAGAAATCTTCTACGAACTGACCCACAAGCTGGACACCGACCTGGGCGGCTCCGGCTCCAACCTGCGCACCCCGGCCTGCTGTCTGGGCAAATCCCGTTGCGAGTACGCCTGCATCGACGCGCAGGATCTCTGCCACGACCTGACCAACGAGTACCAGGACTTCCTGCACCGTCCGGCCTTCCCCTACAAATTCAAGTTCAAGATGGACGGCTGTCCCAACGGCTGCGTGGCCTCCATCGCCCGCTCCGACCTGTCCTTCATCGGCCTGTGGAAGGACAACATCCGCATTGATCAGAAAGCGGTCAAGGCCTACATCGGCGGCGAGATTCCCCCGAACGGCGGCGCCCACTCCGGCCGCGACTGGGGCAAGTTCGACATCCAGAAGGAGATCATCGACCTCTGCCCGACCAAGTGTATGTGGATGGAAGGCGACACCCTGAAAATCAACGACAAAGAGTGCAACCACTGCATGCACTGCATCAACGCCATGCCGCGCGCCCTGCGCATCGGCGAGGACACCGGCTGCGCCATGCTCCTGGGCGCCAAGGCCCCGATCCTGGACGGTGCCCAGATGGGCACCCTGGTCGTTCCCTTCATCAAGTGCGAAGCCCCCTACACCGAGATCAAGGACCTGATCGAGAAGCTGTTCGAGTTCTGGATGGAAGAAGGCAAGAACCGTGAGCGCATCGGTGAAACCATGAAGCGCGTCGGCCTGTACAAGATCCTGCAGGTTCTGGAAGTCGAGGTCGATGCTCGCGTGGTTCAGGAGCCGCGGACCAACCCGTACATCTTCTGGAAGGAAGAAGAAGTGCCCGGCGGTTGGGACCGGCAGATCGCAGACTACAGAAGCCGACACAAAATGTAACGAGCCCAGGAGGTAACAAAAATGGCATTCATTTCCTCAGGATATGATCCGAAACAGCCGATGAAGGACCGGATCACGGATATCGGCCCCAAGCACTACCAAGAGTTCCTGCCGCCGGTTCTGAAAAAGAACTACGGCAAATGGCTGTACCATGAGATTCTGGAGCCCGGCATTCTGATGCACAAAGCCGAGAGCGGCGACGAAGTGTACACCATTCGCGTCGGCTCCCCGCGCCTGATGGGCGTACAAACCATCAGGGAAATGTGTGAAATCGCCGACAAGCATTGCGGTGGACACCTGCGCTGGACAACGCGAAACAATGTCGAGTTCATGGTGGACAGCAAGGACAAGGTCGCCCCGCTGAAGGAAGACCTGCTCAGCCGCAAGCATGACGGCGGCAGCTTCAAGTTCCCCATCGGCGGCACCGGCGCGGGCATGACCAACATCATCCACACCCAGGGTTGGGTGCATTGCCACACCGCGGCCACGGACGCTTCCGGAACGGTCAAGGCCGTGATGGACGACCTGTTCGAGGAGTTCACCCATATGCGCCTGCCCGCGCAGCTGCGCGTCTCCATGGCCTGTTGCGTGAACATGTGCGGCGCGGTGCACTGCTCGGACATCGGCTTCGTCGGCTACCACCGCAAGCCTCCGATCATCGACCACAACGTCCTGGACCAGATCTGCGAAGTGCCTTTGGCCGTGGCCGCCTGCCCCACCGCCGCCATCCGCCCGACCAAGGTCGACATGCCTGACGGCACCAAGGTCAACTCCGTGGCCATCAAAAACGAACGCTGCATGTTCTGCGGCAACTGCTACACCATGTGTCCGGCCCTGCCCTTGTCCGACGGCAAAGGCGGCGACGGCCTGATCATCATGGTCGGCGGCAAGGTGTCCAACCGGATCAGCAACCCGAAGTTCTCCAAGGTCGTCGTGGACTTCGTGCCCAACGAGCCGCCCCGCTGGCCCACGCTGGTCAAGAAAGTCCGCCAGATCGTGGATGCCTACTCCAAGGGCGCCCACAAGTACGAGCGTCTGGGCGAATGGGCCGAGCGAATCGGCTGGGAGCGCTTCTTCGAAGTTTGCGACCTGGAGTTCACCTGGCACTTGATCGACGACTTCCGCGATCCCGCCTACGAGACCTGGCGTCAGACCACGAACTTCAAGTTCTAAACCAACCCGCAATCACCGCCTGGGGGCATCCCGCCCCCAGGCCGGTTTATAAACCGAGGAGAATCTCATGGATGACGCAGCGGCAAAACAAGCCATAATCGACGGCATGAAGGCCAAAAGCAAAAGCAAGTCCAAATTCTATTTCAAGGACTTGACCGCCATGGTTCCGGAAATCAAAACCCTGCACGCCAAAAAAATTCTGGGCCAGATGGTCAACGAAGAAATTCTGGAATACTGGTCCAGCGGCAGCACCACCTTTTACGGCCTCAAGGGTGCCGGCAAGCAGCAGGCCGGCGAAGGCGAATAAGATCGACATTTCCGCGGGGGTTCCCAAAATATTTCGTCATGCCCGCTACTTCGTGATGAAAGGTTTCGGTGGCCAACTCACTGAGCTGATCGCGACAGTCGGCGACAAAGCATGCGTTCTCGCATCGTGAAATACAGAACAGAACTATTTTGGGACGCCCCCAGTACTGATTGCACTTCCCCCTTTTTGCTCCAAACCTTTCCTTTTTGCCTCGCATCCATCCCGTGGACACCCCTCCTCGCCTTATTCTGGCCGGTCTCAGTGGTGGAGCGGGTAAAACCATCCTTTCATTAGGCCTGTGTCGCGCCCTGACCGATCTCGGCTTGCGGGTCCAACCCTTTAAAAAAGGGCCGGACTACATTGATGCCGCCTGGCTCGGCTTGGCGGCTCGACGGGAGACCTCCAATCTCGACCCGTTCATGATGCCCGGCGATTCGCTGGTACGGCTTTTCCTGCGGGAGTCCGCAACGGCCGACATGGCTTTAATCGAGGGCAACAGGGGGCTGTTCGACGGCAAGGACACCAGCGGTTCCTGTTCCACCGCGGAATTGGCCAGGCTGCTCCAAACGCCGGTGGTGCTGATCATCAACTGCACCAAGATGACCCGCACGGTGGCGGCCCTGGTCCTGGGCTGCCGGACCTTTGAGCCGAACCTGCGTCTGGCCGGGGTCATTCTCAATCGCACCGCCGGACCGCGCCACAAGACCATTCTCCGTCAATGCATCGAGCAGTACACGGATGTCCCGGTGGTCGGGATTCTTCCGAAGATCAAACCGGATCCCATCCCGGAACGTCACATGGGCCTTGTTTCGGACCAGGAATGCGCCGAGGCGGAAACCACCCTGCGCAACCTCGCCGCCATCGCCCGTGACTGCCTGGACATCGAGGCCATTCGCGCAATCGCCGCCAGCGCATCCGCCGTGCCTTTGCCTGATGCCCCAACAGGCAGTTCTCGTGGATGTTGCTTTACAACCGGTAACGAGGCAGAAGGTGGTACTGAACCCCAAACCGGGGAGCACGAATCGCATCCGCCAAAAGAGACTGCGGAATCAGCTCTGCAGCCTCCTCGGCAAGGGAAAGCGAAGCTTGCCCCGCTCCAGGGACATACCGTGCGCATCGGAGTAGTCCGGGACGCGGCGCTCTGGTTTTATTACCGGGAGAATTTAGAGGAATTGCGACGCAATGGCGCGGAACTGGTGGAACTCAGTCTGCTCACGCCAGCGCCGTGGCCGGTAATTCACGGACTCTATCTAGGGGGCGGTTTTCCGGAAACCCAGGCCGAACAGCTGGCCCAAAACGAGGCCACGAGGGCCTTGGTCTTCCGGCTCGCTGGGCAAGGGCTGCCCATCTACGCGGAATGCGGCGGGTTCATGTACTTGGGGCAAAGCCTGATCTGCCGGGAAATCGTCTATCCCATGGCCGGGGTTTTTCCGGTCCAGACCATGCTTTGCGCCAAGCCCCAGGGGCATGGCTACACCGTGGCCAAGGTGATCCATCCCAACCCCTTTCATGCAGTAGGGCTGGAATTCACCGGCCATGAATTTCATTACTCCAAGTGCGTCACCCCGTTGCCGCCGGACGTGTCTTTTAGCTTGGAAATGCAGCGGGGAAGCGGCATCGACCAAAACCGGGACGGGCTGGTTTTCCGCAACACCTTTGCCTGCTACACCCACCTTCACGCCCTGGGAGTGCCGACCTGGGCCGTGAACTTCGTCGCGGCGGCGCGACGGTACCGGGAAAACGGACCCGAGAGCGATCAAACGTAGCCCGGCTGGAAATCAAGCTTCGACCTTGTTCAAGGCTTCCCGGGCAAGGTCGTTGACGCCGTATTCCCGCAACTGCTCATTGCGGTACAACACGACGACATGGTGGTCGTCGACAAGAAGACGCACGGCGGACGCGACTTCTGGCCCGTTTCCCACCGAACCCAGCCCCCATAGCCCCATAGCCCGTTTTCCCGCGTCTTCATCCCTCAATAGCTCAAGAAACGTCGCGCGGCCCCGCTGAACCAAATCCGGCTGCTTTTCGGCCAATCTGGCCATGCCCCAGTAGACTCCGCGCCGCAGCGGCTCGTGGTCGAGATAGTTGCCGTCGCCGGACGTCGGTTCCTGGGCGAAGGAAATCAGGATCCGGTTGAACTCCACGGCCAGCCGGGGACACCGGGCCATGCTCTCGCCCATGGACTCCGGCGCTCCCCAGCCAATGGCTCCGGACTCTTCATTCAAATTCCACATCAATCGGCGCATGACTACCCGCGCCGACTCCAAGTCCTGCTCCGCCAGCCTGGCCACCGTCACCCCGAAAGCCGATACGGCCCGCCACTTCAAGAGCGGTTCCGGGGCCAGGAGCAGAGAAAAAAGCGGTCCCAAAACCTTGCGGGGCGGTTGCTCGAGATAAGGCTCCAGCCGTTCCCGCCAGTCGTTCAGCGGCAGGAATATTGAAAAATCCCGTTTCATGGACTTGAAATGCGCCATCAGGATCTCCCTGTCCCCCATCGGAAATGAACGCTCTTTTCGAACCCCGCCTCCAAAGTTCAGGAACGGTGCTCTTCGAGCCGGGCCCGGAACTCAGGAACCACCTCAAAGCCATATTCCAGGGCCTTGTCCATGTTTTCCAGCGCCAGATCGAATTTTCCCTGGTCAAAATAGCAAAGGGAAAGATTATTGTAGGCAGGGGCGAACCGAGGCTCGACCTTCAACGCCCGCTCACAATGGTCAATGCACTTTTCCAGATCGCCCAGGGCATAATAGGCACTGGCCAGGGTCGTATGCGCCTGGATGAATCGTGGTTGCAGCAAAAGGGCCTGCTTCAGCGGTTCCAGCGCCTTTTCCGGCTCGCCGTTCTGGAGATGCACAAAGCCGATATTACCGTACGGTACAGGAAACTTGGGACGCACTTCCAGGGCTTTTTGGTTGAAATACAGGCAGCCCTCCAGATCGTTCTGGTACATCCGGATACCGCCCAGTTGCACGTATGCTTCGGCCAAAGTGGGCGAGGACTCCACCGCGGCGAAGAATTCCTCTTCAGCTTCCTTCCATTTGCGTTGAGATAGGTAGGCAACGCCCAGATTGTAGTGCGAGTTGCCGCAATCGTCGTTCTGGGCAAGCTGGTCTTTTTTTTCCTTGATAAAATCGTCGATGTTCGAGGACGCGGTCATGATCGCTCCAATTGGTTGCGGGACATCAGTCCGTTAAAAAACTCACAATTGCCGTGACGTCTGAACCGGGGATGGTTCAGTCGCGGCGAAACGTCCGTTGTTCCAAAACGTCTTCATGGGGCTGCGGCTGCCCCTGATACCAACGGCAAAACTCGTACATGGCCAGATAGCGCTCATCATTGTCCATCAGTCCCATGCACATGTCCAACACGGCTTTGGCATACGTGTTGGAATAATGCTCTTCCTTACGTTGCTGCAAAAAGCCCATGGCCATGGCCCGAGCGGTCTTGTCCGTGGTGAATTTGCGCAGATCCAGCGGATCGTTGGGCTTCTGAAACGGGTCCCACTTGTCGTACCCGAGCTTGGCGACATAGGTTTTGGCCCGAGGAGAAAGGCTCTCGTAAATGGCCCGTTTCTGCTCTTGCTGTTCGTCTATTTCCGACATGGCTCGCAGCTCCCGGGATCACACTCGTTCGGACCACACGAGCAACCGTCCTTTTTGGCCGGACCGCAACCGCCTGAAGAACAGCCAGATGACGTTTGCAGCCCCAAGTACTCGTCGTCGTATACCGTGAGCAGAGCCATGGACGGAGGGACGAGCATATCGGCCATCTGATTGTACTTCGTATTTAAGGAGGCCACCAACTCCATGCTCAGCGCGGCCAGTGCATGGTGGATCTTGTCCACATGGACCGTGGGATACGGAGCGCCGGGTGAAAACTTGGAAAGCGCGCACGTCCTGGCCTTGCCGCCGACTTCCTGCGGAATGCCGTACAGTCTGCAGGTAATGGGCCGGAATGCGTAAAGGTCGCAACGATCCTGGGAATTGAGCAGCGGACAACGAACTCGTTCGCGGGCCATGTCTTCCAAAATGGCATCCGTATCTTCACCGGAGCGCTGCCGCTTGTGGGCCTGAAATTTCAATTTATAGGCCGTGCGATCCGCCTGGTCGGCCTTGGTCAGAATCTGGTCCTTGGTTTCCTTGGGCAAAACACCATGAAAATGGTGATTCAAGTACAAGGCTTCAATCAAGGGCAAGTCGAAAACGGCGTGGCAACAGTCACTGCATCCCGTCGTGCAGGTCACGCAGTCCGGATGCTGGTCCTTGACCGTGCTGAAAACCTTGTCCACATCCTTCAAAAGTTGTTCGTATTTCGTGAAAAATGGTGAAAAATCAGATGGCATGCCGTACTCCTAAAACGCCAAAAGGAGGGCGACCCTCCTTTTGGCAAAAACGAATGACAGTTATGAAAAAAAGTCGGCGTCTAGACTTCCTCGACCGTGAGGGCGTTGGATTCACAGACCTCGATGCATGATTCACAGCCCAGGCATTCTTCTTCATTCACGGCAACGGCCTTGCCGTCCTGAAGTTCATAGACTTCAACAGGGCAAACATCGACACACTCGCCGTCGCCGGTACACTTGTCGACATCAACAGTAATCTTCCAACCCATTTTCTACCTCCAGTTTGAATGAAATCTGCTCGGGATCAATTCCGCGAGCAGGTTGTTGTGCTTCGGCGTCGCACTCCCGACGCCACGGGCGAGGTCGTCCCGTATCCGGACGAAAAGCGCCCCATCCTCAAAAGACAACCAAAATAACGCGCTGGTCGTGGTCCTGGCGCTGGAAATCCGAGCTCTCGGCACGCCCATTGCCCTTCAGGAAAGCCGAACGACCAGATATTCTTGAGACGTTTGGGCTGTTATGTCAAGAGCGTGAAGGGCGAATTTGAATAGGAATATTTTACAGTTTCGCGTATGGGACCAACGGTGTTTCTCACCAATCTCGGCCGTGGTTTCAAGCATTGAATTTCCCGGGCCGTCGGCCCAAAGAAAAGCCCGCCGCGGTTCAGGTATCGCGGCGGGCTTGCAGGTTTGGATTCGAGAATGCGTCCGATAGCGCCTACGACGCGGATTCCCTCTGCACCGCAAGAGCCACCTTGTACAGGACGGTCAGGATCAACAGACCCACGGCATACACGCCCACGGAGATGAACACCTCGGGAATCGTCGGCCAGTACTCCGTATGCACCTTGAAGGGGTTGGGAATGAACCCGCCGATGACCAGGGTCAGGCCCTTGTCGATCCAGCCGGCGACGAACACCATGATCAGGGCGATGGTCATGGTCACCGGATTGTTCCGGGTACTGGGGATGACCAGCAAGGCGAGGGACACGACGCCCAAGAACACGAAGTTCCACATCCAGGGCATCAGCTGTTCTCCACCGTATCCTCCGAACATGTAGTCAAAGGCGGCCATCTTTGCGGGGTACTGGCTGTAGTAGGCGGAAAAGATCTTCAACAGCACCATGAACAGATTGATGGCCCAGGCATAGGTGATGATCTTGGTCATGGTCTGAATCGCTTCCTTGGGGATCTTCAGATCCGAAACCTTTTGCACGATCATCAGAATCAACAGCAGCAGGGCGGGACCGGCCGCGAAGGCGCCGGACAGGAAGCTGGCCGCCAGCAGCGAGTCATGCCAGAAGTACCGTCCGGGAAGACCGGCGTACAGGAACGCCGTGACCGTATGGATGCTCACGGCCCAGGGAATGGACACGTAAATCAGGACCTTGACCCAGGAAGCCGGGCGAACGCCTTTCTTGACGGCGTGCAGCACCGACCAGCCGATGATGATGTTCAGGAAGAGATATCCGTTCAAGACCACCATGTCCCAGAACAGAACCGAATTGGGAGTAGGGTAGAGGATGACGTTCATCAGGCGTTGCGGTTGACCCAGGTCGACCACGACGAACAGCAGACAGACGACCACCGCGGAGACGGCCAGAAATTCGCCGAAAATGACCAGCTTTCCGAAGGCTTTATGGTCGTGCAGGTAATAGGGCAGGACCAGCATGACCGCCGAGGCGGCGATGCCGACCATGTAGGTCAGCTGTCCGATGTACAGCCCCCAGGAGACATCCCGGTTCAGACCGGTGACGCCCAGGCCCTGCTGCAACTGATAAACGTAAAAGACGAAACCGATGCCGATGACGACGAGGAGCGAGGCGATCCACCCCCAGTACGCCTTGTTTCCCTGTAGCGCTTTTTCCAACATATTTGCTCACCTCATATCAGATAGAAGACGTGGGGGTCGGTCCCCAGGGAAGGCTTGCGACGCAGGCTGTACCGTTCTCGCAACACCCGGCGCACTTCGGAGTCCTCGTTGGCCAGGTCGCCGAAAATCAGCGCCCCTTCCGAGGCCTCGACGCAAGCCGGAAGCTGCCCTTTGGCCAACCGGTCCTCACAGAACGTGCATTTCTCCACGACGCCTTTCATCCGGGTGGGGTAATAGGGATCGATGTTTTCGATAAACGGCCGCGGATCCCAGAAATTGAAGCTGCGCGCGCCGTAGGGACAGCCGGCCATGCAGTACCGGCAACCGATGCAGCGGTGCATGTCCATCATCACGATGCCGTCGTCGCGTTTGAACGTGGCCTTGGTCGGGCAGACCCGCACGCAGGGCGGATTGTCGCAATGGTTGCACAGCGCCATAAAAGGCTGATTTTTAATCCTTTCCGGAACCAAAGCGTGCTGTTGGTCCGGGAAGACGTGCTTGAAACTGTCTGTCCACAGCCACTTGATTTCCTGATCGCCGGGAATATGCGGCACGTTATGCAAAACGTGACAGGCATCTATGCACTTCTGGTACACCTGGGCCGTGGTGAATTTTTCCGTGTCGATGAGCATGGCCCAGCGTTTGGCGGTCAGGGCCTCGGGATACTCACCGACCTTGGGAGCCCCGGAGGCCTCTAACGCCCCCGGCGCCAGCAGTTCCATCGCCGCGTGTCCGGCCACGCCGGCCAAAGTCGTCAGCCCGGCGGCCTTCAGAAAGGTTCTTCGATTTATGGCCATGGCTTATTCCTCCCCTATTGACGGTACGACGTGGCAATCCCAGCAGTGCGGGGCAATGGCCAAGGCATCGTGACATCGATCGCAGAACGTATCCTTGTTGGCATGGCACTGGCTCGACAGGCAGGTCTTGGTCAGGCTCATGTCGAAGCGTTTTCCGGTTTCACTGCTATACAGGCGCAGATTGTCCCGAACCGCCAGGTCCCGCCAATCGTCCAGCAGGATCATGTGGTTGGCGCGCATCCAGTCTCCGGACTCGACGCACTCTTCCTCAGTCTCGGGAAAGACCAGTTCCGGGGCTTCGAAAGCCGCCCGGCCGATGTTCGACCAGAACGGAAACGTCACCAGCCCGAGAAAAATAACCAGTCCAGGTATGATTTTACCGGCGTTGTACATTATTCATCCCCCTCCAAGCCTGGAATGTCCTCGCCGCGCAGATCGGTGGGCCGATCGTGCTCTCCTTCCATGACCAGCGCATTGGCCACCAGTTCCGTCAATCCGGAGACCGAAACCTCGGGCGCCCAGTAGTCCATCAACGGAGGCAGGATGGCCCGGTCCAACGCGCAGACGTTCACCAAAAGATTCACGCCATGCTTTTCCTGTACATGCTTGACCGCGAACGCCCGGGGCATGCCGCCCATCATCCGCAGGTATTCGAACTCCCCGGCGTTCAAGCCGGTACCGCCGCCGCAGCAGAAGGTCTGCTCGCGAATGGTGTTTTCCGGCATTTCGAAGAAGTTGTTGCACACGCTCTTGAGCACGTAGCGCGGTTCCTCGAACATGCCCATGCCGCGGGACACGTTACAGGAGTCGTGCCAGGTGGTCCGCCGGTAGTCGTTGCGCTTCGGGTTCAGCTTGAGCTTGCCGTGCCGGATCAGGTCGGCCATGAACTCCACGATGTGGATCATCTTCGTGGACTTGGCGTTGTCGAACACGGTCCCGGTGATGGGCGACTTGGGAACTTCGAGAAAGTCCGCCGGTCCGTTCATGGTGTCCATGTACTGGTGCAGAACGCGCCACATATGACCGCACTCGCCGCCCAGGATCCATTTTACGCCAAGACGCTTGGCTTCGGCGTACATTTTGGAGTTGAGCCGCTTCATGGTTTCCTGGCTGGTGAACAACCCGAAGTTGCCGCCCTCCGAGGCGTAGGTGCTGATGGTGTAGTCCAGGCCGATGTGCTCGAAGAGCATCAGATAGCCCATGTAGGTGAAAATGCCGGGATCGGCGAAAACGTCCCCGGAAGGAGCGATGAACAGCACCTCCGCGCCCTTGCGGTTGAACGTGGGATTCAGGCGAACGCCGACGTATTCCTCGATGTCGTCCACCAGGAAGTCGATGTTGCCCTTGAAGGTGTGCGGCTCCAGGCCCAGATGGTTCCCGGTACGATAGCAGTTGGCCGCCGCGCCGAGGATCCAGTCAATGTTCACGCCGATCAGGTTGAGCAGTTCCCGGACGACGATGGTGATTTCCGCGGTGTCGATGCCGTAGGGACAGTACAGGGAGCAGCGCCGACATTCCGTACACTGGTGAAAGTAGTAGAACCACTCCTTGATCACGTCCTCGGTCAACTCGCGCCCGCCGGCGAAGGTACCCAGCATGCGCCCCACCGCGGTGAAGTCCTTGCGGTAGATGGATCGGAGCAGTTCGGCCCGCAACACGGGCATGTTCTTGGGGTCGCCGCTGCCGATGAAGAAGTGGCATTTGTCGGCGCAGGCTCCGCAACGGACGCAGATGTCCAGAAACACTTTCAGGGAGCGATACTTTTCCAGACGCTCCTTAAGACCTTCGTGAATGATCTCTTTCCAGTTGGGAGGCAGCTTCCAATCCTCGTCCGTGGGGTTCCATTCTCGGGGGTTGGGCAATCCGAGCGTCTCCAGACTGCTCGCCTTCCCCGGGTACCCCCACGTCCCGGGAACGAGGTCCACCCGGGGATCCATCCAATCTTTCTTGGGGGGAATATGCGATACCCGGAGCAATTCTTCTGGCTTTGGCGCTTGTGACATAACGACTCCTTATCTTGATTACCTATTGCTTGCCGTCAGCTGCTGGGAAGCGGCTTTAGGCCTGCTTTTCCACGGGGAGGTCCGCCTCGATCATCTTTTCCCGGAAATCATCCTCGTAATGCTCGTAGGTATGAACCTTCACCGGGGCGTTCCAGGGGTTGACGTGGCGAACCATCCGGCTGTCGTTGGGCAGGTTGCGGGTCGGGCTGAGAAACACGCCGCCCAGGTGCATCAGCTTGCTGAAGGGAAAATAGGCCAGCAACACGCTGAACAAAAAGAGGTGAATGAAGAACATCACGCCGATCCCTTCCGGTATCGTGGGGGTAAAGGTGGCCAAGCCCATGGCCAGGACCTTCACGCTCATCAAGTCGACCTTGAAGATGGCGAAGTAGCGCATCATGATGCCGGAAAGGGCGATCCCCAGGATCAGGAACAGCGGAAAGTAGTCGGCGGGCAGGGAAATGTAGCGAAGCTGCGGGCTCGCCAATCGCCGAACCAGAAGAAACAGCAGCGCGGCGACCAGGATGACGTCCGTCTGGTAAATCACCGGGGAGCCGATCTGCAACATGCCGTCAATGCTCTCCAGGGCCTGCACGAAATACGGCACGGGCTCGGTGAAGAAGCGCAGGTGTCGGATCACGATGGTCAGAAAGGTGTAGTGAAAAAGAATGCCGCCCAGCCAGAGCCACTTGTTGGACCCGTAGGCCAGTTTGCCCTCGGTGATTTCAGCCTTGGTGTTGCGGAACAAGGACCGAAACAGCAGGACTTCCATGGCCATCCGGCCCACGACGCCCCAAGTGGTGTAGGGGCTGTCGATTTTGGACGGCTTGATCCAGTCCAGGCTTTTTTGTTGTCCGGCGGTTGTGGGGATGCGGAACGGCACCGGCGACTTGGCCCATCCCAACACCCGCATGGTGAAGCCGATCAGAAAGACCAGAATCGCCGCATACGGGACCACGATGCCGAAAATGGCCTGTAAACCGAGCAACCCGGCTCCCAGGTAGACAAAAAGGGACATTCCCAAGACGAGTAACAAAGAGTACCACACTGCCATTTCCCTACCTCGCTTTGCTGTTGATGCTCCAGTGGTTGCGTTGAATGGTCGTCCACCCCGTCAGGCAAGACGGGTTTCCTCACTCATCAGGTTGGCCCGCTTCAAAAGCTGGGTATGCCGGTTGATGAACTCGCTGTTTTTGATGTCGGACAACGTCTGGCGGCATTGAGCGTAGACGTCGAAGGCCACCAACAAAACGCCGTCGACCCGCTCCTCAAAGGCCGCGAGCTGCTTTTCCAGGCCCTTGGACTGAATCTCCGCGCCCAGCTCGTCGCGGATGATTTTTTTGACGAAGAGCAAAAAGGCCAGGGAGTTGGAAGGAGCGAACCCCTGAACGGCCCGGATGCGGACCATGCTGTCCAACATTGGACGGATCTGTTGGACATCCAGTCCGGTCAGCATGGCGTCCAAAATCTCGGACAGCCCCTTGCTCATGGCGTGGCCCACGGGATTGAGAAACTGATCATTTTCCTTGGAATAGAAGCGGGCGCTTTCGGAAGGATAGGTATGCAGGGTCGCAGCCGTCCAACGCTCGACCAGCATGCTTCGATTTTCCTTGAGAAGTTCAATTATGTCGTTGGTCATGGATTCGGCCGGAGTGTCGGTATCAGGTTAATGAAAAAAAGCGCATGCTCACGCGAAAACTTCTTGATATTCGACCGAGGCGAGCTTTGTTCAAGGATTGAGAACGTTCTAAGACGCCCTGCCCGAAGTAAGCCCGCCCAGGCCATTGAAAAACCAAAAAGAACGGGAGACGATCCCCCGTGCCATGGTTGAGTAATACTTTTTTTGAACAAAAACGCTGTTGTCCGTGTATTCTCGATTCAGAAAGCGAGTATCTGATTGAGAAATTTGTGTCAAGGTGCCCTGCGTGACAATATCGTCTCACATGGAGCCCAAGCCGCCGACCTCAAAGGGAGTGGTAAAACGAATTCAGGTTGGTTTGCCATTCGAGGCGCTTTGTTTCATAGTGCGGCTCATTTCTTGCCATTACACCAATCTATGTCCGGCGTGTTCGGCGAAAAACCTTTCCCCGAACACGTTGCGACTCCGGAGGACACCATGAGCGACACGCAAATAAGTATGCATATGGAAGACGATATTTCCACCGCCATTCCCAACCTGGGCCCGGCCAAGGTCCGCTCCCGCATGGAGTGCGCCCTGTTCATCAATGAAGACCAGCGGGTTCAGCTTTTCGTAACCAACGAAGAGGGCGAGACCGGCACCAACGGCACGAAGACTTACGATTTCGAGCCCGCCGGCCCCCGGGGCAACCTCTACTTCGACCCCCCGAAGACCAAATGCGCCATCGTCACCTGCGGCGGCCTTTGCCCGGGCATCAACGACGTCATCCGCGCCCTGGTCATGACCGCCCACCACAGCTACGGCGTGGCCTCCACTCTGGGCATTCGCTACGGTTTGCAGGGCTTCATCCCGACTTACGGCCACCAGTTGATGGAACTCACTCCGGACAAGGTCGCCAGTATT
Source organism: Desulfonatronum zhilinae (assembly GCF_900182865.1). Taxonomy (NCBI): domain Bacteria; kingdom Pseudomonadati; phylum Thermodesulfobacteriota; class Desulfovibrionia; order Desulfovibrionales; family Desulfonatronaceae; genus Desulfonatronum; species Desulfonatronum zhilinae. The sequence continues at coordinate 25,877 of NZ_FXUJ01000008.1, forward strand.
CATGAGTTCGGGGGAACCATCCTTTCTTCCTCCCGCGGCCCCCAGTCGCCGGAGGAAATCGTCGACGCCCTGGAGCGGATGAACGTCAGCGTCCTTTTTCTGATCGGCGGCGACGGGACCATGCAGGCCACCCTGGTAATCCAGGAGGAAGTCGCCAAACGCGGGCTTAAGCTCTCCGTGATCGGCATCCCCAAGACAATAGACAACGACATCAACTTCGTCCCCCGCTCCTTCGGCTTCGACACCGCTGTGGAAAAGGCCACTGAATCCATTCGTTGCGCCCACACCGAGGCCCTGGGAGCTCCCAACGGCATCGGCATGGTTAAGCTGATGGGCCGGGAGTCCGGGTTCATCGCGGCCCAGGCCACGCTGGCCCTGAAAGACGTCAACTTCGTGCTGGTCCCGGAGGACTCCTTCGAAATCCACGGCCCCAACGGCTTTTTACAGGCCCTGGACGACCGCATCCGTCGCCGCGGGCACGCCGTGGTGGTGGTGGCCGAAGGGGCGGGACAGGACCTCCTGGCCGCTTCCAGCCAGACCGACGCCTCGGGCAACCCTGTACTGCGGGACATCTGCGGTCTGTTACGACGAGAAATCGACTCCTACTTCAAATCCAAGGACATGGATTACACCCTGAAGTTCATCGATCCCAGCTACATCATCCGCTCGGTCCCGGCCAATGCCAACGACCGGGTTTATTGCGGATTCCTGGGCCAGAACGCCGTGCATGCGGCCATGGCCGGCAAAACCGGGATGGTGGTCAGCAAACTGCACGGGCATTACATCCATCTGCCGCTCAGCCTGGTGGCTGGAAAGCGCAAGAAGATCAACACGGTCAGCAACTACTGGCAGGCCGTGCTCCAATCCACCGGTCAACCTGTACACATGAAAACACCCCCGACGGACTATCCTCAGGGCGCGACTTGCAAACTGGACTTCCAGTCATGAACCAGCCCACTTCACTCCCCAACGCATCGTCCGCGACCAGCCTGCTCCAAGACTGCGTCCAGGCCGTCACTCCCCTGGACCGCTCCGCGACATCCGCCATCCAGGCCCGGCTGGACGACCTGACCAAACCCCGGGGCAGTTTGGGCCGTTTGGAGGAATTGGCCTTGCACCTGGCCCTGATCAGCCGCGACGCCGGTCGCGGCCCAAGCCCCAAGGTCGACCCGTCCCGCATCTACACCTGCGCCGCGGATCACGGCGTCGCGGCCCAGGGCGTCAGCAAGTTCCCTTCGGAGGTCACGGCCCAGATGGTCCGCAACTTCCTTGGGGGCGGCGCGGCCGTGAACGTCCTGACCCGCGCCGCCGGAGTGGAACTACGAGTCGTGGACGTGGGCGTGGCCCACGACGACTTCACCGCCGATGTTCCGGACTCCGCCATGCTGCTGCGCCGCAAGATCAAACCCGGAACCGCGGATTTCAGCATGGGACCGGCCATGTCCGAAGCGGAATGCGCCGAGGCAGTTGCCGCGGGCATCTCCTTGGCCGAGCAAGCCGCCGAAGAAGGGGTGCTCGCCGTGGGTACCGGCGAAATGGGCATCGCCAACACCACCGCGGCCACGGCCCTTTACTGCGCCTACCTGGGGTGCGCGCCGGAACGAATCACCGGGCCGGGCACCGGTTTGTCGGCCCGCGAAGTCCGCTACAAGGCCGAAGTTATAGCCCGGGCCCTGTCCGTCAACAGCAACGCCCTGCCCCCCGCGCCCCCCTTGCGCACCCTGGCGGCCCTGGGTGGTCTGGAAATCGCCTGTCTCACCGGATTGATCCTGGGTTGCGCCAAGCGCAAGCTGGCCGTGGTGGTGGACGGCTTCATCTCCACGGCGGCCTACGTCGCGGCCTGGAAGATCCAGCCTCATGTGGCGGACTACGCCTTTTTCGCCCACGGCTCGGCCGAACCCGGCCACCGCATCATCCTGGACCAACTCCAGGCCCGCCCGATCCTGGATTTGGGCATGCGCCTGGGCGAGGGCACAGGTGCCGCCCTGGCCATTCCCGTGCTCCGCGCCGCCGCGGCCATGCTCAACGAGATGGCCAGCTTCTCGGACGCCGGGGTCAGCTCGGCCTCGTAGCCGGATTTCCCGGACGATAAGGAAGACATGTGGGTAACTATTCAGCACAAAGTAATGCTGTTGTCGGGGTCGGAATCGGAATCGGGATCGGGATCGAAAACAATGGGAAGCGTTCAATATTTTTCCTGTTTCGATACCGATACAGATACCGACCCCGACCCCGATTGCCGGAGCAAGGGCGGACACAACGTGTGCTGAGCAGATACGACATGTGATGAAATGAGGAGCAATCGGAGGCCTGAGCATGCATCGGGATCCACCTCCTTCTCGGGACAAAACGGAAGCCAACGTATCGGAGATCACGCCTCCGAAGTTCCCGGCCCACCCTCTCTGGCCCGGCCTGCTTCCCTGGCAGCACCTGCTTTGCGCCTGGATTCTGGGCATGCTGGCCTGGGAATGGCCCGTGCCGGGGACCACGGCACTGCTCCTCTACCTGACGGCGCTGCTCTGTTCATGGAGCCGTCCGCCTGGAACGACTCGACCACATCTCCCTCCGCCTGACCCATCCGCCTTTTCCCCGGGACGACAACCACCCTGGTGGAAGAACATTCGCACCGCGGCTCCCCCGCTCCTGGCCTTTGCTCTCGGCGTGGCCACCGTCCACCTGCTCCACCCCGTTCCTCCGCCAGGCGATCTCCCTGAAATCAACCACCGGAAGCCGACCACCATCACTGCGCACGTGGACGAGGTTCGCCCCCGTCCAGGCGACCATTTCCAGATCATCCTGCGGGACGTGCGGATTCACCCCACGGAGAATTCCAGCGAAACAACCCCGCGTGCCCTGGGCGGCAAACTGCTCTGGAACTGGCAGAGTCCGCCGGATGTTCCCAGCCCCGGCCGGGAGGTCCGGGTGGCGCTGCGCATTCGCCCCATCCAGGGCATGGCCAATCCGGGGATGAACCGCAGCGAAGACTATTGGGCGCGCCAAGGCATCTTTCACCGTGCCTATTCCCGGGAGGCCAACACGGCCCCCGTCTATTCCGGCGCGGCCGGCCCGGCCTGGGAATACCGCCGTCAACTCAGGGAAAAGCTGATCTCCAGCACGCCTGCCGGTCAGGGCCAGGCCATGCTCCTGGCCCTGCTCATGGGCGACCGTTCCCTGCTCGCCCCCGAGACCATGGACCTGGTCCAACGGGCGTCGTTGGCCCACAGTCTGGCCTTGTCCGGGATGCACCTGGGGTTCGTGGTCGGGTTGGGATGGCTGGGGGCCACGGTACTGGGCTGGGCCCGGCCCCAAATCTATCTGCGCCTGCCCCGCCCCAAGCTGGCCGTGCTCCTGAGCGTACCCTTGGTCCTGGGATATCTCTGGCTGGGGCAGGCCGTACCCTCCCTGCTCCGGGCGGCCCTGATGTTCGGCTCCTGGGGTTTACTGCTGCTTCTGAACCGTCAGCGGGTGCTGCTGGACGGACTGTTCCTGGCCCTGTTGATCATCCTGGCCCTGTCCCCCCTGGCGGTCTTTGACCTGCGCCTGCAGCTCTCCGCCCTGGCCGTGGCCGGACTGGCCCTGGTCTGGCCCCTGGGCCGCGAGGCCCTGCGGTTCACCCAGCGGCCCTGGTGGCAAAAGCCCCTGGCCGCGGGCCTGGGCATCCTCGCCGCAAGCATTGTGGCCACCCTGGCCCTGCTGCCCTTGCAAGCCTGGTACTTCGGTCGGATCAGTCCGCACCTCTACCTGAACATGCTTTGGCTGCCCCTGCTCGGCCTGGCGGTCTTTCCCCTGGGACTGACCGGCCTGCTGGCCCTGCTCACCCCATGGACCGCCCCCATGGCTCCGCCGCTGCTCAGCCTGGCCAGCGGCATCCTGGAAACGATGGTCGGCGGGTTGGCCGCCCTGGACCAAGCCGGCGGGCTGGAGGCGAGCATTGCGCTGCGGCCTCTCTGGCCCCAGATTCTGGGCTACTGGATGCTGCTCCTGGCCGCGGCCGCCTGGTGGCGCTCCCCGCAAAGCCTCAGGCCCGCGACCGTGTTCCTGGCCGTGGCCCTACTCGTCCTGCCCGGACTGACCACCATTCTGTCCAACCAGCGCTCCCAGATCACCCTGCGCCTGCTGGACGTCAGCCAAGGGCAGGCCGTGCTCCTGGAACTGCCCGGCGGGTCGCGCTGGCTGGTGGACGGAGGAGGGTTCTGGTCCTGGGACTACGACCTGGGCCGCAACATCATCACCCCGACCCTGACCCACGGCCGCCCGCCCCGGCTGACCGGCATCGCCCTCAGCCACGCCCATTTCGATCACTACCGGGGCCTGTTCTATCCCCTGGATCACTTTCGGATCCGGAAATTCGCCTCCCAGGGCCGCGGCCCCGAAGGCCGAGACGGAAGCATCCTGCATGAAACCCTGAACCGCCGCGCCATCCCGGAGACCGTCTGGAGCAAGGGCGACATGATCGACCTGGGCAAAGGCGTCGTCCTGGAGGTCCTCCATCCAGACACCGACTGGCTGACCGCTGCCAACCAGAACGACACGTCACTGGTCCTGCGTCTGGTCTGGCACGGCCGCCCTCTGGCCCTGATTCCCGGAGACATCGAACAGCCGTCCATCGCCGCTCTGCTTCAATCTCTGACCGACGCGCCCGACGCCCTGCGCGCCGAAGCGCTGATCATCCCGCACCACGGCAGCCGCACCAGCCACTCCCCCCAACTCTACGCCCAGATCCGGCCGGACATCGCCGTGGTCAGCACCGGCTTCCTGAACCGCTTCAACCATCCCCACCCTGAAATCAAACAAACCCTGAAAGACATGAGCGTCCCACTCCTGAACACCGCGAAGCACGGAGCCGTCACCATCCGCTGGACCGGACCAAACGCTCCGCCCAGGGTAACATCGGAACGAGGAGGGCGGATCAATCTTGGAAAGGAGAAGAAGTAAAAAGAGTGACGAATACTGAAAGATCATCTCACACGTAATCGACGTCCCCTCACTTGGGAACCACGATCATCGGCCCGCCCAGCGAAGATTTTTTTCGGAATTCGAAGCCTTTCAGGGGTATAGGTACGTCGACTGTTCCCCGTCTTGGCGAACATCCTCACTGGAAACGTTCCTATGAACCGGGCAATCTTGCTTCGAAATCAATGAGTTTCGGCCTTCACCTCTTTACGTCGGGCGTGGAGGATCGGTTCCGTGTAGCCGCTCGGTTGTTCGCGGCCCAGGAGGATCAGGTCGCGGGCGGCCTGGAAGGCGATGCTTTGATCGTGGTTCGGCCCCATGGGCTGGTACTGGGGATCGGTGGCGTTTTGACGGTCCACGACGTCGGCCATGCGGCGTAGTACGGCCAGGATCTGATCCCGGGTGCAGATGCCGTGGCGCAGCCAGTTGGCCATGTGTTGGCTGGAGATGCGCAGGGTGGCCCGGTCTTCCATCAGGCCCACGTCCGAGATGTCCGGCACCTTGGAGCAGCCCACGCCCTGGTTCACCCAGCGGACCACGTAGCCCAGGATGGATTGGGCGTTGTTGGCCAGTTCCTCCTCGATTTCTTCGGGAGTGGGACGTTTGTCGCCCAGCAGGGGCAGTCGGAGCAGGTCGTCCAGGGTGGCCCGCGGCTTGCCCATGAGTTCGCGCTGCCGGGCGAAGACGTCCACCTGGTGATAGTGCGAGGCGTGCAGGGTGGCGGCGGTGGGGGAGGGGACCCAGGCGCAGTTGGCCCCGGACAGGGGGTGGCCGATCTTGGCCTCGACCATTTCCTTCATTTTGTCCGGCTTGGCCCACATGCCCTTGCCGATCTGGGCCTTGCCGCTCAGGCCCGCGGCCAGGCCCACGTCCACGTTCCAGTCTTCATAGGCGGTCATCCACGCCTCGGAGCGCATGTCGTTCTTGCGGACCATGGGTCCGGCCTCCATGCTGGTGTGGATTTCATCCCCGGTGCGGTCCAGGAATCCGGTGTTGATGAAGATGACCCGCTCCCGGGCGACCCGGATGCACTCCTTGAGGTTCAGGGTGGTCCGGCGTTCCTCGTCCATGATCCCGATCTTCAGGGCGTTGTGGGTCAGGTCCAGGGCGCCCTCGATGGCGGCGAACAGATCCCGGGTGAATTGGACTTCCTCTGGGCCGTGCTGTTTGGGTTTGACGATGTACACGCTTCCGTGGCGGCTGTTTCGCCATGGATTGTCGGCGGAAGCCCGGAGATCGTGCAGGGAGATCAGGGCCGTGGTCAGGCCGTCCAGGATGCCTTCGAATATTTCCCGGCCCTGGTCGTCCAGGACGATGTCCGTGGTCATCAGCAGGCCCACGTTGCGGACCAGCATCAGGCTGCGTCCGGGCAGGCGGAGTTCGGTTCCGTCGGGGGCCGTGAAGCTCCGGTCTTCATGCATCCGGCGTTCCACGAAACGGCCGCCCTTGGAAAATTTGGCGGTCAGGTCGCCCTTGAGCAGGCCCAGCAGGTTGCGAAAGGCTCCGGTTTTGTCCTCGGCGTCCACCACGGCCACGGAGTCCTCGAAGTCAAGAATGGTGGTCAGGGCCGCTTCCAGAACCACGTCGCAGACCCCGGCCTTGTTTTCCCGTCCGATGTGGTGGGTGCGGTCGATGCGCAGTTCCAGATGCAGACCGTGGTTGCGCAGGATGACGGACTTTGGTTCGTCGTCCCGGTTCAGGGGGCCGAAAAAGCCGACGAACTGTTCCGGGCGAGTCAGCTCCTGCCTGGAGCCGTCCTCCAGAAGGGCGACCAGGGTCCGCCCCTCCGGCGTGGATGGGCTTGGGGCGACCATGTAGCGGACCACGTCGGCGTGGCGGCCGGCGGCCAATGGGACGGCCCGGTCCAGAAACGCGGCGGCCCCGGCCATGACCCTGGCCCCGCGTACCGGATTATAGGCCTCCCCTTTTTCCGCGCCCTGATCCTCGTCGACAACGTCAGTGCCATACAGGGCGTCGTACAGGCTGCCCCAGCGAGCGTTGACCGCGTTGACCGCGTACCGGGCGTTGGTCACCGGAACCACGAGCTGCGGCCCGGCAATAGCGGCGATTTCCGGGTCCACGTTTTCGGTGGTGATCTGGAAATCCGGGCCATCAGATTCACTCTCGGGCAAGAGATAGCCGATATTCAGAAGAAACTGCTTGTAGGCCGCGGCGTCGTGGGGTTGTCCGGCCCGGTCGCGGTGCCATTGGTCGATGGCCGCCTGCAGGGTGTCGCGTTTTCGCAGCAGCGCGGCGTTGCGCGGTCCGAACTCCCGGACGATTCGCTCCAGGGCGCTCCAGAAGTGCTTCGGCTCCACCCCGGTCCCAGGCGCGGCCTCCTGAACGATGAAGTCGTAAAACGGCTTGGCAATCCGCAATGCTCCAGCCTGAACATGGTCCATGGTCGTCCTCCCTTGAGTTTATCTCGTTCTTTTTCGCGGACTCCACGTCGTCTTTCCTTGGTCCGTGCAACGAACGCGGTCAATAATCCCGCTTCCAAAACAATCCCAGCCCGCCTCCCTTGGGGCCGAGGGTGCTTTCCAGGTTGATCCGGGGGGTGAGTTCCACGTCCACGGATGCTGTTTCCTCGCCGGTTTTCAGGTCGCTGTCCAGGCGGAGGTAGACGCGGTTGTAGATGTATTTTCCGGCGCGCAGGCTCATGTCTCCGGCTTGGCCGGAAATCAGGTCCAGGTCGTCGAGCTGGAGCAGATCGCGGGCCGTGCCTATCAGGTTGAGTCCGGAACCGTGACCGGCCAGTTCCCGGGCCGCCAGGGCAAGCTGGGCGGCCTGGGTGGCGGAGATGCGGGACAAGGACCGGCCGAAGAGCATCTGGGACAGGATTTCATCCTGGGGCAGAGGCGGGTCGGAGGTCAATGTCGGGGGCGGAATGTCCGGAGGGACGCCGCTGATATGCACGGTGAAGGTTTTCTCGCCGTCCGGGTCGCGACGGGTTTGGTAGGCCGTCAGGTTGACGAAGGGCAGGGGCGGCTGTCCGCCGGTGAATTGGATCACGCTTTCCGGGGACACGGTGAACCGTTTGCCCAGCAGGTCCAGGCGGCCGCGTTGGGGCCTGATCTCTCCGCGAATGACCGGTTGGGCGGCGGTGCCGGTGATCCGCAGGTTGCCGCCCCATTCCGAATCCAGACCTCGGCCGCGGACGAAGACCCGGGCCGGGAACCGCACGTCCAGGTCCAGGGCCAGAGGCGGGGCGGGGATGGGTAGAGCAAAAGGTTCCGCGGACGGCACTCGTTCTTTGCTGGTCTCCACCACCGGCAGATCCACCACCTGGGGGCCGCCCAGATCCTTGAGGAAAATTTCCACACGGTCCAGGACCACTTCGCCCTTGACCTCCTGGGTCGCGGTGGAGCCGGAGACGGCCAGGTCGACATTGGCCACCCTGGCTTGGGCCAAAGGGCTGTCCAGGATGTTCATGTTGGTCATCTGGACTGAAAACTGAAAGGGAAAGTTTTGCCCTGGGTCGAGATCGGCTCCACCCGTGACATGCAGACGACCCTGCCCGCCGTCCGTGGCGGTGAGGGAGGTCAGTTCGAACCGTTTGTCCGTGACCTGGGCGTCGGCCTCGATGTCCTGGAGCAGAACGCCCTGGAGGAGATGCTGATAGCTTCCTTGGCGGATCAGGATGCTCCCTGTGGGTTGCGGGGTGTCCAGGGTGCCGCTGAGCTGGAAATCCAACTTGAGCGTCCCGGCCAGGAGCTGGCTGTCCGTGAGGAAGATTTCCCCCAGCCAGCCCAGGTCCAAATCACCTTGGATAGTGGCCCTCATTGGAGCATCGGAGGGCAGGTCCAGGCCTGCGGGGGTGAGACCGAGGGTTAGAGGCACATGCCCCTGGGCCTGGAGCAAGGGGGTGGTCGTGTCATTTTCGCGAAGCACGGCCGTCAGCGTGATGGCTGTTCCGTCCAGGGCTGCGTCGGCCTGGATAGCCAGGGACGGAACGTTCTCCAGATTGGTGCCCGTTGGTTGGAGGTTCTCGCCCAGCACTGTCAGGTCGCCGCGCAAGGCCGAGGTGGGACCCTGGAGCACCGCCCCGGCGGTGACCGTGCCCAGAATATCCGGAGTGAAGAGCGACAGAGGCAGGCTTTCGATTCCCAGGCGCAGGTTTGCGTCTGCCGGTCCGATCCGGGCATCGCCGCGGACGATGGCCGGCCCGAACTCCAGGTGCAATGGGGAGACGGTCTGCTCCTGCTCTCCCAGGGTGATGTGGACGGGAGCGGTGAGCAGCAGGGGCTGTTCGGCCCAGTCACCGGTGAGGTCGCGCAGTTCCACGGAATGGCTTCCATCCCGGTCGGCGTAGGCGGCTTCGAGTTGGAGCGTGTAGGGGTGCAGGGCGCTTCCCCGTGTCGTGACGTTCAGGACCAGGTCCGTGAGTGATCCGGTGATGGTCGCGTTCAGGGAATTGACGCTGATTTCTCCGGCTTGAAAATCCCTGGCCGCCACGTCCAGGTGCAGCTTCGGTCCGTCCTGGGCGCTCAAGGCGTCCTGGATCCGACCATTCAGGTTCAGTTCGGCCAGAGTGCCGAAGTCCGCCTGGAAATTGCTCAGGCCTGCGCTCAAGCGGACGTTCTGGGTGCCCGGGGCTGGGCCGTTTGACTGTTCATCCGATTGGTCGTCCGATTGGTCGTCCGATTGGTCATCGGGCGTGACATCCGGCTGGAGTTCGACGTCCAGTTCCAGAACGCCGTGCAGGGACTGACCGGCCAAGGCGCTTAAGGGCGTGATGTCCTGGATGCGGCCCTGGAGTCGGGCCGTGACCAGCTGACTGTCCAGGTCCACGACGCCCTGGCCGTGCAGTGCGCCCTCGGGAACGATCAGCTCCAGCTCCGAGATGCGGAGAAGGGAATCGTCCAGGGCAAAGGCCGTTTCCAGGAGCAGGGGGGCTTGCAGGGGCGAGGCGGACAGAGTCAGCTCGCCGCGGGGAGCCGCGGGCAGGGAGTGGATGGTTGCGAGCAGTTGGAGCGGAAAGGCTTCCAGGTCGGCAATGCGCAGGTCGTCGCTGTGCAGATCGAGATGCAGGACCAAATTCTGGCTGACGTCGCCCCGGGCCTGGATGTTCAGCACGGCCGCTCCGGCCAGGCCCAGACCTGGGTCCGGGTCCGGGTTCGGCGAGGCCAGGCTCAGGTCCGGAAGGGCCAGGGCGGCTTGGGCGGACAAATCGCCGGTGGCCGGGGTGAAGTCGGCCTCCGCGGTCAGATCCAAGCCGGGGGCTTGCAGGCGCACGGCCCGGGCCTGGATGATCCCCGGACCCTGACCTGTCGCGGAATCGTCTTCTGGCGGCACAAGCCGGACCTGACCGCGAAGCCGGGGAGCCGCGCCCAGCAGATGGGGCAGCGGGTCGGGCAGGCCCGCGAGGTGGGTCAGTCCCGCGTCCAGATCAACATCCAGGCGCAGAGGCTGGACCGTGCCCTGGGCCGTGACCCGCAGGTCGGCCTCGCCAGCGACGTCTTCCAGTCCGTACGGGGCCAGCCAGGGCTGAATCGGGCTGGGCCGCAGCTCCAGATGGGCGTCCAGCCGGTGGGTGTCCAGGCCGTATCCGGCGGCGGCGTGGATGTCCACGCCCTGGCCGAGCAGGTTCAGGGACGTCACGTCCAGGAAATTGTCCGCCAGGCGATAGGCCGCGTCGAAGTTCGCGGTCAGTTCCGGGGGCAGGGCCGTGTCCGGAACGTAAAGCCCCTGGGTTGTCACGGCGCCCGCGACGGAGATGACCCGGTCGTCCGGCGTCTCGCCGGGGTCGCTGAACCGGATCGCGGCGTCCAGGTCCAGCCCGCCGACTCGGACCGGGTCGGCGAAAACATCGGTCAGGTGCAGGGCGAGCTGGATGTCAGGGCCGGTCAAGGGGCCGGAAACATCGCCCCGCAGACCGATGCGCGGCCCCAATTCCACTCCGGCCAGCTCGGCCAGGGGGGCCGTATCCAGCACGTCCAGGCGCAGCCCGCCGCGCAGGGTGGAGTGGTCCAGATTCACCTCCGCATCCACATGCAGGTCCAACAGGGCGTTGCGCAACGTGAATTCGGCCAGGTGAACCGAATCCGGCCTGGGCATGGACGCCTGGACCTGGAACGTCGTGGGAGGCAGCAAGGCCTGGGCGGGTTCGGGAAGCAGGGAGGGGGCGAGAGTGAATTCCCCGTGCCAGGTCAGGCTGGGATGATCCGGCCAGGCCAGGCCCAGGTTGCTTTGCAGGGAAAACAGCTCTCCGGCCTGGACCGAAAATACGCCGTCCCAGGCCAGGGGCGGCCCGTCGCCCTCCAGGATCACTTCCAGAGGCGTGGCCGGGGGCAGGCCGAGCAGAGGGGCCAGGGAGCCGCCTGGATCGGTGAAGGCCAGCCGCAGATCCAGGAGGTCGGTCTCCGGGACAAACCCGGCCCGCAGGCTGAGCAGGCCGGCCTCGTCGGCTGGTCCGGCCAGGGAGTCCACGCTGAGGTTCATCCGGGCACCGTGCTCCCCGGCATCCAGGTCGCCGTGAAGGCGAAGGACGATCCGGTCCCCGGCCACGGCTTGGGCCAGGATGATCCGGCGGATGTCCAGATTGTCCAGGGCCACCCTTGGAAAGGCCGTGGGCGGTTCAAAATCCAGGAGCGCCTCCCATGACTCCGGTATGACGGGTTCAGGTTTCGGCTGAGGCTCATCACCAACAGGAACACGGAACAGCTCCACCCGGTCCGCGCTGAGTTCGTGAATCCGCACACGAGCCGAAAGCAGATCCCGGCCGGACCAACGCAGGATCACGTCGTCAATCTTCAGCCATACCCCTTCTTCGTCAGCCAAACGTATTTCCACGAGCCGGAGGTCGAAGGGAAACCGGCCATGCAGCCCGGATAGCGCGACCTGCTGGCCGCCCACGTCGGCCAAGGTGTTGTTGAGGAGGGTTTCCAGGCGGTTGAGGCCGTAGTCGGTGCGGAGCAGGATGATGATCAGAACAAACGTGATCAACAGTCCCACCGGGGCGAGGAGCAGATAGGGCCACCATCGACGTGGATTCTTTATCCCGGGATGCCGCGCTGAAGATGCATTCGATTCGGTCATGCGTCGTTGTCGTCCTTGTGTTGGTGCTCAATACGCCTGCCCGATACTCACATAGACCTGGAACGCGCTGTCCTTGTCCCTCCGGTTTAGCGGGAAGGCCAGGTCCAGGCGGATGGGGCCGAAATCCAGGTAGTAGCGCAGCCCCAGACCCGCTCCCCAGAGGAAATCGTCCTGGAATTGGAGTTCCGTTTCGCTGAACACCTGTCCGCCGTCCAGAAAGGCCACCAGACCGATGTTGTTCTCCAGGCGCAGCCGCAGTTCCGTGCCCACCTCCACCATGCTCTTGCCCCCCACGATCTTGCCGTCCACCTCCGGTCCGATGGACTGGTAAGCGTAGCCGCGGACCGAGCCGCCTCCGCCGGCGTAGAAACGTTGATCAGGGGGCAGGTTCATGTTGGCTTCGCCGGTAATCGACCCCAGGGCCCCCCGTCCGGCCAGGACCAGGCGGTCTTTGGCCAGGATGGGCAGATAGGCGCTGAGGGAGCCGGACAGCTTGAAGAAGGTCGTGTTCCATTCCAGCGTGTCCAGAAACGGTTCGGCCCGGAGCTGGACCCGCCAGCCCCTGGCCGGGTTGAGTACGTTGTCGCGCCTGTCCCAGGTCAGCTCGCCCGGGGTGGAGATCAGGCCGTAGGTCTCGGTTTTTCCGAGCTGGGTAACTTCCGAGTACCGGAAGGTGGCCCCGAGGCCCACGGACCAGAAGCGGTCCAGTTGGCGGTTGATCATGGCTCCGGCCGCGGCTTCCCTTTTTTCCAGGGCGTCGGTTGTTTCCTGGCCGATATTGCCCTGGATGGTCAGGGACTGGGACGGGTCGGGAAACTCAGGTACCTGGAATTCGCCTTCGAGCATTTGCCGTTTTTCGGCCAAGTGGAGTCGGGTGCGAAGTTGTTCGCCGCTTCCGAGGATGTTGCGATGCTCCCATTCCAGGGCCGTGCCGAATCCCGTGTCGGTTTCGTAAGCCACCCCGGCCTTGACGGTTCGGGGGACGCGCTCCACCACGGATATGGTGACGGGCAGCTCGTTGTTCCCGAGGTCGTTGTACACGGATGTCTCGGGGATCGATCCCGGATGGGAGACGTCCACCATGGTGAACAGGCCGGTCTGCATCAGCGTGGCGCGCAGCCTTTGCAGTTGGGAAGACCGGAACGGCTGGTTCTCGGACCAGGGAACCTGGTCCAAAATGTAGCGCGGCGAGACCCGCTCTTCGCCTTCCACGATCACCGGGCCGAACCGGGCCGAAGGACCGGGGTTGAAGGTGTAGAATACGGAAAGGGTTTGGGATTCATGGTCCACTTGAACTTCCCGGAGCGCGACCCAGGGAAAGGGGTGGCCGTTTTCGCGCAGGAACTCGCGGAACATGTCCTTGCCCCCGCTGATTTCCGGCGCTCTGGCCCGGCTGCCCAGGGCGAGGCCCGCAGTGGCCGGACCGGGAGGAGGAAAGCCGAACCCCTCTTCGGAATCCGGGCCGTCGAAATGCACGGCCTTCAGCAGATAGGCAGGCCCTGGCTGGACCTGAAAAACAATCCGGGGCGGCGAAGCGTGCGGATCGACATGGGCCTCGACCCGTCCGTCGTAGTAGCCTTCGGAGCGCAGGGCGCGAAGCAGGTTGGGGATGTCGGCCCGGGCGCGGCGCTGGAACATCTGGTCCGTGGCCGGTATGCGCTCGCGCAGGGCGTGGGATTCGGACACCGAGCGCAGGACGTCCCGAAGACCGGAGTCCAGGTCGCCTTCGAACACCACCTGATACGCGTCCGTGCCGAACAAGGTCTGGTGCAGGGTCTCCGGGACGAGGGCCCGCAGGTTGTCGAACTGGGCCTGGGCCGGCCTGGTCGATGCGACCAAGCCGGCCAGCAGCAGGGCGAAAACGAGAAGTCGCGGCAATCGGCGGCTACGATCGAACGGTGCGCAGGGCCTCAAAGCCGTCTCCCTGATGCACGGTGAGTTGGGTGAAGGGGATGATCCAGCCACGTTCGTTGCAGACCCGGACGCAGGATTGCTGGATGATCCGGCCCACGGCCCAGTAGGAGCCGGCTGTTTTGCCGTTCATCATCACGTAGATCAGATAGTCCAGGGATGAGGCCCCGGCTTCCTTGAAATCCACCAACACGGATTCGAGGCCGTCGTTGAACGAGGCCTTCAGGGCATCCGTCACCGCGGTCTCGAAGATGCCCGGCACCTCTTCCAGGCAGATGGCCTGATGCTGGTAGTCGATGCCGAAGGTCACGGCGTAGCCGAAGCCGTCGCGGGTCAGGTTGCGCGGCGAGGATCCGAGGAAGGAGCCCGTGGAAAAGGTGCGCACGGATCCGACGTGCTTGATCTGAACCACCTCCGGCGTCTGGAGCAGCACCTGCCCGTAGGTGCCGTCGGAAAGCATCACGTAGTCGTCCTTGCGTGTCGGAAACCAGGGTTCCTCCGGGTCGTCCGGGCGGGATATCCGGCTGGCCAGATCGCCCAGGGGCACGCGCAGCACGCCGCCTTGCAGCTCCGGATTGTACAAGGTCGAGTACATGTTCAGGTTTTTGACCTCCCAAGGAATTCCGTTCAGGAAAATCCGCTCCCCTTCCCGGACCGGCCCCATATCCAGCAACATCCGGACCTCGGTCATGAACTTGGGCAGGTAGGTCCTGGACCCCACGGCAACCAGGACGAGAATGATCATGGCCAAGCCCAGAAGCAGCCAGTCTCCGGAAACGTAGAGCACCAGGAGCAGGGCGCACAGGGCGAGGATGACGGAAATCGCCTGATAGCCCACGGAGAACAGTTTGGCGTGGGGCTTGCGTTTCAGGACGACCGCATCGTCCTCCTTCCGGCGGGCGACCTTGGGCAGGGTCTGAAGCAGGAACCAGACCCCGGCGGTGACCAGGACCGCCAGGATCAGGATCAGGCCGCGGCCCTGGACAAAGGAAAGCATGCCCTGGTGGAGCATGTCCCAGAAGGTTTTCTGCTCGTCCCGCAGTTCCTGGAGTTGGAGCTGTTGCAGGTTGATTTCCAGTTCCAGGTCCGACTTGCGTTGCAGCCAGGATTTTTCCAGGGCCAGCAAACGGTCGAGCAAGTGCTCGTCCTGAACTCCGGCGCTGACGTTGACGATGTTGGCCAGGGCCCGGTTGACCACGTTCAGCCTGGCCTGATCCTGGGATATTTCACGGTTGATCCGCTCGATGTTGCGCGGGGTTTCCGTGAATTGATTGAGCTGATCCAGAAAAGGCTTGATGATTTCGAAAAGTTCTTGCTGCCAATTAAAATCTCTTTCCGGTTCGTGGCGAAAGATGGAGCTGTCCACTCCGCCGGTGGCCACGGATTCGAAGGTGGCCCTGGAAGCCTGGATCAAGCGCTCCAGTTCGACGATTCCCGCTTCCATCTCCGCGCGTTCCGAGGCGGTTTGCGCGTCGGCCATTTGTTGGCGCATGACGTCCAGGTGTTGGCGGCGGTCCTGAATGGACTGGGCGATATTAGCCAGTTGCGACCGGACGGAGTCAAGACGGACGTCCAGGTCCTGGGCCGGACCGTCGGGGGCCGTGGCGACCGTAAGGTCGGGTGCCGGGGCGGGGTTTTGTTGGGCGAACAGCGCGGCCTGCGGAACGCAGACAAGGGCCAGTGCGAAAAACAGGGCCAGGAACGGACGGTGAAATGAATAAAGAGAAGGGAAGGAGCGCATGCATCTCTCCAGAGACGTTTGAGCCGAGGCGGCGCAAAGCCGTCGGCATCAGTGATATGGCTTTCTTATTTTGATGCGACAGTGATCGCGGAATCCGGCCGCTGTGAAGGAAAGCTTGAACATGGTCATGGAAGGGAGTAGATAGGCCGGGTCAATCAGGACGGTTGACGCGACATTCAATATCCTTTTTTCTATCCCATCACGACTTTCCTTGCAACCACCTCCATCTTTCTCCCCCCGAGGCGGGGATTCGCACATGCAAAAGACGACGCATTTCTTGTTTTCATTCGTCCGGCTGATTCTGCTGGCTTTGCTGATTCTGGCTGGTATGGCGCCGCTCTCCGGCTGTTCCTCCCCGTCCGGAGAAGAATCCCGAGCGGACTCCGGGGAACCGGCCCCTCCGCGTCGGGTCAACGTGGTGATTCAGGAGATCGTGCCGCAAGAGATTCGAGACGCGGTCGTGCTGCCCGGTTCGGCGGACCCCTGGCTGAGCGTGGCCTTGGCCGCGGAGACCGCCGGCAGGGTTGAAAAGCTCTCCGTGCGCGAGGGCGATCACGTCCGGCCCGGTCAGGTCATCGCCCAGGTCGACGTCACGGCCCTGGGCGCGGGCATGGCCAGGGCACGGGCGGCCTTCGAGCTGTTCGAGGACCAGCTGCGACGGCGGGAACGATTGTTCCAGGATCAGATTATTTCCGAGGAGGAACTGGACCAGATCCGCAGCGAGAAGGTTCAGGCCAGGGAGGCGTTGCGTCAGGCTGAAATCGAGTACGACCGTGGTTTGGTCCGGACTCCAAGCTCCGGTCGGGTGAACGATCTGTTGATCGAGGTCGGCGAGTTCGTGGACCGCGGCCAGGTGGTCGTCGAACTGGTGGACATTGATAAGATCAAGGTCCAGGTCCAGGTTCCGGAAATGGATGTCCGCTTTCTGGAGGTGGGCCAGCCCGTGCTGGTGATGGTGGATGCTTTTCAGGGCCAGGAGTTTCCGGGCGTCATCGACTTCATCGCCTTTCGGGGCGACCAAGCCACCAAGACCTTCCGCACCCAGGTGGTCATGGACAATCCCGAGGGCCGGATTCGTCCGGGGATGATCGCCCGGGTGCTCTTCCTGCGCCGGATCATCCCCGACGCCCTGGCCATCCCCCTGTCCGCCCTGATCGACCGGGGCGGGGAGCGCCTGGTCTACGTGGAAGAAGACGGCCTGGCCCGGGCCCGCCAGGTGGAGATCGGGGTCATCGAACGCGACCGCATCCAGATCACCAGCGGCCTGCACCCCGGCGACCGCCTGATCGTGGCCGGGCACCGTGAAGTGGATGAAGGGACAGCGGTGGTGGTGCGGTAATGGATACTCATGAGCAAATTGCCTACTGGCATCGTTCCGCTCTTCGTGACTGGGAAGCAGCAGGTGATCTTTTTGGCTCAGGGCGTAATATGCATGCTCTTTTTTTTGCCCACCTGGCCGTCGAGAAGTTGCTCAAGGCCCATTGGGTCAAAGAGAATCCCGGGGCGCTCCCCCCTCGCACGCATAACCTCGGAATTATCGCTGAGCGATTGCGGTTGCAATTGCCTTCTCAGTTCAAGGATGAGCTTCAAGTGATCACGACCTGGAACATGGAGGCTAGATATCAGGATTACAAGGATCGGTTCTACAAGTTGTGCACCGTCGAATACACATCTCGAAAAATGAGCCTCGTGGAGGAATTGATGCAATGGTTGACCGAAGCGCTGCGATCCACATGATCGAAGATTTTATCCAGGACTTGATCCAGGCCGGATACTCGCCAAAGGACGTCTACCTTTTCGGCTCCTATGCCCATGGCCAACCCCACGATTTTTCGGATATCGACGTAGCTGTCTGGGATGCGAATTTTTCGGGGTGTCTTGCAAGGGATGTGGAGCAGGTAAAATCAGTATTGGCGAGATATGCGCCTATTGAGCTGCATCCGTTCAATCTTGATGATGACGAAGATCCTTGGGCGCAAACTATCAGATCCCAAGGGATCAGAATACCATCCATCAATACAGCAGTAGGACGCGAGTAATCGAACATGATCGTCAACACATGGGCCTTGCGCCGCCAGGCCACGGTCCTGACCTTGCTGGTGTTCCTGGTGATCATCGGCGTGTATTCCTATCTGACTTTGCCGCGGGAGGCCTTCCCGGACATCACCATTCCGTACGTGTTCGTGACCACGACCTATGAGGGCGTGGCGCCGGAGGACATGGAGACGTTGATCACCATGCCCATTGAGCGCAAGCTCAAGGGGTTGTCCGGGGTGGAGGAGATCCGGGCCAGTTCGTCCGAGGGGTTGTCCACGGTGGCGGTGAAGTTCATTCCCTCGGTGGACATCGACGACGCCTTGCAAAAGGTCCGGGTCAAGGTGGACGAGGCCAAGGCGGACCTGCCTTCGGACCTGGAGGACGACCCGGTGGTGGAGGAGGTCAATTTTTCGGACATCCCGGTGATCCGGGTGGTTCTCTCAGGCCCGTACTCCCTGGCCCGGCTGAAGACCTGGGCCGAGGATCTCAAGGACGAGATCGAGACCATCCCCGGGGTGCTCAACGTCCTGGAAAGCGGCGGATTGGAGCGGGAAATCCGGGTGGAGTTCGACCTGGACCGCATCCGGGCCTACAACGTGCCTTTTTCCAGCATGATCCAGGCCGTGACCCAGGGCAACGTGAACATGCCCGGCGGGAGCATGGACATCGGCGAGACCCGTTATCTGGTGCGCGTGCCCGAAGATTTCAAACACCCGGCGGATATTTTTTCCATCGTGGCCTTTGTCCGCGACGGACGACCCGTTTACCTGCGCGACGTGGCCCGGATCGAGGACGCCCACAAGGACCCTCTGACCCGTAGCCGGATCAACGGGCGGCCCAGCGTGACCCTTTCGGTGCAAAAGCGCAGCGGAGAGAATATCGTCCGGATCTGCGACGAGGTCCGGGCCATGGTGGACCGGCTCAGGCCGGATCTGCCCCCGGACCTGATCCTGGATATCACCTCGGACATGTCCGAGGATGTCAGGTTCATGGTTTCCGAGCTGGAGAACAACATTCTTTCCGGCTTGATTCTGGTGCTCGCCGTGATCGTGGCCTTCATCGGCGGACGTTCGGCCGTGTTCGTGGCCCTGGCCATCCCGTATTCCATGTTCATCGGCTTCGCCCTGCTCTCCGGGTTCGGGATCACCCTGAACATGGTGGTGCTCTTTTCCCTGATCCTGGCCCTGGGCATGCTCGTGGACAACGGCATCGTCGTGGTGGAGAACATCTATCGCCACATGCAGCAGGGCCGGCCCCGGGCCGTCGCGGCCCGGATCGGCACGGATCAGGTGGCCTGGCCGGTGATCACGGCCACCCTGACCACCCTGTCCGCGTTCATCCCGCTGCTGTTCTGGCCGGGCATCGTGGGTGAGTTCATGATGTTCCTGCCCAAGACCCTGATCATGGTTCTCTCTGCTTCCCTGTTCGTGGCCCTGGTGGTCAACCCGGTGCTTTCCGCCCGGTACCAGGTCGTCAGGCCGGCCAAGCCCCGACAAAGCGAGGATATGGAAAACCCCGACCAGGAAGAGGTCCATGAGCCCTGGATCAAGCGACTCTACCTCCGTCTTCTGTCTTGGTCCCTGCGCCATCGGCTGGTGGTTCTGGGAACGACCGTGCTGATGCTGGTCGCGGCCATGGTCGGTTTCGGGACCTGGGGCAAGGGGGTGGAGTTCTTCCCGGAGACCGACCCGAACCGGGCCTACGTGCATATCCGCGCTCCGGAAGGCACCAGCCTGGACGCCTCGGACCGGCTGGTGGCCCAGGTGGAAGACATTGTCATGGAATACCCGGACATCAAGTTTGTGATCGGGAACATCGGTTCCGCCGGGGGCGATCCCTTCGCTGCTGGCGGGCCGGGAACGCACCTGAGCCGGGTGGCCCTGGACTTCGTGGATTTCCACGATCGCGCCCAGTCTTCCACCAAGACCCTGGACGATATTCGCGAACGCCTTCTGGCGACCATTGCCGGGGCCGAGGTCCAGGTGGAAAAGGAAGAAGGGGGGCCGCCCACGGGGCCGCCGGTAAACATGGAGATTTCCGGGCGGGACATCCGGGTCCTGGGCGAACTGTCGGCCCAGGTTCGCCGGACTATTCGGGATATCCCCGGACTGGTGGACCTGAAGGACAATTTCGTTCAGGGCAAGCCGGAGATCCGAATCAACATCGACAAGGAAAAAGCAGCGTTGATGGAGCTGGACGCCTACACCATCGCCTATACGGTCAAGGCGGCCATCGGCGGGGTGCGGGTGGGAGTATTGCGCGACGACCGGGACGAGTACGACATCACGGCCCGGCTTCCGGAGGAGGCCCGAAATTCCCTGGAGTCCCTGAAGCGACTGACCATTTCCGGGCCTCACGGCGAGCCCATACCGCTGACCAGCGTGGCCGAAGTGGAACTGGGCAGCGGCGTGGGGGACATCATGCGCCTGAACCAGCGCCGGGTGGTCACGATTTCGGCCTCGGTCTCCGGGCGCCTGGCCAACGACGTGCTGGAGGACATCGAGCGGCTTCTGGCCGGTTTTGAATGGCCTCGGGGGTATTCCTACCAGTTCACCGGAGAGCAGGAGGAGCAGGCCAAAGCCCAGGAGTTCCTGAGCAAGGCCTTTGTGGCGGTGATCTTCCTGATCTTCCTGATCCTGATCACCCAGTTCAATTCCATCATCCCCGGGCTGATCATCCTGGCCGCGGTGCTCTTCTCCCTGATCGGCGTGTTCTTCGGGCTGTTGGTCACGGGTACGGCCTTCGGGATCATCATGACCGGGATCGGGGTGATCAGCCTAGCCGGGGTGGTGGTGAACAACGCCATCGTGCTCATCGACTACTACATGCAGCTTCTGGCCCGGGGGATGGAGCGCTCCGAAGCCCTGCTGCGGGCCGGACTGGTCCGGTTCCGACCGGTGATGCTCACGGCCGTCACCACCATCCTCGGCCTGATGCCCATGGCCACCGGCGTCAGTTTCGACTTTAAGAGCCTGACCTGGAGCATCGGCGGCGAGTCGGCCCAATGGTGGGGCCCAATGGCCGTGGCCGTGGTCTTCGGCCTGGCCGTGGCCACGCTGTTGACGTTGATCGTGGTGCCCGTGCTCTGCTCCCTGTCCAAAAGCCTCCCGGGAACGGCCAAGGGGTTGTATGGGGGGAAGGATGAAGGTTGAAGGGGGCATGCGTTGCCGCTGCTGTAACTACTCAGCATAGCAGTCCGTTGAAAAACTCCCAATTGCTGCGTCGCCGCAAAAAGCTCAAACTCTCACGTATCAATAAATACGCTTCGACCTTGAGCTTTTCTTGCTCCTTGCACTTGGGGTTTTTGAACGAACTGCCGACAAAGGACTTTTTCAACACTCAGATAGAGGAATGCCGTTGCCGGGGTCGGAGTCGGTATCGGAATCGGAATCGGGATCGAAAACGCTGGGATGCGTTCAAAATTTTTCCTGTTCCGATTCCGATTCCGATAACGACCCCGACTCCGATTGCCGGAGCAAGGGCGGACACAAAATGTGCTGAGTAGATACCCGCTGTTCTCCTTGCACCATGAAAACCGAGAGGGTATGGCTGGCCGAGTCTGTATCGTTGAAATAACGACACATGAAACAAAGGTCGCCACCATGCCCGCCCCTCACATGCCCCCCTTCCATTCTCTCCGCCCGCTTCTGCTCGGCATCTCCATCCTGCTTGCTCTGCTACTTCTTTCGCCAATCGCGACGGCCACACAACCCATCCGTTTTGCCCCCTTGCCCATGGAAAACCGGGAGGTGATCGTCAGGGCGTTCAACCCTTTGGTGACCTACCTGGAGCGGGAGTTGGGCCAATCGGTGGAAATGGTTTATTTTGACGCCCATCATAAGATTCTGACGGCCTTTGAGCAGGACGAGCTGGACCTGATCTTTCTGGGGCCGTTGCCCTACGTAACCTTGCGCCAGAGGATGCCCGAGGTGGAGCCGCTGGTTTTTTTCAGGGAACCTGACGGCAATGCCCGGTATCGCTGCGCCGTGATCACCCTGCTTGACGACGATATCGCCCAGGCGGAGTTGCCCGACCTGCCCTTCGGCCTGACCCAGCGCCTGTCCACATGTGGGTACCTGGGTGCTGACGCCATGCTCCGCGCCCTTGCCGACATCTCTTTGGAAGAAATGGCCTACCAGTACCTGGGCACCCACGAAGCCGTTGTTTTCGCCGTGGTCCGGGGTGACGTCCGCGCAGGCAGCGTCAAGGACGAATTCGCGCACAAATACCTGCCGCTGGGCATCACGGTCCGGGCCTACTCGGACTGGGTGCCGGCCACCGGCCTGTTCGCCAACGCCCGAACACTGAATCCCGACCAGATCCAGCGCCTCCGCTCCATCCTCCTGGCCGCGCCCGAAATCGAATATAGCCAGTGGGGCGAAACCATCCGCCACGGCATGGCCCCGGCCAGCGACGACGCCTATGCCGGTTTCCGCGATTTCGGCGATCCGACGGCAATACCGTAACCCTCCAAGACCCCATGCCTCAGCAATCCCTCTTCCGTCCCACCTGGTTTGTTATTCCAGCCCTCACCGTGGCCGCCATGCTCCTTGTAGGGCATTTTTTTTACCGTCAGTACGGCCAGGAGGTGAAGCTGGTGGCGGAGCAGCATGTCATGGCTTTGGACGTGTCCTACCGGGCGGCCATTGAAACCTATCGCCGGGAGGCGGAAATCCGTTTTCGCTTGCAGGTGGACCGGCCCGAAACGCTGGATTTGGTGGAGCTGGCCATGAACGCTCCGGAAGAAGAGCTACCGGTGATCCGGGGGCGGCTTTTTCGTCTGCTCGGGCCGCTCTATGATGAGTTGAAGGCGACGGGCATGCGTCAATTTCAGTTTCATCTGGCGGATGATCGCTCATTGCTGCGCTTCCACATGCCCCATATGGTCGGCGATCCCCTTTTTGACTTGCGGCCTTCGGTCCGCATCGCCAATCAGGAGTTCCGCCCGGCGACCGGGCTGGAAGTGGGCCGCACCTACCCGGGATTCCGGTTCGTCTTCCCCCTGTCGCGGGATGGCCGACATCTGGGCAGCGTGGAACTGACCCTGCCCTTTGATCGCATCCACACCCATCTTGTGGAGATGATCGGCGGCGGTGACTATGCCTTGCTGCTGCGCCGGGATGCCGTCCTGGAGACAGTGGATCCGGAACATCGGGAAAAGTACGTCCCATCAGACATCAACCCGGACTATCTTGTTGAAAATCCCACCGTTTCCCGGATCATTCGCGATTTTGTCGAGTCCGAGCGTGTTCAGGCCATGAATCCGCTTTTGCGCCAAGACTCCCAGGTTCAGGAAAACATGCGCCAGGGTGTTTCCTTTATGGTACCGGTCACCCATGGAACGGAATGCTGCGCCGTGACGTTTCTGGCCCTTTCCGACTTGAACGGTCGGACCATGGCCTATCTCGTCCGGTTCACGTCCTCGGAGACGCTCAAAAGTTTGCGCCTGGTCAGCCAGGTCCAGGCCGCCCTGGCCCTGGTCCTGACTCTGCTGTTGGGTCTGGCCATGCAGTATCTTGCCTCCCAGCGACGCAGATTGCGGCGGGACATAGCGTTGCGCTTGCAGGCTGAAAAGGAGCTGGCCGCGGCGGAACTGAAGTACCGGACCCTTTTTGCCCAGGCCCGGGATGGACTGGGGATCATTGATATGGAGACCCGCGGCTTCGTTGACCTCAACGATACCCTGGCCGAGCAGTTGGGCTACGCCCGGGATGAAATGGCCCGGCTGAAAATCGAGGAGTACGAGGCCCAGGAGACTCCCGATGATGTCCAGCGCCATGTGGCCAGAGTCCGGGAGCAGGGGTGGGATGCTTTTGAAACCAAGCATCGTGCAAAGAATGGAGACATTCGGGACGTCCACGTCACGGTGCAGACCATCGCGTTAGACGAACGCCCGCTGCTGTTCGTCACCTTCCGGGACATCACCGAGAGCAAGCTGGCTGAGCAGAAGCTGCGCGAGTTCGCCTTCCAGATGGAGAGCCAGAATATCGAGCTGGACGCGGCCCTGACCCAGGCCGAAAAAGCCAGCCGGGCCAAGGGCGAATTCCTGGCCAATATGAGCCATGAGATCCGTACGCCCATGAACGCGGTGATCGGCCTGAGCGATCTGCTGCTCCAGACTCACCTGACGGACAAGCAGCGCGACTATCTGAACAAAATCAGCGGCTCCTCGCGGATGCTCCTGGGCATCATCAACGACATCCTGGATTTCTCCAAAATCGAGGCCGGAAAACTGGAACTTGATCCGCAACCCTTCAAACTTGACGACTTGCTGGACCAGATGAAAACCCTGTTCGCGTCCACGGCGGACGCCAAGGGCCTGGAACTGGCCTTCCGCATCCCCCCCGACACCACCCACGCCCTGATCGGCGACTCCCTGCGCCTGGGCCAGGTGCTCACGAATCTGGTGGGCAATGCCTTGAAGTTCACGGAGCGGGGGGAAGTGGTTGTGGAGGTCGCAGAGGTTGATGAGGAGGTTCACGGTTCACGGTTCAACGGTTCAGCGGTTGATGGTGCGGTTGTTGGAGGTTTGGATGTAGGGGCGCACCGCGGTGCGCCCGACAATGTCACGCCAAATCCCCCCTCTCCCGACGAAACCACGGCCCCAACCGTGAACCGTGAACCGCTGAACCGTGAACCCTTCGATCGTGAACCCCGGACCGTCCGGCTCCGCTTCAGAATTCGGGACACCGGCATCGGCATGGACGACCGGCAGATTGCCGGGTTGTTTCAGGCTTTCAGTCAGGCGGACACGTCCACCACCCGTAAATATGGCGGCACGGGGCTGGGGTTGGCGATCAGCCGGAAGCTGGTGGAACGCATGGGCGGCGAATTGGGGGTGGAGTCCGTGCCGGGGCTGGGCAGCACCTTCTTTTTTGAGCTGGATCTGCCTGTAGCCTCGGAAAGTGCGCAACGAACGGGCTGTCCGGATCTGGGCGGTTTCGGGACCAGGGTTCTGGTGGTGGACGATCACGCCACTGCCAGGGAAGTGCTGCGTGAGCTGCTGGAAAGCTGCCGCTTTGCGGTGTCCGAGGCGGACAGCGGCCAGGCCGCCATCGACGCGGTGGTCCGCGCGGAGCAGGTCGGCGAGCCCTTTGGGGTGATCCTCATGGACTGGAAAATGCCCGGTGAGCTGGATGGGTTACAGGCCATCGAACGGCTGCATCAGCTCCGGGAACAAGGCGTTCTGACCGGTCCGGACATTCCCGTCTGCATCATCAGCGCCTACAGCCGCGACGATCTGCCGCCCCGGCGGCCCGGGTTCAGCGCCTTTTTGGGCAAACCCGTGACCGCCTCGACCCTGGTGGATGCCATGTTGGAGGCCACCGGAGGCGACATTCCGGGCCCAGGCGGGGCACCTGGCAGTACTTGGGAACATTTGGTTCCCTCTTTTGCCGGATACTCCATCCTTCTGGTGGAAGACACCCCCATCAGTCAGGAAGTGGCCGTGGAAGTACTCTTGAAAACCGGGGCCGAAGTCACCATCGCCAACAATGGCCTCGAAGCCGTAAACCTGTTCCGCACCCGGCCTTTCGACCTGATCCTGATGGATTTGCAGATGCCGGTGATGGATGGGTTTGAGGCTACGCGGGAAATTAGAAGATTGGAAAAAAATGCGGGGATACTGGAATCCTGGAATGCTGGAATTGAAAAGACAGGAAAAGATGGCAGCATTTCAGAATCTGTTCAAGAAACACAGCACTCCCATACTCCAGCATCCCAAAATCCCAGCATCCCAGCATCCCAGCATCCCAGAATTCCGGTTATCGCCCTCACCGCCGCGGTCATGGAGGCGGATCGGAGGATGGCCCGGGAGGCGGGGATGGATGGGCATTTGGCCAAGCCCATCGACAGGGCGGAACTGTATCACACGTTGGCCCAATGGTTGCGGGTTCGGGGAGAAGCGCGGTCCGGGACGGACTCCGGTTCGGAACGCGAAAAGCGGAGGGCCGAAGAGATGCTTCCGGAGACCTTGGCGGGTTTTGACCTGGAGCAAGGGCTGCGTTTTTTTGACGGTAACGTGTTGTTTTATCGAAAGATGATCTGGGGCTTCAAGGAACAAGTGGAGCGGGAGTTCTCGGCCTTGCCCGAAATGCTGGCGCGGATTGAACAGGAGGGCGGTGACGATCAGGAGGCCCGTCGCATGGCCCATACACTCAAGGGGGTGGCCGGATTGATCCGGGCCGATCGTCTGACCGCCGCGGCCGTGGCCATTGACCTGGCCTTCAAGCAGGGCCGGGGGGTCAGCGCGGAGCTTCGCGAGGAGCTTGCCGCGGCTCTGGATCAGGTCCGCGCCGGGCTGGAGAAGGTGACCGCGTCAGGGGCGGCTGCCAGGAGCATTGCCCTGCCGGAAGACATCGCCCCGGCCATGCGTCGGCTTCTGGCCGCCTTACGGGCCGGAGAGCTGGTGGAGGACGATCTGCTGGAGCCCGTGGCCGATTTCCTTGAAGTCAAACTGGGCCGGGCTTTGGCTGAAACATTGCGGACCCTCGTGGACGACTTTGCCCAGGACGAGGCCGCGGATTTGCTGCTGGAGACGGCCGGGAAGCTGGGCGTGGATCTCGGCTGAGGCAGAGGACAAAAGGGCATAGCCCGTTTATTCATACTGAGCAGGATAACGCATGGACAAAGATCTTCAGGAATTACGAGAGAAGCCCGCCGTCCTCATCGTGGACGATCAGAAGACGGTTATTCACGCCCTGGCTCAATTGCTCAAGGAGGACTACCATGTCCTGGTCGCCGCCAGTGGGGCCAAGGCCTTGGAACTGGCTTCCAGGGAGACGAGCCCGGATCTGATTCTCCTGGACGTCATGATGCCGGACATGGACGGATACGAGGTGTGCCGACGGCTGAAGAACGACCCGAAGACCAAAGGCATCCCGGTGATTTTCGTCACGGCCATGGGCAGCGGTGAAAACGAGGCCAAGGGCCTCAACCTGGGGGCCGTGGATTATATTCCCAAGCCTTTCAACAACGCGGTGGTCAAGGCTCGGGTGCGCACCCATGTTCAGTTGAAGGTCCGTACGGATATGCTGGAAAAACTGGCCCTTATGGACGGGCTGACCGGCATCGCCAACCGGCGCAGCTTTGACTTGGCTCTGGAACAGGAATGGAAACGCGCGGCCCGGTCCGGCCGGGACGTCAGCGTGATCATGCTGGATATCGACCATTTCAAGCCCTACAACGATAACTACGGTCACGGCGCTGGAGATGATTGCCTGCAACGGGTGGCCAAGACGCTGCGCTCCGCGGCGCGTCGTCCCTCGGACATGATCGCCCGCTACGGCGGCGAGGAATTCGTGGCCCTGCTCCCGGAAACCGACTTCCAGGGCGCGGCGGGGATGGCCGAGACATTACGGCTGGCTGTGGCCAACCTGACCCTGCCCCACGCCTATTCCCCCATCGCCGACCACGTGACCGTCTCCGTGGGTCACGCCACCCGCCAGGCCGTCCCGGACCAATCGCCCCAGGATGTTCTCAAGGCAGCGGACCAGGCCCTGTACAAGGCCAAGGAGGCCGGACGGAATCGGATTTGGGAGGGGTGAAGGACCGCGTTTCAGACTTTCAACAATGTTACGGATGCATATTTTGTCAAGTTTCAGCCTGTGTTGCTACAAATGACAAACATCGGCCAGGCCCAAGTTCTTGCCTCCGCCTTTCTGTCCCCTCCTCCGATCGTTCCCACGCTCCAGCGTGGGAACGTAGCCCGGGCTCTTCAGCGCCCCGTTTTGGCTCGGAGTGAGCAGTCAATCCCCATCAGCCAAGACTCGAGAATTTCCAAAAAGCAGCGTTTTCACAGGAGTTCAATTCGCGACGCTGGAGCGTCGGGAGCTGCATTCCCACGCTGGACCGTGGGAACGATCGATTCCCGGGAAACCATTTTAGCAGAGTGAACACAGCCTTCA
Source organism: Desulfonatronum zhilinae (assembly GCF_900182865.1). Taxonomy (NCBI): domain Bacteria; kingdom Pseudomonadati; phylum Thermodesulfobacteriota; class Desulfovibrionia; order Desulfovibrionales; family Desulfonatronaceae; genus Desulfonatronum; species Desulfonatronum zhilinae. Next base: position 53,462 of record NZ_FXUJ01000008.1, read on the forward strand.
ATCGCAATAAGCCCGGCTCATTTCGATTGACGTTCCAGATTGGCCAGGCTCATCCATGATTGAGAAGATGGCCCGGCATCATTCCTCTTTGCTTCTTGACCACCCAATGACCAATTGAAAAAGTCTTTGCATCTTTTGGTTGGGCATGGCATGGTCAATTTCGGTATTCTCAGATTGACCCCCAGCGAGGAGCGGCCTGTCATGCCATCTTCTCCCTTTTCTTTCCATTATCCCGATGCGGACCATGTCGGCGCCTTTGGTCGGCGGTTGAAGGCCTTGCGCAGGCAGGCCGGGTTGACTCGCAAGGAGCTGGCCGCCAGGGCCGGGATGTCTCCCCATCATTTGAACAAGGTGGAACGCGGGGCCTCCGGCCCGTCTTTCGGGGCCATTCATGCCCTTGCCGCCGGCCTGGGTGTTGATCCGGTCGCTTTCTTCGCCGACACCGATAACCCCGGCCTCTCCGTTGCCGGCTCCGAGCCGCCTGCTTCCATCTCCCCCACCCCCTGGCCCGAATTGGTTCCCAGGATAGCCCTGTTGGGCCTGGGCCAACAGGGCCGGGTGATCCTCTCCCCCTCCCTCTCCGCTTTGCTGGGGCTCGACGGCTTACGGCAAGTCCTTTCCCTGGATGGTTTTCTGGAGCGCCACGTGGACCCGGCGGATCGTATCGCCTTGAAGCTGGATTTGGAAAACCTGGCCGCCGGGGTTCCGGTCCAGGTCAGGGAAGTGCGGCTGCTCCCGGCCTCCGGTGCACGGATTGTGGTCGTGTTGCAGAATGCCGACTGGTTTTTGGAACAAACAGTTTCCGGCGATGAAGGGCAGACCGAAGGTCCGCCCAAGGATCAAGCCGTCTGGATGACCGTCGTGGACGTGACCCATTTGGATGCGGTGCTGCGCGACCATTCCGCCAATCAGGTCGGACAGATATTTCAGCTTGAAGAACTGATCCGGGAGCGGGAGCGGTGCAGCCAGGCCATGGAGCAGGAAAACCATGCTCGGAGACAGGCCGAGCGGATGATGCTGGATGCGCAACGGCTGTTGCAGGGCGTGATGCATTCCTCCCAGGATGCCTTGATTATTTTGCACCCGGATCTCTCCGTTCTGGACGGCAACAGCGAGATGCACCGGCTGTGCAATGGCAAATGCGATCCCGCGTACGACTGCCGCATGCAGCATCTTATGGACGGAAAAGCACTGCGTCGGATCAAGGAACTGGCCGCACAGGCTCTGAGCTCTGGATTCCTGGTCCATGGCGACGTGCGTATTCGCGACAAGGATCTGGAACTCAGGCTGTTTCCCGTACTGGACGCCACGGACAAACCCCAGCGTCTCGTGCTCTGGATGCGGGATGCTTCGCAGACGAGTCAGCAGCGGGTTGAGTTGCGCAAGCAGCGCCTGCTTCTGGAAAAGGCCGAGCAGATGGCCCGGATGGGCAGTTGGGAGTGGGACATGGAGGCGGACGTGTTCCGCATGTCCCCCAACTGGTTCGCGATCCACGGCTGCCGGCCCAGGGTGTTGACCGCCCCGGAACTCTTCCCTTTGGCTCATCCCGAGGATTTGCCGGCGATCCAGGACAGTCTTCAGAAAGTTCTGGACGGGGAGCCGGAATACCGGATCGAACACCGGATCATCCGCCAGGATACCGGGGATGTGCGGTGGGTTTCCTCGTTGGGCGAGGTGGTCCGCGACGAGACTGGTCGGTCCGTAAAACTGTTTGGCGTTTGCCAGGATGTGACCGAGATCCGGCAGGGCATGCAAGTCGTCTTATCCTGAAGGGATTGAGTCGCCAAGACGAGAATCAAGATTGCGCATGGGCTGAATTTGTTGAAATACTTTATTCCGCGACAATTCGCGTTTCGTAAACCAAGAGCCAAGGCCATGAGCAAACACACAAAAACGTCCCCATTGAACACGAACAGGCTGGTCCTGACGGTAGCCTTCATCTGGGGCGCCGTGCTGGCGGCGTCCCTGGCCTGGAACTGGCTTCACGGCGGCCATGCCGCGCTGGTTCTGACGCATCTGCTGCTTGGCGTCCTGGGCTTGGCGGGCCTGAGGATCGGTGGGCGGCTGTTGCGCCGGAGCGATATGCGGCTTCGGGAGAGTGAGGCGTTGCTGAGCAGGTCGCAGCGCCTCGCCCAACTCGGCAGTTGGACGCTTGATTTGAACACCACCCAATTGACTTGGTCGGACGAAGTCTACCGCATATTCGGCTGCGAGCCCCAGGAGTTTGCAGCCACCTATGAAGCCTTTCTTGATTTCGTCCACCCTGACGATCGGGCGGCCGTGGACGAAGCTTATTCAGGATCGTTGCGGGAAGGAAGGGATAGTTACGAGATCGAACACCGGGTTGTTCGCAAAGATACAGGTGAGGTTCGCCATGTCCAAGAGCGTTGTGTTCACGAACGCGGTGTTACCGGAAGCATCATTCGATCCATCGGCATGGTTCATGACATCACCGACCGCAAGCGGGCCGAGGAACGGTTCCGTATGTTGTCCAGGGCCGTGGAGCAAAGTCCCGCCAGCATCGTCCTGACCGACCTGGAAGGCACGATCGAGTACGTCAATCCGGCGTTCTCCAAAGTTACGGGCTACGCTTTGGAGGAGGTGATCGGCCAGAACCCGAGGGTGTTGAAGTCTTCGGACAAGAGTCCGGAGGAGTATCGGGGAATGTGGGAGGCTCTGACTTCGGGCAAGGAGTGGCGCGGCGAGTTCAAGAACATCCGGAAAAACGGCGAAGTCTATTGGGAATCCGCTTCCATCTCGCCGATCTTCGACGAGCGGGGTCGGACCACCCACTACATCGCGGTGAAGGAAGACATCACCAGTCGCAAACGGATCGAACAGCAAACGGAAATCCGGCTGAGGCTGGTATCCTCTTCCTCCGATCACTCATTGGGTCAATTGATGGTCAGGGCACTAGACGATGTTGAGCGGTTTCTGAGTAGTTCCATCAGCTTTCTACATTTCGTGGAATCGGACCAGAAGGCCCTGTCCCTGCAGCAGTGGTCCACGGCGACGAAGGAGCGTTTCTGCAAAGCGCCTGGCCAAGGTCTGCACTACGATATCGAACGGGCCGGGGTCTGGGTGGAGTGCGTCCGGGAGCGCAAGGGGGTGATCCACAACGACTACGCCTCCCTGCCGCACAAGAAAGGGTTGCCGGACGGCCATGCCGAGGTGGTTCGGGAAATGGTCGTTCCCGTGATGCGCCATGATGCGGTGGTGGCCATCATGGGCGTGGGCAACAAGCCCGTGGACTACACCCGGGAGGATTTGGACGCCTTGATATTTTTGGCCGACGTGACCTGGGAAGTCATTGTCCGCAAGCAGGCCGAGGATAAATTGCACCAGATGGTCGATGAGATGGAACTGAAGAATCAGGAACTGGACGCGGCCCTGATCAAGGCGGAGGCGGCTACTCGGGCCAAAAGCGAATTTCTGGCCAATATGAGCCACGAGATTCGCACCCCGATGAACGGCGTGATCGGCATGACCGAACTGCTTTTGGATACAGGTCTGACCGAAGAGCAGCGCCGCTATACCGAAACCATCCAGACCAGCGGCGCGGCCCTTCTGAGCCTGATCAACGACATTTTGGATTATTCCAAGATTGAGGCCGGGCGGGTCAGCATGGAACTGCTGGACTTCGAGTTGCAAAACCTGATGGACGACATCGCTTCCGTCATGGCTCTGCGAGCCCACGAGAAAGGCCTGGAATTCATCTCCTCCATCCATCCCGACGCCCCCACCCTCCTTCGCGGCGACCCCGGAAGACTGCGCCAGATTTTGACGAACCTGATCGGGAATGCGGTAAAGTTTACGGAGAAGGGGGAAGTTGTGGTGATGGTGGAGAGGCAGGAAGGAAATGCTGGAATGCTGGAATGCTGGGATGCTGGAATTGATGAAATGACTGATGGAATACCGGATGGTGGCGTAGGGGCGAAAAATCTTTCGCCCAACGATGTCACGCCAAACGCAACACACCCCGACCCTACCACGTATCCAACCGTGAACCGTGAACCCTTGGACCGTGAACCGATGAACCGTGAACCCTTGGACCGTGAACCGATGAACCCTGAACCCCGGACCGTGAAGCTGCGCTTCACGGTCCGGGACACCGGCATCGGCATCCCCAAGGACAAGATCGATCTGCTTTTCGACAAGTTTAGCCAAGTGGATGCGTCCATTACCAGGAAGTTCGGGGGTACCGGGCTGGGATTGGCCATTTCCAGGCAATTGGTGGAAATGATGGGCGGAGAAATAGGGTTGAGCAGCATGCCGGGTCAGGGTTCGGAGTTCTGGTTCACGGCCCGGTTCGGTGTTCAGGAGGCGACGGACGAGGCTCTGCCCGAGGCCGTGGAGAATCTGACGGGGCTGCATGTTCTCGTGGTGGACGATAACGCCACCAACCGGGAAATCCTTATGAAGCAGTTTACGGCCTGGGGGATGCGGCCCCAGGCCGTCGAGGGCGGGGAAGAGGCCCTGCGGGCCGCGGCTGAGGCCCATGACCGGGCCGATCCATACGATCTGGCCATTGTGGACTTTCAGATGCCGGGCATGGACGGCGGGAGTCTGGGGCGGCTGCTCAAGGCCGATCCACGGTTTCGGCCCATCCCTCTGGTCATGCTCACGTCTCTGGGGCGGCCCGGTGATGCCCGCCTGTTCGCGGACCTGGGCTTTGCCGCCTACCTGAACAAACCGGTGCGCCAATCCGAGATGTACGACACTCTGGCCCTGGTCATGGCCGACACGGGAGAGCGATCTGCCTCCAAGCCGATCATCACCCGCCATTTGGCGCGGGAAATCCAGCGCCGCCAGGCAGCCTGTCCGCGTTTCATCGGCCGGGTCCTCGTGGCCGAGGACAACCCCGTGAACCAACAGGTGGCCCTGGGCATGCTCAGGAAATTCGGCCTTCATGTCGATACCGTTTCCAACGGCCTCCACGCCCTCCACGCCCTGCAAACCACCCCCTACGACCTGGTGCTCATGGACGTGATGATGCCGGAGATGGATGGGTTGGAGGCGACGAGAAGGATAAGAATTCAGGAGTCAGGAGTCAGAAGTCAGGAGTCGGAAGACAAAGGACAGAGTTCCGATCCTCAGGCCTCAGGTTTCAGGCCTCATCCCTCCCGGCGAACGCCGGTGATCGCCATGACCGCCGGGGCCATGCCGGAGGATCGGGAGCTGTGTTTCGAGGCCGGTATGGATGATTTCGTGGCCAAGCCGGTGAACCCGGATGAATTGGCCCGGGTGCTGGGAAGGTGGCTGGGAAGAGAGAGAAGTCAGGAGTCAGGAGTCAGAAGTCGGGAGGGGAAAGAAGGGGGTGGCGAGCGGGAGGCAAAAGAACGGACAGGGGAGGGCGCGGCTCCGCCCGTGTTCGACCGCGTCGCGTTTCTGGATCGTTGCATGGGGGATGAGGACCTGGTTCGGGATGTGCTGAAGTTGTCCCTGGAAAACATGCCCCGGCACATCCGGGAACTCCAGACGGCCCTGGATGCCGCCGACGCCCAAGCCGCCCGTATGCAGGCCCATACCCTCAAGGGCATGGCCGCCAATCTGAGCGCGGAGGCCCTGCGTGCACTGGCCAAGGAAATGGAAGACGCGGCCGAAGGGAGGGACTTGGATGCGGTTGCGGCGAGGATGGGAGCGTTGGTGGAAGGATTTGAGGAATTGCGCATGGTGTTGGTATAGGGGGAAAGATGTCCACTTTTGTGAAGGATTTTACGGAGGCCTTGCTGGCTGTGGACAAGCAGGCGGCCCGGGAAGTTTTGGCCCGCGCCCAGGCCATGGGCCTTTCGGCGGGTGATGTTGAATCCACCGTGGTGCAGGCCCTGGAAATCATCGGCAAGGAGTGGGAGACCGGTGAGGCGGCGCTTTCCCAGGTCTATATGAGCGGGAAAATCTGCGAGGAACTGATGGCGGGCGTGATGGCCCACAAAGAAGGCGCGGCGAAAATTCCGGGGCGTTGCGCCATCGCCGTGCTCAACGATCACCACATGCTGGGCAAGCGGATTGTTCTCTCGTCGTTGCGCCTTGCGGGATTCGACATTGATGACTGGGGTCGCATGGAGATCGACCCGTTGGCCACGGACGCGGTTGACCATGAACTTGATGCGTTGCTGGTGTCCACGTTGATGCTTCCCTCGGCTCTGGCCGTCAAGGACTTGAAAAAACGTCTTCAGGAGCTGGGGTTCAGGGGAAAGCTCTTGGTGGGCGGAGCGCCGTATCGTCTGGACAAGCAGCTTTGGAAAGAGGTCGGCGCGGATGCCACCGCCGGCAATGCCAGGGAGTCCATTCAGGTATTAACCACCCTACTCGGAGGTCGTTCATGAGCCCCATGACATCCATGCAGCGGGTGCTGACGGCCCTCTCACACCGGGAACCGGATCGCGTCCCCCTGTTTTTATTGCTCACAATGCACGGCGCCAAAGAGATGGGATTGGGAATCCGGGAATATTTCAACACCGCGAGGAATGTGGTTGAAGGCCAGTTGCGGCTCCGGGAGAAATTCAAACACGACTGCCTGTACACGTTTTTCTACGCCGCGGTTGAGGTGGAGGCTTGGGGCGGCGAAGTCATCTACCGTGATGACGGCCCTCCCAACTCGGGGCAGCCCCTGATCGGCTCACCGGAAAGAATCAGGCAATTGTCCGCACCCGATGTCCGGAACACGCCATGCCTGCGCAAGGTTCTGGACGCCATCGCCGGGCTCAAGGCACAGGTTGGCGACACCGTGCCGATCATCGGGGTTGTCATGTCTCCTTTTTCCCTGCCGGTCATGCAGATGGGCTTTGCTCCCTACCTGGATTTGCTGCATGAGCGGCCGTTGGAATTCGAACGGTTGCTGCTTCTGAACGAGGCCTTCTGCGTCGAGTGGGCCAATGCCCAATTGGACGCCGGCGCAACCGCGATTTGCTATTTCGATCCGATGTCTTCACCGACAATGGTTCCCAGAACAAAATATCTGGAAACCGGATTTCCGTGCGCCAAGCGAATGCTGGCGGCCATCAAAGGGCCGGTGGCCATTCATTTCGCTTCAGGGCGTTGCCTGCCCATCGCGGACCTCGTGTCCCGGACCGGCGCGGCAGTGGTTGGCGTCAGCGACGAGGAAGACCTGGCTGAAACAAAGTCGGCCTTCGCCGGAAAGGCAAGCATTCTCGGCAATCTCAACGGCTTGGCCATGCGCGGATGGGATCCGGCCGAGGCTGAGCGCAACGTGCGCCGGGCCGTCGCAAAGGCCGCTGCGGGCGGTGGTTTTCTCCTCGCGGAGAATCACGGAGAAATTCCCTTCCAGGTTCCGGACGATGTGTTGCATGCCATTGGGGAAGCTACCAGGAAGTGGGGCCAGTACCCCATCCGATTGGACATCCATGATTGATACCCTGCATCTGATTTGCTGCGCCAACCTCTCCGAGGAAGTCGCCGCGGTGCTGAACGCCCTCGACGCTCCACCACTTTTTCAGACCCACGTCGTGCCGTGCTTCTGTCACAAGCCGGTCACGCCCACGCTTCCTGAACTGCTCGCTGAATGCGGCCTGGATTTCGAAGCAGCCGGGCGCGACGGCATAATTTTACTTGGAAGGCCTGGAGCCCTGACAGCCGGGTTGACCGAGCCGTATCCCCATCTCCGGACACGTGCCCACGGGCAGTGCCTTGAGCTGATCATCCCCCCGAAACTCCTGGCGCATCTTCAGGCCCACGGAGCGTTCACGGTCTCCGCCGGCTGGCTTGCAAACTGGGAGCAGGTGATGCGGGACTGGAAGGCGGACGCGCCGACAGCCCGGATGATGTTCCAGGAAACAGCCCGGGAAGTCCTGCTACTGGAGACGTTCGGAAGGCCCGAAGACAAGGCGCGACTCCATGCGTTTGCCGGATACGTCGGCCTGCCCGCGGTGGTTCTTCCTGTCGGCCTGGACTACCTGCAATCCTGCATTGGGCAGGAGCTGGACCGGTGGAAGCTGGAAAAAGCGGCCAAGGAGCATGCGCGCAGCAAGCGATCGACCAGCGAGTATCTCATGGTCATGGATATGATCAGGGAGCTGACCCAGTCGCTTAACGAGGAGGACACCAGGAAGAAAATCGTGGCTATCCTGGAAATGCTGTTTGCACCGCGTCGAGTGCGGTTGCTGGCCCCGGATCAGATGACCGTGGAAATGCAGCCCACTCCTCATCAGCGTTACTGGAACGACTCCCTGAGAGGTTTTTCCATCCCGATTATTCATCAAGGCCGGATACTGTGCGGCGTGCAGTGCGAGTGTCTGCAATTTCCTGAGCATAAGGACCGATACGAGCAATTGCTCATCCTGCTGGTGGATATCTTCGGGCTTGCCCTCAACAACGCGCGCATCCACGAAGAATTGAGGCAAAAAGCCGAAGAAATGGCGAAATTGCAAAAAATGGCCGAGGTCGCGAATCAGGCCAAAAGCGAATTCCTGGCCAATATGAGCCACGAGATCCGAACCCCCATGAACGGGGTGATCGGGATGACCGGACTGCTCATGGATACGGATCTGACCGACGAGCAGCGCCGCTACGCTCAAACCGTGCAAGCCAGTGCCGAAGCTTTGTTGACGATCATCAACGATATCCTGGACTTTTCGAAAATCGAAGCCGGTCGGCTGGATATCGAGAACATCCATTTTGACCTGGAGGCCATGCTCAAGGGCTTCATGGGCATGATGGCCGTCAGGGCGGATGAAAAGAATCTGAAACTGATCTGGACCATAGCCCCGGACGTCCCCACCCACCTCCGTGGAGACCCCGGACGCTTGCGTCAGATATTGATCAATCTGGTGGGCAACGCGGTGAAGTTTACGGAGCAGGGCGAGGTCGTGGTGAGGGTTGAAGAGGTCGGGGAAGGGGTTCACGGTTCACGGTTCAACGGTTCAGCGGTTGAAGAAACGGCGGTTGACGGTGTTGATGTAGGGGCGCACCGCGGTGCGCCCGACGGTGTCGCGCCCAATGCACCCTCTCCCGACACCACCACGGCCCCAACCGTGAACCGTGAACCGCTGAACCTTGAACCTGCAACAACCGTGAATCGTGAACCCCTGAACCGTGAACCAAACATCATGCTCCGCTTCACTGTCCGGGACACCGGCATAGGCATCCCCGAGGGCAATATCGATCAACTCTTTGACAAGTTCAGCCAGGTTGATGCTTCCATAACCCGTCGATTCGGGGGGACCGGTCTGGGGTTGGCCATATCCCGGCAACTGGTGGAGATGATGGGCGGCCGGATCGGCGTCCACAGCGTGGCCGGCCAGGGCTCCACCTTCTGGTTCACGGTCTGCTTGGACCTGGCAAATCAAGAAGACAAGGAGTGCTTTGACGACAAAGGTCTCCACCCTGTCCCATGCGAACCTCTTCATTTCGGCCGCACCAATGCGCGCATTCTCCTGGCCGAGGACAATCCGGTCAACCAGCAGGTGGCCCTGGGCATGCTCAAGAAATTGGGCCTGCATGCCGATACCGTATCCAACGGCCGCGAAGCCCTCCACGCCCTGCAAACCAATCCCTACGATCTGGTGCTCATGGATGTGCAGATGCCGGAGATGGATGGGCTTGCCGCGACGCGGCACATTCGTGCCGGGGAGGTTCACGGTTCACGGTTCAACGGTTCAACGGTTGAAGAAACGACGGTTGACGGTGTTGATGTAGGGGCGCACCGCGGTGCGCCCGACGGCCTCGCGCCAAATGCAACCCAACCCCTCGCTACCACGGCCCCAACCGTGAACCGTGAACCCCGCTTGCCGGTGATCGCCATGACCGCCGGGGTTCTGCCGCGGGATCGGGAGCAGTGCTTTGAGGCCGGGATGGATGATTTCCTGGCCAAGCCGGTGAATCCGGGGGAGTTGGCCCGGGTGCTGGGGAGGTGGCTGGGGACGGACAGAAGCCAGGAGTCAGAAGTCAGAAGTCAGGAGGGGGAAGAGGGTGGTGAGCGGGAGGCGAAGGAGCGGACAGAGGAGGATGTGGCCCTGCCCGTGTTCGACCGCGACGCGTTTCTGGATCGGTGCATGGGGGATGAGGACCTGGTTCGGGATGTGCTGAAGTTGTTTCTGGACAACATGCCCCAACGCATCCAGGAACTCCAGACAGCCCTGAACGTCGGCGACGCCCCCGCGGTCCGCATGGCGGCGCACACCGTCAGAGGCATGGCCGCGAATACCGGCGCGGAGAACCTGCGAGCCCTGGCCGAGGAAATGGAAGACGCGGCCCAAGGTGGGAATCTGGATGCTGTGCGGGGAAGGATGGATGAGGTGAAGATGGTTTACGAGCAGTTGCGAACGATCATTGACGACCGTCCTCTGGAAAGAGACATGGTTTAACATCACGCAAGGGGCACGTATGAATAAGGTTTTCAATTGGAACGAATCCTTTCTGGTGGGCATATCCATGGTGGATGAGCAACACCAGAAGCTGGTGGATCTGATCAACGAGGTCGGCGAAACGGCCTTGGCCAATGACCGGCTTGATCCGGAGAAGCTGAAAGCGGCCTCCATGGCCATGTTGGATTACACCCGCATCCATTTCAGTGACGAAGAGGCCATGATAAAATCAGTGGGCTTGTTTCCGGCCTACATCAAATATCATCAGGGCCTGCACAGGACTTTTGTTGAGGAAGCCGAATCTCTGGCATCCAGGGCTGAAAGCCTTTCACCGGACCAGGCTGAACAGATGCTGGGATACCTGGTGGAGTGGCTGGCATACCACATTCTCGGTGTTGACCAGGGCATGGCCAGGCAGGTTCAAGCCGTGCAGGACGGTCAGGACGCGGAACAGGCCTATCAGACTGAAGCTGACCAGGCCCGGACCGGAACAGAGCCGCTGCTCACAGCCCTCAAAGGGCTGTTCAAGACGGTTTCTCAGCGCAACCATGAACTACGCCAACTTAACAGCAACCTGGAGCAACTGGTTCAGGAACGTACTGCTGAATTGCAACAGGCCAACCGTAGGTTGCAGGCTCTGGCCGTGCACGACGAGCTGACCGGTCTGCCCAATCGACGCTTTGCCATGACCCTGCTGGGCAATCTCTGGGCCGAGGCAGCGGAGCAGGGCTTCAATTTTTCCGTCCTTCTGCTGGATGCCGACAAGTTCAAGCAGGTCAACGACACGTATGGGCATGCCGTGGGTGACGACCTGCTGCGGGCTTTGGCCGTTGCCCTGCAGGAATCCGTGCGGACCGACGACATCGTTTGCCGCCTTGGTGGGGATGAATTTCTGGTGGTCTGTCCCCGATGCTCGGAAGAGGACGCGGCCCTGGTGGCCGGGAAAATCCTGGCCGCGGACAAGACATTCCGCAACGCTGATCGGGTGGTGATCTGGGAGGGGCCGGTGAGCATCGGCTTTGCCCAGGCTCGGGCGTCCATGGCCAGACCTGATGACTTGTTGGAGGCGGCGGACCAGGCGTTGTACGCCGCCAAACGCCGGGGGGGCTGCCGGGCCGTGGGGGCGGAGCCAGGGACAGGCCGGGACGTGCTGTGTCGCGACAAAACGCAGTCCCGCCTGGGCAAGCCGGTCGCCCTCTGATTAACGAAGCATACTCGCAAACCAAGGAGCAACGCCATGACCGGCGCGAAAATCCTTATCGTGGACGACGAGCCTCAAAATCTGCTGCTGCTCAGGAGCATGCTCGGGAAGATCGGCCATGAGGTCTGTGAGGCCAAGAACGGGCTGGAGGCTTTGGCCTTTCTGGACCAATCTTACGACTTGGTCCTGTCCGACGTGATGATGCCGGAAATGGACGGGTTCACCCTGGTCCGGAAGATCCGCCGCAACCCGGAAATCCGGGACATCCCGGTGATCATGGTCACCACGCTTTCCGAAAGAGCCCATCGCTTGCAGGCCGTGGAGGCCGGAGCCAACGATTTCATCGCCAAGCCGGTGGACTGGCTGGAGTTGCGAGTCCGCGTCCAATCCCTGCTCCGGCAAAAGGCCCAGCAGGATGAAATCAAGGCTTTTCAGGCCGACCTGGAGGCGAAGGTCGAGGCCCGCACCAGGGAGTTGCAACGCGCTCTGCGCGATCTGGACAAGGCTCATGTCGAAACCATCCAGCATCTTGCCGCGGCAGCGGAGTACAAGGATGAGGACACCGCGGACCATGTCCGGCGGATGTCCGCCTACAGCACCGTGATCGCCCAAGGTGTGGGCCTGGACCGGGAGGAGGTGGAGCTGATCCGGATCAGCAGCCCGATGCACGACGTGGGCAAGATCGGCATCCCTGACAGCATTCTGCTCAAGCCGGGCAAGCTGGCCCCCCAGGAGTGGGAAACCATGAAAACCCACACCAGCATCGGCGGCAGGATTCTGGGTGCTGGGGCCTCCGACTACATGAACATGGGGACCATCATTGCCCTGTCCCATCACGAAAAATGGGACGGCAGCGGCTACCCCTCGGGCCTGTCCGGCGAAGACATCCCCCTTCCCGGCAGAATCTGCGCCGTGGCGGACGTGTTCGACGCCCTGACCAGCAAACGGCCTTACAAGAATGCATTTCCGGTCCCCAAGTCCTTGGACATCATGCGCCAGGGACGCGGCACCCATTTCGACCCGCGGGTGCTGGACGTGTTTCTGGATCGCCTGGAGGAAATATTGGCCATCAAGGACAGGTTGAGGTGATGAAGGGTTCACGGTTCAACGGTTCAGCGGTTCACGGTTGGAGCCGTTGTCGGGATGTGGTGCATTTGGCGCGACACCGCCGGGGGAAAGATTTTTCGCCCCTACAGCAACACCACCCATCGACGTTTTTCCAACCGCTGAACCGTTGAACCGTTGAACCATTAAACCTTAAATACAACCCCAAACCAAGGAGGAGAGGGATGAAGAACATCAAACTGGGTGTGAAACTGGTCGGCGGATTCGTTGCCGTGGCCCTGATCGTGTTCGTGGTGGGGGCGTTTGGTTGGTGGGAGGCGCGCAAGCTGGGCGGGCATGTCAATGAAATCGGGCAGGTTCGTTTGCCGAGCATTGAATCGTTGCTGGAAGTGGAGCTGGCCATCGAGGAGATGATGGTCGCCCAGCGTACGCTGATGGTCGAGTTCTTGGACATGGAGCAGCGGCAGCGCCAACTCGGACATTTTAATGAGGCGCGGGTGGAATTGCACAGCAAGTGGAACTATTTCAAGACCCTTCCGGCCACGGACGAGGAGGACCGGCTGGCGGCGCAGATAGAGCGGGAACTGACTGAATGGGAGGCGCGGAATACCGAATGGCTGGAGCTGATGCGGGAATTTCATGCCCTGGGGATTCTTGATCCCGGTGAACTTGTTGAGAGCCTGCAACAGTTCAGGGGCGACCATTATCAGGTCGAAGTGCGGGCGGCCAACAGCATTTTTAACCAGGAGGAGTTTTCCGGCGGGGATGATGCTACGGCCTGTAATTTCGGGCGCTGGCTGAGCGAGGTGCGCTTTGAAAATCCGCGACTGGTCAGCATTCTCCGGGAGATGCAGGCCCCGCATAACCGCTTTCACCAGACCGTTGGCCAGCTCCAACAGGCGGTCCGGACCGGCAATTTGACCGAGGCGCAACGCTTGTTCCAGTACGTGCTGCAGCCCGCGGCCGAGGAAGTCTTCCGGTTCTTTCACCAGCTGATTGAAATGGCCGAAGAGGTCAACGCCCTGCGGGATCGGAGCAACACCCTGGTCATGGGGCCAATCTACGCGGAGGCCCGGGATGTCATGGAAATGCTCGATCAGCTTGTGCACATCAACGAGGATATCGCCGGTGAGGCCGTGGTTGAGGCCGCGGCCGACGCGGCCATGGCCCAGATTGTGGCCATTGCCGGGATCGTCATTGGCGTGATTCTGGCCCTGGCCCTGGGCACCCTGCTGACCATGGCCATCACCCGACCCGTGAACAAGGGGGTGCGGTTCTCCGAAGACCTTTCCGAAGGCGATCTGGACGCTCATCTGGACGTTGACCAGAAGGACGAAATCGGCGTGCTGGGCAGGGCCATGCAGGACATGCAGGCCAAGCTCCGGGAGATCGTTGGCGAGGTGAAGGCGGCTTCGGAGAACGTGGCGTCGGGCAGCGAGCAGCTTTCAGCTTCGGCCGAGCAGATGTCCCAGGGTGCCACGGAACAGGCCGCGGCCGTGGAAGAGGTCTCTTCGAGCATGGAAGAGATGACCGCGAACATCAGGCAGAACGCGGACAACGCGGCCCAGACCGAGAAGATCGCCCTGCAGGCGGCCAAGGACGCCCAGGAAGGCGGGCAGGCCGTGTCCCATACCGTGACGGCCATGAAGCAGATCGCGGAGAAGATCTCCATCATTGAGGAAATTGCCCGGCAGACCAACCTCCTGGCCCTGAACGCGGCCATTGAGGCGGCCCGGGCCGGAGACGCGGGCAAGGGCTTCGCGGTCGTAGCCGCCGAAGTGCGCAAGCTGGCCGAACGTAGCGGCTCCGCGGCCACGGAGATCAGCGAACTGTCCAGGTCCAGCGTGCAGGTGGCCGAGCAGGCCGGGGAAATGCTGGTCAAGATCGTCCCGGACATCCAGCGCACAGCGGAATTGATCCAGGAGATCAACGCCGCCAGCCGGGAGCAGAGCATCGGCGTGGAGCAGATCAACAAGGCCATCCAGCAACTGGACCAGGTCATCCAGCAAAATGCCTCGGCAGCCGAAGAAATGGCCTCCACTTCCGAGGAACTCTCCAGCCAGGCCGAGGAACTCCAGGCCACCATGGCCTTCTTCAAGATGAGTGGGTCCGGATCAGGGTCGAGGAAACAACAGCAGCGCAAGCCCCAACCCGGCAACCTCATGGTCCCGGCCCGCAAGGCCGTCCCGGCGAAAACGCAGAACCAAGGCGGCCTGGCCCTGGATATGGGTGGGGATGATGAGTTTGAGAAGTTCTGAGTGAGAGGTTCACGGGGTAATTTGTAGGGGCGCACCTGTGTGTGCGCCCCATCCGGATTAACGCGATAGATCGCATGGACGAGATTTGCACGGGCGGTCAGGCATCACATAATTATTGAACAATGCAGGAACGGTCGGCCACCCGCAAGGGCGGACACATAGGTCCGCCCCTACCGCGTCTCGTGATTCCATCTCCGCTGAACCGCTGAACCCTTTCATCCTTTCCGGAGGAAACATGGATGACAAATTGAGTACGACACTCCGACAATACCTGACCTTTACCCTGGACAAGGAACTCTACGCCATGGACATCGCCAAGGTCCGGGAGGTGCTGGAGTACACGGAGATCACCCGTGTGCCCCGGACGCCGGAGTTTCTGCGCGGTGTGATCAATGTGCGGGGGCGGGCCGTGCCCGTGGTGGACATGCGGCTGAAGTTCGGCATGAGCCGGACCGAGCCCACGGTGAACACCTGCATTATCATCAGCGAGGTGGAACTGGACGGGGAGGCCACGGTTCTGGGGGCCTTGGCCGATTCGGTTCAGGAGGTCTTCGACCTGGAGCCGGATCAGATCGAGCCGGCCCCCCGGCTGGGCGCCCGGATCAATTCCGAGTTCATCGAAGGCATGGGCAAACAGGGTGAGGATTTCATCATCATCCTGAACATCGACAAGGTCTTTTCCGCCGAGGAACTGTCCGTGGTCATGAATACCGGGGACAAGGAGGCGCTTGCGGCGTAGGACAATCTCCGGGCATACAAAAACACTTATCAGGGGCGACCTGCCGGTCGCCCCTGCCACATAAACAACTGTTTCCCGATGGGAGCCGATCATGCCGCCAACTTCCGCCACCGGAATCGCCACCGCCACCCTTCCTGTTTTTTCCCCTCAGGACATCCTGAACCACGCCCCCATCGGCATTTACACCTCCACGCCCGAAGGGCGGTTCCTTTCCGTCAATCCGGCCTTTGCCCGGATGTATGGCTATGAGAATCCGAAAACCCTTGTTGAATCCGTCACGGATATAGCCCGGCAGCTCTACGTTGACCCGGAATACCGGGACGAATTTGTGCAACAGTTGGAGAGCACCGGGGAGATGGTCAATCAGGAATGCCGGATGCGGCGACGGGATGGTACGGTTTTCTGGGTGTCCAGGAATGCCCGCGCGGTGCGCGATGAGGGTGGCCGGGTCGTTGCCTATCAGGGGTTTACAACGGATATTACGGAGCGGAAACAGGCCGAGGCCCGGGCCTTGAGCAACGCCAACTTCCTGAATTCGCTCCTGGAGACCGTCCCGCTCGCCGTGTTCTACAAGGACAGGGAGGGACGCTATCAAGGATTCAACAAGTCTTTTGAGAAATTTTTCGGAACGAGCAGGAAGGAACTGATCGGCAAGACCGTTTTTGACGTCAACCCGCCTGATCTTGCGCAAATTTACCATGCCAAGGATATTGAGTTGTTTGAAAACTCTGGAACCCAGGTCTACGAGTCCAAGGTCAGGAACGCCCGGGGCGAGCTGCGGGACGTCATCTTTCACAAAGCTGCCCTTATCGACGAGCAAGGAGTTGTAACCGGCCTTGTCGGCGTTGTTCTGGATTTGACCGAGCAGACGCAGGCTGAACAGTCGTTGCTGAAGAGCGAAAAGCGGTTGAAGGAAGCCCAGCGTTTGGCTCTTGTTGGTAGTTGGGAATACGACATTGCTTCGGGGAGCATCTGGGGGTCCGACGAGGGGTTCCGCATTCTCGGCATGACACCGTCGGAGTCGAACCTATTCCCGATTGATGCAATTGAAGCCTGTATGCCAGAGAGAGCGAGGATTCGTAAGGCCCTGGTGGACTTGATCCAGGACGGGAAACCGTATGACCTTGAATATGAAGTCAGGCCTGCCAATGGGGATGCGCCGAAAATCGTCGTTTCGAAGGCAGGCCTTGAGAAGGATCAATACGGCAAACCTATCCGGGTATCCGGGGTCATTCAGGATGTCACCTTTCAAAAGAAAGTCGAGCAAGTCCTGGCCCAGGCCAAGGAACAGGCCGAGGCGGCCAACAAGGCCAAGTCCGAATTCCTGGCCAACATGTCTCACGAAATCCGGACGCCGTTGAACGGGATCATGGGCATGATGCAGCTCTTGCGGACCACTTCTCTCGATCCCGAGCAGGCCGAGCAAGTCGATCTGGCTGTCACCTCGGGCAACCGCCTGACCCGTCTGCTCTCGGATATTCTGGACCTTTCCAGGGTTGAGGCGGGAATGCTGGTCCTGGGAGAAGCGGCATTCCGGACCCGGGATGTCTGCGATTCCATTGCGGACCTGTTATCCATTCCAGCCAGAGACAAGGGGATTTCCCTGGAATGTGTCGTTGATCCCACCGTCCCTGACGGCATCATCGGCGACGATATCCGGTTCCGGCAGATCCTGTTCAATCTGGTGGGCAATGCCCTGAAGTTCACGGACAACGGTACCGTGCGGCTCGAGGTGACAAGTCTTTCTCCGGCCAAGGGCGGCGATATCCGGCTGATGTGCTCGATCACGGATACGGGCGTCGGCATCCCGGATGACAAGCTGGCGGGCTTGTTCAAGCCCTTTGTCCAGGTGGACGGCTCCTACACCCGCTCCTACCAGGGCGCGGGCCTAGGCCTGGCCATCGTCAAGCGGATCGTGGACCTGATGAACGGGAATATTGCCGTGGAAAGCATCACCGGGCAGGGCACCACCATGCATGTGGTCCTGCCCTTCAAACTGCCGGACGACTTGAAGCCGACCACGCATCAGTGTGACCCGCCCCCAGCCCTCCCACCCCGTTCCCTGCGCATCCTCCTGGCCGAAGACGACCCCTCCAACGCCCTGCCCATCCGCAAATTGCTGGAAAAAGCCGGCCATACCGTCACCCTGGCTGAAAACGGCCATGATGCCGTGGAACTGTTCCAGGCCCAATCGTTTGACTGCATCTTGATGGATATTCAGATGCCGGTGGTGGACGGGCTTTGCGCAACCAGGGAGATCAGAAGATTGGAACATAATGCTGGAATGCTGGAATACTGGAATGCTGGAATTGAAAAGACTGATAAAGACGTCGGCATTTCAGAACAATCCGATCGCCATCTCGAGGACACGGATTCGATACCCAAGCCATCCTCACATCTTTGCATTCCAGCATCCCACCATCCCGGCATCCCAGAATCTCCGCATTCCAGCATCCCAGCATTCCAGCATCCCAGAATGCCAATAATCGCCCTGACCGCCCACGCCATGTCCGGGGATCGGGAGAAGTTTTTGGCCGAGGGGATGGATGATTATTTGGCCAAGCCGGTGAAAATGGAGGATTTAATGAAGGTATTGGACAATCTCCGAACAGGGATAAGCGAGAGGCCATGATCAGTCGTCCAAACGTGTTCTCCTGGTTGCCGGCGTTGCGGTTTGCCGGGTGCTTGCGTGTGTGGCTCTGGCCGGTGCCGGGGAAATGGTCGGTAGTGCTGGCCGCGGTTTGCCTGCTGTCGGCGCTCTGGCCGGTGAATCTCCTGGGCCGTGGGACCGAGCATGCCGCGAACGACGCAGCTCCGCGCATTCTCTTGCTGAATTCCTACCATCAGGGATTGTCCTGGTCCGACGCACTGACCAAGGCGGTCTTTGAGACGCTTGATCCGCTGGGTTTCGAGATCACGGTGGAGTATATGGACACCAAGCGCCTCCCCCTGGCCAGTAGCGAGGACTACCTGTTGCCTTATTTTGCCGCAAAACTCCTTGGAGTCTCTTTCGACGCGGTGATTGTCAGCGACAATGATGCCTTGGATTTTGCGAAGCGACACCGGGAAACCCTTTTTCCGCAAACACCCATCGTGTTTTGCGGGATCAATTATTTTTCCCCGAGCATGATCGACGACACCGGCTGGTTTACCGGGGTCATGGAAGTGACGGACGCCCGGGGTACGTTCGATGTGATGCGAATGATGCTTCCGGAAATGGAACGGTTGACCGTGATTTCGGACGGAACCCCCACCGGCCTGGCCGAATCCGGGGCCGCGCGGGCCGACCTGGGCGACGTTCTCGACGGCGTCGAGATCACGTACATCGACAATCCCGAAACCGATGTTCTGCTTGCCGAGGTTGCCGGCCTGCATCCGAAAACGGATGCAGTGCTGCTGACGGTTTTCAACATGGATGCGACCGGGCGGTTTTTCACCTACGAGGAAAGCGCACGGCTGATTACTGACGCGGCCCCATGCCCGGTATTTGGCCTCTGGGACTTCTACCTGGGGACCGGCGTGGTCGGGGGGCGCATGGCCAGCGCCGCGGACCAGGGGCGGGTGGTCGCAACGATGGTTGCCGCGATTGCCCAAGGTGCGCGGCCAGCGGAGCTGCCCATTGTTTCGGACAGTCCCAACCGGGATTTTTTTGACGCCCCGGCCCTGCTTCGCCACGGGGTCGAGCCGTTCAGGCTGCCCCGGGACGCTGTCGTGCATAACCAGAACCCGGCATGGATCCGCCTGCGTCAGGGCGGGTTTGGCCGTGATTCGAAGTTTTCCTACGAAATGTTCGAGCGGCATGGATCAGTCATGCTGATCCTGGATGCCGAGGATGGCCGCATCCTTGACCTCAACCAGGCCGCGGCCGATTTTTACGGCTATCCCTTGCAGCGGATGCTGGCCATGAACATCAAGGATGTTAATGCGTTGTCAGAGGACGAGGTCCAGGCGGCCCTGGAGCTGGCCAGGCTGGAGCGCATCAACAGTTTCCGGTTCAAGCACCGCCTGGCGTCCGGCCAAATTCGTGATGTCGAGGTTAACTCCTGGCCAGTGCATATCCAGGGTGTGCCGGTCTTGTTTTCCATTATTCAGGACGTGACGTCCGTCATCGCCAGTCAGGCCGAGCTGGAAAGTCTCCTGGCCGAACGCACCGCAAGCCTGAACTGGCGCACGAAAGCCCTGATATTGACCCTGCTGGCCTTTGTCGCTGCCCAGGGTGCGGCCATCGTGCTGATCACCCGCTCTGCCGGCAGACGGAAAAAGCTGGCCGCTGAGATCGAAAGCGCCCGGGACCAGTATCAATCCCTGGTGGACAACATCCCCGGGATAACCTTCCGTTGCGTGCATGACGGGCATTGGACCATGCTCTACATGAGCGACGTGGTTGAATCCCTGACCGGATATCCGGCCGGCGATTTTATCCATAACGCCGTGCGGACCTTCGAAAGCGTCATCCACCGCGACGATGCCGAACTTGTGGCGCAAGGCGTCAATATGGCTGTAACTGGTGGGCGGGCATGGGACATCGAATACCGGATCTGCCACAAGGCCGGCGATATCCGTTGGGTGCATGAAAAAGGCAGAGGCATTCCCGGCAAGGATGGAGGCGTGATCTATCTCGATGGATTTATTCTGGACATTACCGACCGCAAACAGGCCGAGGATGCAGTAAAAAACATCAACCAGGAGCTCCAAAAATCCAACGTCGAAAAGGACAAGCTCTTCTCCATCATTGCCCACGACCTGAGATCGCCCATGACCGGCCTCCTGGCTTCCACCGAAATGCTGGCTAATCCAGTTGAAATTGTATCTGAACAGGAATTCAGAGTCCTCGCAAAAGAAATGCATAAAAGCGCCAGGAACACCTTTGATCTCCTGGAGGACCTCCTGCAATGGGCGCGGATGAGCCAAGGGGGCATTGATTTCGCGCCCGAGCCATGCGGTCTGGATGAACTGGTGAATATGGTGCTTTCCACTGCCCAGGACATGGCCAGGGCCAATGGTATCGCCATCCGCAGGGATGTCCCCCAAGGCCTGACGGTTCGTGCCGACCAGCCCATGCTCAAGACCGTGATCCGCAATATTCTCTTCAATGCGATCAAGTTCACCCATAGGGGCGGCGAGATCGTCATCAGGGCGCGCCAGGAAGGTCAAACGGTCACGGTGGCGGTTCAGGATAACGGTATGGGCATGAACGAACAGGTAGTGTCCGCAACCTTCACTTTGAACAAAGTCAAATGCTATCTGGGAACGGAAGGCGAAAAAGGCACCGGCCTGGGGCTGATCCTGTGCAAGCAGTTCATCGAGCAACACGGCGGGGAAATCTGGGCGGAAAGCGAGCTGGGCAAGGGAACGACGGTGTTTTTCACCCTGCCTGCCAATGTATGAAACTTGCATTCACTACAACCTGCCGGCTTTGACTGGCGCTTTCCTGGAGAAAGGATATGCGGCTGATCGCCAACGAAAAGTCAATCCCGCGCATACATCTGGTCGGCACGCTGATTATCGTGCTGTTGCTAACGGTCGGGCTTGCCGGCTATAACTTGTGGCAAAGTCGGCAGGATGCGCAATCGTCCTTCAACCGAATTGAGCAGGCCCTCTCCGAACAGACCGTTGCACGCCTGCAGGATGAAATGCACCATGTCATCACCACCATCGAATATACACGCAGCCAGACCGAAGCTGTCCTGCGCGAAAGCATCATGCTGCAGGTGGATAGCGCCTACCAGATTGCCGAAGCCATCCACACACGGGAGTCTGCCCTCCGGCCAGCGGCTGAAGTACGAAAAATGATCGTCGAGACGCTCAGGCCGGTACGTTTTTACGACAGCCGCGGCTATTTTTTCATCGATGACATGAACGGCCAGTTCATCCTCCTGCCCACGTCGCCAGAGCTTGAGGGCAAGACCCTGCTCGACAACCAGGATGACACCGGCCACTTCATTATGCGAGGTCTGATTTCCGCCGCAAGGCTGCCTCGCGGCGAGGGCTTCTCGCGCTATCGCTGGTACACGCCGGAAAATCCCGCAGTGATGGCCGACAAGCTGTCCTACGTCCGATATTTCGAGCCTTACGACTGGCTGATCGGCACCGGCGACTACCTCTACAAGTGGGAGGAAAAGCAAAAGCAGGAAGTGATGTTGCAACTGCGCACTTACCGCTTCGGCACAACCGGCTACGTTGCGCTGTTCGATGCCGGTGGCAGTTCGCTGCTCTCGCCCTCCAATGCCGCGCTCGAAGGCAAGACAGAAGCTGACCTGCCTGACTTTGAACGCAGCGTTCTCGAAAAGCTGCTGAGCGCTGGCCGAGCCGGCGGCGGCATCGTCCACTACGATTGGCCGCAAGCAGACACCGGCACACTGGCGAAAAAAACGGCCTATGTTCAAACCTATGCACCCTGGCAGTGGGTCGTGGTGACCACCCTGTTCGATGACGAGATGCAAGCAGCGATCGCAACTGAACAACAAACCCACACGCAGCTGAGTACCCGGCAGGCACTGACAATCGCGCTAGCGGGGCTGGTGGCCCTACTGCTCGGCCTGACCGTCTCGTGGATATTCTCGCGCTGGATGCGCCAATTATTCAAGGAGTACCACCGCAACAATCTCGCCCAACAAGACGCCTTGCGCCAACAGGCAGATGCATTGCACGAAACCCAGGCCAGTCTGCAAGAAAGTGAGCACTACTTCCGCACCTTGGCCAATGGCGGCACTGCCCTGATCTGGACATCCTGTGTCGATAAGCTGTGCAACTACTTCAACGAACCCTGGCTACGCTACACCGGCCGCACCCTCGAACAAGAAATCGGTAATGGTTGGACGGAAGGCGTGCACCCGGACGACTTCGATCGGTGCATAAATATTTATGTCAGTCATTTCGACCGCCACGAACCCTTTTCAATGGAATACCGTCTGCGCAAGGCGAACGGCGAATATGGGTGGATCCTCGACTTGAGTAACCCGCGCCATGACAGCGGAGGCAACTTCACCGGGTATATCAGCTATTGCTATGACATTACCGACCGCAAGCAGGCCGAAAACGTTCTTTCCCATGCCAAGGAACAGGCCGAGGCCGCCAACCAAGCCAAGTCCGAATTCCTTGCGAACATGTCCCACGAAATCCGCACCCCGATCAATGGCATCATGGGCATGATGCAGCTTCTGGAAATGACGACTCTGGACGCCGACCAACAACAGTACGTAAAATTATGCACAACCTCGGCCAACCGACTGACCCGGCTGCTCTCGGACATTCTGGACCTGTCCAGGGTCGAGGCGGGGAAGATGGAAATCTTTGTGGCCGAATTCATGGTCCAGGAGCTTGGCGATTCCGTCTCTGATCTGTTCACCGTCAAGGCCAGGGACAAGGGCGTCCACCTGGAATGTGCCATTGATCCGGATATGCCCGCACACCTCATCGGTGACGTGGCGCGGGTCAGGCAGGTGTTGTTCAACCTGGTGGGCAACGCCTTGAAATTCACGAAACAGGGGCATGTCCGGCTGGAAATGGCTTTGCTGGGTACCGGCGAGGATGGTGTCTGCAATGTGCTTTTTACAGTCTCCGACACGGGCATCGGCATCTCGGAAGACAAGCTGAATGGACTGTTCCAGCCCTTTGTCCAGGTGGACGGCTCTTACACCCGCAGCTTCCAGGGGGCCGGTTTGGGGTTGGCCATTGTCAAACGGCTCGTTGACCTGATGGGCGGGAAGATTTCAATGAAAAGCGCTGTCGGCGAGGGGACCACGGTGCAGGTGCTCTTGCCCTTCAAACTCCCAAAGGGAATAAACATTCCCGCTGATCAAGAGCCCTGGGAATCAACCAAGGCAAAACAGAGCCTGCGCATCCTGCTGGCCGAGGACGAACCGTCCAATGCCATGCCGATCATGAAGCTCCTGGAAAAAGCCGGTCACGACGTGACCCTGGCCGAGGACGGACAACAGGTTCTGGACCTACTTGCCGCACAGGACTTTGACGTGATCCTGATGGACGTGCAGATGCCGGTGGTGGACGGGGTGGAGGCGACGCGGCGCATTCGCGCCGCGGAGGTTCACGGTTCACGGTTCAACGGTTCAACGGTTGGCGAGATAGCAGATGACGGTGCTGATGTAGGGGCGCACCGCGGTGCGCCCGACGGAGTTGCGCAAAATGCAACCCATCCCGACAACACCACGGCCCCAACCGTGAACCGTGAACCGCTGAACCGTGAACTCCACATCCCCATCATCGCCCTGACCGCCTATGCCATGCTCGGGGACCGGGAAAAATTCCTGGAAGCGGGCATGGACGACTACCTGGCCAAGCCGGTGCGGATGGAGGATTTGGCGAGGGTGCTGGAGAGGGTGACGCGAGGAGGTCGATTATGATCCGCGTCCTTATTGGCGTTCTTGTGGCGATCTGCTGCGGGTTGGCGATGTCCCCGGCTGCCCAGGCCGCCATGCAGCACAAGCAGGTGCTGCTGATCACCTCCTACCATCATGGAGATGCCTGGAACGACGGCATTGTCCAGGGGGTGCGGGATGTTTTGGGGGGCATGGAGCATGTGGACCTGGCTATCGAGCATTTGGATCTGCGGCGGAATGCAGGGGAGGCATATCAACAGTGGGTGACCTCCTTTCTCTGGCAGAAGTACCGTTCAAAGCCCCAGGACTTGATCATCGCCTCGGATGACGAGGCCCTGGATTTCGTGTTCCGGGTCCGCGAGAAACTGTTTCCCCGTGTGCCCGTGGCCTTTGCCGGAATCAACAGCTTCACCCCGGAGCGCATTGCCGGGCAGTCCAACATTACCGGGGTCAATGAGGAAATCAGCATTGCCCGGAACCTGGAACTGGGGCTGCGGCTGTTTCCCAGGACCAGCCATGTCTTTGCCGTGGTGGACGAGCGCTCAACCGTAGGCCGGGCCAACCTGAGACTGTACCGGGCCGTGGCGGATCAGTTCGCCTCCCGGGTGGAGATGCGGGAGCTGTTGAACCTTACCGGCCAGGAGGCCCCGGAGGTGCTGCGGGCCTTGCCCCGAGACAGTCTTGTCCTGCGGTTGAACAACCTCCTGGATGGCCGGGGCGGCTATCTTTCCGTGTCGGAAAGCATGCATATTATCTCTCGCGAGTCGCCGGGCCCGGTCCTGACCTTTTGGGATTTTGACCTGGGGCAGGGCGCTCTGGGCGGATTCCTGGTCAGCGCCCGGGAGCAGGGGCGTACGGTCGGGGAACTGGCGGGCCGGATCCTTGCCGGCCAGCATCCGGACCACCTGCCGGTGATCATGGAAAGTCCGAACAAGCCCCTGTTCGACTACCAGCAGATACGGCGTTTCGGCGTGAACGTGGCGGACCTGCCAACCGGTGCCGTTGTGATCAACCAGCCAGAGTCTTTCTATGCCCGCCATAAAGCGTTGATCTGGCCCGTGACGGTGGTGATCGCCTTTCTGGCCGTGTGCATCGCCGCGCTGGTGGCCGTGTTGGTAGTCCGCAGGAGGGCCGAGGTCGCGTTGCGCGAGAGCGAGGCCATGTACAGGGTGATTTTTGACGGAAGCAGCAACGGTATTCTCGCCGCGAACATGCACACACGACGCTTTGCCTACGCCAACCACGCTGTCTGCCGAATGTTCGGATACACTCTGGACGAGATGTTGGCCCTGGAAGTCATGGACCTGCATCCACCTGAATTCTTGGTGCAAGTCCTTGCGGCATTTACTTCCCTTGTCAACGGTGGGACAAGATCCGTCAGCAATGTTCCATGCCTCCGCAAGGACGGGAGCCATTTTTTCGTCGACATTGTCGCGGAAATCGAAACTGTACATGGCGAAGAGTTGGCCGTGGCTTTTTTTACGGACATCACGGAACGCAAGCGCAGCGAGGAGCAGTACCAGGCGCTGTTCCGCGAAATGCTGGACGGCTTTGCCTTGCATGAGATCATTTGCGACGAGTCCGGCGAGCCGGTGGACTATCGATTCCTGGCCGTGAATCCAGCCTTCGAGAGGGCCACAGGGCTGCGAGGAGAGGACATCGTCGGTAAGACCGTCCTGGAAGTTCTTCCGGGAACGGAACGGTATTGGGTCAAGATTTACGGACGGGTGGCCCTGACCGGGGAACCTGAGGTTTTCGACAATTATGCCGCTGAACTTCAAAGGCATTTCGTGGTTGCGGCGTTCAGCCCGACACCCGGCCAGTTCGCCTGCATTTTTTCGGACATCACGGACCGCAAGCAGGCCGAAACGGCGCTGTTGGCGGCCAAGGAGCAGGCCGAGGCGGCCAATCAGGCCAAATCCTCGTTCCTGGCCAACATGTCCCACGAAATCCGTACTCCCCTGAACGGGATCATGGGCATGATGCAGCTTTTGGAAACCACGGACCTGGACCCCGAACAGGGCAAGTACGTCCAACTAAGCCTCACCTCGGCCAACCGCCTGACCCGCCTGCTTTCGGACATCCTGGACCTGTCCCGGGTCGAGGCCGGGATGATGGTGCTCTACGAAGCCGAATTTGAAGTCAGCGAGCTTGGGCAGTCGGTCACGGACCTGTTCACGGTCATGGCCGGGGAGAAGGGGCTTGAGCTGCGTTGCGACATCGACCCGACCATCCCCGCCAAACTGGTCGGCGACGAGGCCCGGGTTCGACAGATCCTGTTCAACCTGGTGGGCAACGCCCTGAAGTTCACGGCCAAGGGAGCCGTTCACCTCCAGATGACGACTCTTTCTCCGGCCAAGGGCGGCGATACACGGGTGCTGTTCTCGGTCTCGGACACGGGTATCGGCATCCCGGACGACAAGGTGGACGGCCTGTTCAAACCCTTTGTCCAGGTGGACGAGTCCTACACCCGTTCCTACCAAGGCGCTGGCCTGGGGCTGTCCATCGTGCACCGCCTGGTGGAACTGATGAATGGGAATATCCATGTTGAAAGTTCGGTCGGTCAGGGAACCACGGTGCATGTGGTTTTGCCCTTCAAGGCGTCCTCCAATCTTTCGGACGGCCTGTAGTTGTCGTGAGATGTTGTTGTTCAATCTCCCTGAAAGGGATTGTGGAACCCTTTTCACCGTAACTGCTCAATCACCCTGGGCAGGCAGATTGGAGTTGTCATGGGATGTTGTTGTTCCATCTCCCTGAAAGGGAGAAATCGTAGAGCCGGTGGTTTCAACCACCGGAATGCACCACACAACAATCCCGAGTCCTGAAAGGACGACATTTTTTTCAATTCAACAGCCCATGTCGTCCTTTCAGAACTCAGCAATGGGGGAGACCATTTTCCGGTGGTTGAAACCACCGGCTTTACGCTTGAATCCTTTCAGGATTGCGGAACCCTTTTAACCCAAACCAAAAAACCAGTACCACTTCACCACGAACCATGAACCGCTGAACCATGAACCGCTGAACCGTGAACCGCTGAACCGCTGAACCGCTGAACCGTGAACCCCCTAAACAGAGGTCCTGATATGCCCAGGAAACATTCCACTCCATCCCAAAAAAAGAACTCAGGCCAATCGCCTCCCACTCCGGCCTCCGCGGTTCCTTCCCTGTATGTCGCGGTGGGGGCGTCCGCGGGCGGGTTGGAGGCCATTGAGTCATTTTTTACCGGCATGGCCCCGGACAGCGGGCTGGCCTTCGTGGTCATCCAGCACCTTTCACCGGATTACAAGAGCCTGATGGTGGAAATCCTGTCCAAGAAAACCGCGATGCCGGTCCACCGGGCTGAGGACGGGATGGTGGTTCTGCCCAACAATGTCTATTTGATCCCGCCCAAGAAAAACCTGACCATTTTTCATGGCAAGCTGCTCTTGAATGACCAGGAGCACGTCCGGGGGATCATCAACCTGCCCATTGACATTTTCCTGCGCTCTCTGGCCGAGGATCAGGGGGAAAAGGCCGTGGCCGTGATTCTTTCGGGATCAGGCAGCGACGGGATGCGCGGGGTCCGGGTCATCAAGGAATTCGGCGGCATGGCCATGGTGCAAAGCGAGGATTCGGCCAAGTTCGACAGCATGCCCAGGGCGGCCGTTTCCACCGGCCTGGTGGATTTTATCCTGCCGCCGGACGAGATGCCCGAACGCCTGCTGTCCTATGCCAAGCACCCCTTTGTGGTAAAAGCGGAGCGTTCCGAAACCGTGATCAGCGACGAGGACGCCCTGGCGCGCATTTTTTCCATCCTGCGCGAGAAGTTCAAGGTGGATTTCACCTATTACAAGCCCAGCACGGTGACCCGGCGGATTGAACGGCGGATGTCCATCAACCGGATCGACGAGATCAAGGAATATGTGGCCTATATGCAGAGTTATCCTGCCGAGGCGGCCACCCTGTTCCGGGAACTGCTCATCGGCGTGACCCGCTTTTTTCGGGACCGGGATGTTTTCGACTTTGTGCGGCAGGAGTGTTTGCCCGACGTCCTGGACAAGGCCGCGAATCGGGAAAGCAGGTTCTGGGTCGCCGGGTGTTCCACGGGCGAGGAGGCGTATACCCTGGCCATCCTGGCCAAGGAATACATGCTGGAGTCCGGAGTGAACCGTGACTTGAAGATATTCGCCACGGACATCGACCGCAACGCCGTGCAGTTCGCGGCCAACGGCGTCTACCCGGAAAGCATTGTCGCGGATGTTCCGGAAGACCTGATGATCAAGTATTTTTACAAGAGGAAGGACAGTTATCAGATTTCCCGGGAGATTCGGGAAATGGTCGTCTTTGCCCAGCACAACCTGATCAAGGATCCGCCCTTTACCAATATTGATCTGATCTCCTGCCGCAATCTGCTCATCTATTTTCAGCCGGTCTTGCAGCGCAAGGTTTTCGAGTTTTTCAACTTTTCTCTCAACCTGCGCGGATTGCTGGTTTTGGGCACCAGCGAGACCATCGGCGACATGGGCGACTATTTTGAAAATATGGATCAAAAGCGCAAAGTGTATCGGACCCGGGGGCGACTCAGGCACATCAAGGATTCCAGTGAACTCCCCCAGGTTCCGAGCCGCAACTATCGGGAAGCCGGAAGGCCTTTTGCCGGTGTGCGTCGGGATCAGCGCGGCGAGGACCGTGTTCTGGAACGGTTCATCGAGGCGCTCAGCGAAGACCTGGATCACCTGGCCGTTATCGTGAATGAGCAGATGGAGGTCTTGCATATTATCGGCGAGACCGAAGGCTACTTCAAGCTGCCCTCGGGCAGGCTGTCCACGGATATTTCCAAGATGGCGGCCAAGGATCTGGCCATTCCCTTGTCCACGGGCATTCAAAAGGTTTTTCGCAAGCAGGAGGCGTTGCGCTTTTCGAACATCAGGCTGCGCCACCAGGATGGATTCAGGATGGTGGATTTGCGCATCAAGCCTTTGCCCCAAATAAAAGGCCAGGAGCCACTGGTGGCCGTTTTTCTGAACGAGGTCAGAAAGCCGGCCACCCCGGATGCGGCGCAGACCACACAGACCTATGACGTCTCTCACGAGGCCGAACAGCGCATCAGCGATCTGGAGCAGGAACTGCAATTCACCCGAGAAAACCTCCAGGCCACGGTGGAAGAATTGGAGACGTCCAACGAGGAGCTGCAGGCCACCAATGAAGAGCTGCTGGCGAGCAATGAGGAATTGCAGTCCACCAATGAGGAGCTGCAGTCCACCAACGAAGAGCTGTATACGGTGAATTCCGAATACCAGTCCAAGATCATGGAACTGAGCGAATTGCATAATGATGTCGACAACCTGCTGAGTGCCAGCCAGATCGGACAGCTCCTGCTGGACGAGAACATGGAAATCCGACGGTTTTCACCCAAAATTACCAATATTTTTAAAATTTTGGAGAGCGACATCGGGCGTCCGCTGACCCACATTTCCCATAACCTGGAGGATGTCGATCCGGTGCGGATCATCGAGGCGGTGCAGGGCCACGGCAAACTGGAAGAGCACGAGGTCCGGGCCGGGGACGGGCGGTGGCATCTGATGCGGGTCATTCCCTATGTCGTGGGCCCGGAGGTTATTTCCGGAACGCTGATCTCCTTTGTGGACATCACCAAAATCAAGGAGGCCGAAGACGCTCTGCGATCCAGCGAAGCCAGGCATCGCCGGCTCTTTGAAACCATGTCCCAGGGGGTGGTCTATCACTCCGCGGATGGCGCGATTATCTCAGCCAATCCCGCGGCCGAGCAGATTCTTGGCCTGACCCTGGAACAGATGCTGGGCAAGACGTCCATGGATCCGCGCTGGCGAATGATTCTTGAGGACGGCGCCGAGGTGCCGGGGACGGATCATCCGGCCATGATCGCCCTGCGCACGGGGCAAAAGCTGGGGCCCGTGATCCGGGGCGTCTTTCACCCGGACAAGAACGCGCACATCTGGCTGGTCATTACCGCGACGCCGCTTTTTCAGCCCGGCGAAGCAACACCCTTTCAGGTCTATGCAACATTTGAAGACATCACGGAAAAGCGCAAGGCGGAGCAGGATTACCAAACCTTGTTCAACAAAATGCTCAACGGTTTCGCGGTGCATGAGATCATCCGCGACCCTCTGGGTGATCCCGTGGACTATCGATTTCTTGCCGTGAACCCCGCCTTTGAGAAAATGACCGGGCTCAAGGGCGAACAGATTGTCGGCAGGACTGTCCGTGACGTTCTTCCGGCCACGGAAAAGCACTGGATCGAGACCTATGGACAGGTGGCCAAGACCGGGGAGTCGGTTACATTTGAAAATTATACCAAGGAATTGGACAAGTATTTCCAGGTCTCGGCTTTCCGACCTGCTCCGCGTCAATTTGCCTGCATCTTCGCGGACATCACGGATCGCAAACTGGCGGAAGAACAGGCCCGGTCCGCGCAGCAACGGTTGGTGACGGTTTTGGACAGCATCAATGCCCTGATCTACGTCGCGGACATGGAGACCCACGAGATTCTGTTCATCAACAGGTACGGTCAAGGGGATTTCGGCGACGCGATCGGTAGAAAGTGTTGGAGCGTCCTCCAGGATGATCAGCAAGGACCCTGTGATTTCTGCACCAACCATAAGCTTCTGGACGCCCAGGGCAGTCCGACCGGGGTTCACTCCTGGGAGTTTTTCAACGAGAAGACGGGAAAATGGTACCACTGCTTTGACAGGGCCATTCAGTGGACGGACGGCAGGATGGTCAGGCTGGAGAGCGCCTTTGAGATTACGGAGCGCAAAAGACTCGAGGGTGAGAAGACCCAACTCGTCGGGGGAAAGGAACATGCGTGATGGTTTTGACGAAAGGCTGCGACGTTTGCGCACCCAGGCTGAGGCGCGCCTGGAAAAGGCATCCCAGCCGGTTGACAAGCTCTCCGGGCCGGAGATCAAGGACTTGATCCATGATTATCAGGTTCATCAGATCGAACTGGAAATCCAAAACGAGGAATTGCGCGAAACCCAGAAGCAGTTGGAACTGGTCAGGGATAGATACGCCAGGCTCTTTAACGATGCGCCGGTCGGGTATTTGACCATTGATGAAACCGGGATCATCGTCCAGACCAATGAGACCTTTGCCGGGATGGTCGGGCGGGAGCCCGCGTACCTGTCCGGAAAGGCCCTGGCCGACTGTATTGATCCCACGGAACGCTCGGCTTTTTATGGACGGTTCAAGGCCTTTTTCAAGAATCCCCAGGGAAAGCATTTGGATTTCCGGCTGCATGGCCAAAACGGCGGTCCAACCGTGCGGTGCGTCGGGAGAATGGAAAAGGAAAGCCAGGACCAGCCGGCTCATGACGCCCGGCGGCATCTGCTGCTCATCCTCACCGACATCAGTGAGCAGGTCCGGGCTGAGGCGGCGCGCCGCGAAAGTGAGGAGCGCTACCGGCTGCTCTCCGATGTGACCCTGGAAGGGATCGTCATCCACAAAAATGGAGTGGCCAGGGACTTGAATCCCTCGTTGAGCAGGTTGTTCGGCTATGAACGGGACGAAATTTTGGGGGTGAACATCCTGGAGCTGATCATTCATGAGGAGGATCGGGACATTGTCAGATCCAACATCCTCAAGGAGTATGCCCAGCCCTACACGGTCCGGGCCGTGAAAAAGAGCGGAGAGGTCTTTTTCGCCGAGCTGGAAGCGCGAAATTTCGTCACCCGGGATGAAACCTTGCGGGTGGCCGCGGTGCGCGACATTACCCCGCGCAAACTCGCGGAGCGAGAAATTGCCCAGATCAATGAACAATTGCGGCAGGCGGTAGCGGAAAAGGACATGCTCTTCGCCATCATTGCCCATGACCTGAAATCCCCCATGTCCGGCCTCGTGGTCTCGACGGAAATGCTGGCCCGGGAACCGGAGATCTTTTCCGAACAGGATTTCGGGTTCCTTGCCACCGCCCTGCACAAGAACGCCCGAAACACCTTCAACCTCCTGGAAGACCTGCTGCAATGGGCTCGGATGAGCCAGGGAGGGATCGATTTCGAACCCACGCCGACCAGCCTGGACAACCTGCTGCACATGGGGTTGTCCACGGCCAAGGATCTGGCCAAGGGCAAGGAAATTTCCCTTCGCGTGGACATTCCTCCGGGGCTGACCGTTCTGGTTGATCAGCCCATGATCAAGACCGTGATCCGGAACGTTCTCTTCAATGCCGTCAAGTTTACCCCCCGCCGAGGCGAGATCGCCATCACGGCCCGGCTAGCGGACCGGAAAGTGACCATGGCGATTCAGGACAACGGCATAGGTATGAGCGAGCAGGTGCTGTCCTCCGTTTTCACCCTGGAAAAAGGAAAACGACAGCTGGGAACGGATGGCGAAAAGGGAACCGGCCTGGGGCTTGTGCTGTGCAAGCAGTTTATCGAAAAGCACGGAGGCCGAATCCGGCTGGAAAGCCGCCCCGGCCACGGTACGACGGTGTATTTCACGTTGCCGGAGGCCTGAGGGAGCTGAACCCTGAACCAACCCATACCTCCATGAAAACATACAGCTACAAAAAGGTTTTCCAGGTCGTGGTCGTCGCCATCCTGCTGCTCTCCGGCACGGTCGTGGGCTACTTCTGGATCAAGCGCGAGCACCAGTATCAGCTCGAGACGATGCAGCGCATCCATGAAGACCATTTCGCCCTGCGCAAGGCCGAGGTCCGGGCCATTGTCCAGCAACTGGTTGAAGAAATAGCCTTTCATCAGGCCGAAGTCGAGGATCGGCTGAAGCGGAATATTCTTGAAAAGGTCCGCGTGGCCATTGACATCGCCACGGCGATCCATGCCCGGGAAAGCGGGTCGCGCGACGAGGCCGAGGTCAGGCAACTGATCATCGACGCCTTGATGCCGCTGCGTTTTTTTAATGGCCGCGGCTACTATTGGATTCACGACACGGACCATATTCTCGTGGCCCACCCTTTTCGTGAAGGGTCCATCGGGGGGGACGACACCGATCTTGTGGACAGCCAAGGGCAATTGCTGATCCAGAGTTTCGTCGCCGCGGCCTTGTCCGATTCGCGAGGCGGGTTTGTCGACTATTACTGGAGCAAACCAGAGATCGACGAGCGTTACCACCGGCAGCTGGGGCGGAAGAAAATTGCCTACCTTCAGTTGTTCGAGCCGTACAACTGGGTGATCGGCGTTGGGGAATACGTGGAGGATGTCGAAGCTCAAACCCAGGAGGCCATGATCAGGCGTATTGCCGCCGTCCGCTACGGAGAGGTCGGATATATATTCAATCACACGCGGGAGGGGGTCTGCCTCAATCATGTCAATAAGGAGAACATCGGCCGGAACCGCTGGGAACTGCTGGACGCGTCCGGCATGAAACTGGTGCAGGAGCTGGATCGCGTCGGCCGACAGCCCGGCGGTGGGTTCCTGGAATATGTGGCCACCATTGATCCGCGCACAGGCGAACCGGCCAAGAAGCTCAGCTTTGTCCGGTCCGTGGACGACTGGGGCTGGGTGTTGGGGACAGGCGTGTACATTGAGGATATCGAAGCGCGGTTGGCCGAAGTGCAGGCGGGCATGAACCAACGTCTGGTCGTCAATGTCCTGATTGCCGGAATCGCTCTTTGTGTTACGGCAATGCTGGTGCTGCTGGTCAGCCATCGCATGGCCGCCTGGTTCTCTCGTGAATTGGATCTAATCGTCTCCCGCAGCGAAAGCGGCGAGGATACGCCGGTGGATCTGAACGCGCTGCGCATAGCCGAGTTGCGCGAGATCGGCGCGAAATCAAACATGGTTCTGGCCCAGAAAGCCAAGATCCAGGCCCAGTTGCTTCAGGCCCAGAAGATGGAATCCGTGGGCATTCTGGCCGGGGGCGTGGCCCACGACTTCAACAATCTGCTCCATGTGATGCGCGGCAATATCGAGTTATTGATCCGGAGCGTATCCAGCGACTCCCAAAGTGCGGCCCGGATGAAATCCGTCACCAAGTCCCTGGACCGGGCAGCCAGGCTTGTCCAACAGCTTCTGCTCTTCAGTCGCAAGGCTGAATCCGGCAAGGAGCCGGTCGATCTGAACCGGGAAGTTCGCGAGGCGGCCCAGATGCTGGAGCGGACCATTCCCAAGATGATCGCCTTGGAACTGCGCCTTAATCCGGCGGTCCGTCCGATATCCGGCGACCCGGTGCTGATGGAACAGATCCTGCTCAACCTGGCCAACAATGCCGTTGACGCCATGCCCGAGGGCGGTCGGTTGATCATCGAAACCAGCAATGTGGAACTGGACTCAAATTTCGTTGTCAGCCATCCCGGCTCGTCCGTGGGATGTCACGTGCTCCTGACGGTCACCGACACGGGATGCGGCATGGACGAGGCAACGCTCAAGCAGGCTTTTGACCCGTTCTTCACCACCAAGGAAGTGGGCCAGGGCACCGGCCTGGGGCTGGCCTCGGTCTACGGCATCGTCAAGAGCCATGGCGGCTACATTCACTGTTACAGCGAACCCGGCCAAGGCACGACGTTCCGGATTTACCTGCCGGCCGCCGATCCCTTCGAGGAAGGGTCGGACGAGCCACATCAACCCGAAGCCAAGCCCAAGCCCAAGGCCGATATGGACGGCGACAACGACGTCAGAACCATCCTGGTGGTGGACGACGAGCCGACAATCCGGGAGCTGACCCAGGAGGCCCTGGAAGACTTCGGCTATGTCGTGCTCCACGCGGCCAACGGGGAAGAAGCCCTGGATATCTACCAGGAGCACGGCCAAACCATCGACCTGGTCCTGCTGGACCTGAACATGCCCGGCATGGGCGGCCACAAATGCCTCCAGGAACTGCTCCGCCTCGACCCGGCTGTTCGGGTGCTTATCTCCAGCGGCTATTCGGCCAACGGTCAGGCTAGGGAAAGCCTAAAATCCGGGGCAGCGGGCTTCATCGGCAAGCCGTATCAGTTGAAGGAACTGGAGGCCGCGGTGCGGGAGGCGTTAAGGAAGGAATGAGAGGTTTTTGAGAGGTTGATCCATCAACAACCCGGAACTACCGGAGTAAGGTGATGATCAGAAAAGTGGCGGAAACGGTCAAACCCAGGGACCAGAACATGAATCGATCCAAGCGACGGCCCATATCTTCGAAGCGTTTGTCCATGGACTCGAAGCGGAGGTTCATCTGTTCCAACAACGTCTTGGTCAACTGTTCGTGGGATCGCTGGGCTTCCTCGACACGCACGATACGTTCGATCAAAGAAATCTGCCCGGCCCGCTTTTCCTGGGTCGCGATAAAATCGGCCAGGATGTCGGAAAGTTCGTTGCGAACCATGGCCTTGAATTCAGGGCTGGCCAGGAAATCACCGGAGGACGGCGGAGGGGGCGAGGGAACGTGGGAGGAGGTCATTTGTGTTTCCATGCATAAAACGTAATCCGCCAAGGGGAGACGGTCAAGGTGGCGGGTGTTTTCCAACCCAAACCGGCACTGCTTTCAACATCAACGATCCGGATTTTTTCGATCACGCCCCCATCGGCATCTTCACCTCCACGCCCGAAGGAAAGTACCTTTCGGTCAATACCGCCTTGGCCAGGATGTTCGGCTATAAATCTCCCCAGGAGTTTCTGGAGGCGGTCCAGGACATCCCCGGTCAGGTCTACGTCGATCCCGCGGACAGGGAGGAATTCAAACGACTTCTGGAAGAACACGGCCAGGTCTGGAATCATCAGACCCGTCGGTTGCACCGGGACGGCTCAATTATTTGGGTGTCCGTGAATGCGCGGGTGGTCCGGGATCGAGACGGAGAGAATGCTTTTTATCAGGGATTCACCACGGATATTACCGAGGCCAAACTGGATCATGAGAAACTGCGGGAAAGCGAAGACAGAAACAAGGCCCTGCTCAACGCCCTGCCGGATTTGATGTTCCTCTTCAGTCGGAGCGGGGTGTTTTTGGACTACCATGGGCCAGGCGGCGCTCTCCTGGTGGAGCCGGCCATGTTTCTGGGCCGCCATGTGCGGGATGTCCTTGGGCCGGATATCGCCGAACAGACCCTGTGGCACATCGGCCAGGTCGCGGAGAAGGGAGCATGCGTTTCCTGCGGCTACGAGGCGATGATCGACGGTGAAACCAGACATTTTGAAAGTCGGATGACGGGCTGTGGCGAGCATTTTTTGGCCATTGTCCGGGACGTCACGGATCTCAGAAGATCCCAGGAGGCTTTGAAGGAACAGACCCGCCTTCTGGGGAAAATCACGGACAACATGCTCGACATGGTGACCCTCACCGATTTGGAGGGCAAAATTTTGTTTCTCAGCAGGTCCGGCAGTCTTTTGGGGCATGACGTCGATTCCCGGCTGGGCAGGAACATCATGGAGTTCGTCCACCCGGAGGACAAGCCGAAGATCATGGCGGCTTTTGAGGATTTTCTGGCCGTCAAGGACGGTGCGCGAAAGGCCGAGCTGAGATGTTCTCGGGCCGACGGAAGCTACCTTTGGCTTGAGACGGTGGGAGGCTTTATTTTTGACGACCAGGGCAATCCCAAAGAACTCCTCTTCAGTTCTCGGGACGTCACCGAGCGAAAGAAGGCCGAGGCGGCGCTCCAGAAAAGCAACGCCGACCTGAAAGCAGCGGAGCGATTGGCCCGCATGGGCAGTTGGAAATACGATCCGGTTCGCGATGTTTTCACGGGGTCGGAAGAAGCGTTCAGCATTATCGGCATGGAAGGAGAGGGAGAACTTCTTTTTGATGACGTCTTGTGGATCATCCATGAAGATGATCGCGAGTTCACGGTCATGACCCGGGACAAGCTCTTGCGGTCTCCCCAGGCATTTGATTTTGAACTGCGGGTCGTTGTCCGAGGCCAACGGAAATGGGTCAGGGTCCTTGGGGACGTGAAGGTCGATAATGGCGACAAGGCCGTGACGATCATTGGCATGCTTCAGGACATAACCGAGAAAAGACAGTTGGAAATCGCCAAGAAGGAACAGGAGGAGCAGCTGGCACAGGCTTCCAAAATGACCGCCCTGGGCACCCTTGTGGCCGGGGTGGCTCACGAGATCAACAACCCCAACAATCTGATCATGCTCAACGCGCCTCTCTTGGAGCGGGCCTGGAGGGACGTGTCGTCCATACTGGAAGAGTATTGGCGGACCAACCCCGACCTCAAACTTGCCGGAATTCCCTTTGGCGAGATGCGCGAGCACGCCCTGGAATTGTATTCCGGGATCAATGAAGGAAGCAGGCGTATTGCCAAGATTATCAATGAACTGAAGGATTTTTGCCGTCAGACGCCTTTGGATATGGCAGCCCAAGTAAATATCAACGAGGTGGTCGAATCGGCTCTGGTTTTGATCGGGAAGGCCGTCTCCAGGTATACGGACAACTTCAGCGTAACGCTTTCGTCGGATTTGCCGCTGATCCAGGGGGACCATCACAAGCTGGAGCAGGTGGTGGTCAACCTGTTGCTGAATGCCTGTCAGGCCTTGACCGACAAGCAACAGTCCATTGTTCTGGAGACGCATCATGCCTCGGAGCGCAGGGCCGTGGCCGTCCGGATCACGGACCAGGGCGAGGGGATTCGTCCCGAAGACATGAACCGCGTCCTTGATCCGTTCTACAGCACGCGACACAAAACCGGAGGGACCGGGCTGGGATTGTCCATCAGTTCCGCGATCATCCAGGATCATGGGGGCGACATTCATTTTGAATCCAGTCCGGGGCAGGGCACGATGGTCACCGTGCTCCTGAGCGTCCCGGAGTAGCGCGGTTTACCAATTCTACTTCGGCAATGCGTTTTTCGCTTGAGAAAATGCAGTTATCGGGGTCGGCGTCGGTATCGGTATCGGTATCGATACTGTTTGTTCGCCAATAATCCTAATTCGACCCCGATGCCGATACCGATACCGATACCGAAAGAGAAGCTTTGAGTTAGAAATGGTGTTACCCACACGCAAGGACGATCATGCCTGATTCCACGCCTCATCTTCCCGTTTACATCCTCGACGACGAGCAGGCTCTGACGCGAAGCTTTTTGTTGACGCTGAAATCATTCGGCTTCGCGGACGTCCGGACGTTTCATGACGGCCGAGAAATCCTGGACCATTTTTCAGAGCAGGAAAGCGGGGTGCTCTTGCTGGATCTTTCCATGCCGGGCATGCCCGGGGAGGAGGTCCTGGGACGGGTTCGGGAATGCAGTCCGCTGGTGCAGGTGGTGGTGGTCACCGGGATCAACGAGGCGGATACGGCGGTGCGGTGCATCCAGGCCGGAGCGTTCGACTATCTGGTCAAGCCCGTGGAGCCGGACAGGTTGGTGACCACGGTGCGCCGGGCCATGAGCCATGCTTCGGTTCTGGAGCAGAATTTCAGGTTGAGACGAAAACTGCTTACGGGCGGCCTGGATCAGCCGGACATTTTCCGGAGGATCATCACCCAGGATCCTCGGATGCGGGCAATCTTCAGCTATGTTGAGGTCGTCGCTCCCTTGTCCGCTCCCGTGCTCGTCACCGGAGAAACCGGGACCGGCAAGGATTTGCTGGCCGCGGCCCTGCACGAAGCCAGCGGGCGCAAGGGCCGGTTCATCGGGCTGAACGCTGCCGGCCTGGACGACAATGTCTTCGCGGACACGCTGTTCGGGCACGTCAAGGGGGCGTTCACCGATGCCCGCGAAGCCCGGAAAGGGTTTGTGGAGCAGGCTGAGGGCGGCTCGTTGTTTCTGGATGAAATCGGCGATCTGACCCCGGCTTCGCAGGTCAAACTGCTCAAGCTCATCCAGGACCGCGTTTACTATCCCCTGGGATCGGACACGCCCAAGACGTGCACGGCCAGAATCATCGCCGCCACCAACCGGGACCTGAAGGCGGCTCAGAAGCACGGCCAGTTCCGAGAGGATTTGCTGTACAGAATCAACACCTATCACATCCATCTTCCGCCCTTGCGGGAGCGGAAGGGCGATATTCCGTTCCTGACCGAGTTCTTCCTGGCCGAGGCCGGTTCCGAACTGAACGCGAACCGGGAACCGCTGTCTCCTCGTGTCGCGGAACTGTTGGCGTCGTATGGTTTCCCAGGCAATATCCGGGAGCTTCGCTCGCTTGTCTTCGCGGCCATGGCCGAAGGCGGCATGGCGATCCTGGGAAAACGGGTCGCCGACCTCACGGGGATCGGTCTGGCCGGCCCGGTCGCGAGGCAACGAAATCCCGACCGCCGCTCCGCGTCATGGCAGTACCCCGACCCCCTCCCCACCCTGGAACAAGCCGGCGACATGCTGGTGGAACAGGCGCTGCGGACAACCAACGGTAATCAGTCCAAGGCAGCGGCAATCCTTGGTATTACCCGGCAAGCATTGAATAAGCGGGTTAAAAAGGCGCGGTAGCCCCAATCCGCTTCTTTCGTCCAGAGGCTTTTGACGTATAGGGAGGCGTTGCCGCCAATTTATTCCCGCGTTTTCACAACCCCTTTCATTCAAGAATGTCAACCCGGGTTGACGCCTTCAACTTTCGTCAACCCTGGCTGCATCACTCGCCTTTCTTGACCTTTCCGGTCCAAACATCCCCTTTGACAATCAGGGTTGACGGCTTTGGCTGTCTCCTTTCGCCCCGGTCTTTCACACATTTCCTTTTATTCCAGATTTGTATGCTGCTGCGAGCCCGTGGCACACCTTGTGCTTACGCAAGGGCATGGACGGAAAGCTTATCCTCATCGTTGACGATGAGCCCAGGGTTCGTTTCACCTTGGCGCTGATTCTCAAGCATCACGGGTTCCAGGTGCTGGAAGCGGATAACGGCTTGGAAGCTCTGCGGATTTTGGCGAAGGCGCCGGAGCAGGTTCAGAGGGTCGACTTGGTCGTAACCGACATCAAGATGCCCGTCATGGACGGTCTGGAACTCATTAAGATCCTCAAGCAGTCCGATGATCCGATCAATATCTTGGTCATGACCGGATACGGCGACAGGGAAACCATGTCGCTGCTTCAGGGAATGGGAGTGTGCGGCGTGCTCCATAAACCGTTTGACGGCGAACAGTTGATCGCCGCGATTCGTCCGGCCCTGGCGGAGAGTTGACTGGCCGGTGACAAGCGGCATTTGCCGTGAACAACCATTTTTTGAATCGGAAATCTGATACTATCGATACGAAGGAGAAACCATGCAACAACACGAATCGGACCAAAAAAAAGACAGCAATCTGCTGCAACTGGTCACGTTCCACATCGGCGAGGAGGAATTCGGTGTGGAGATCCTCAAGGTTCAGGAGATCATCCGGATGATGGGCATCACCCGGGTGCCCAAGGCCCCGGATTTCGTGGAGGGCGTGATCAACCTGCGGGGCAAGGTCATTCCGATCATCGATCTGCGCACGCGTTTCGGGATGGCCGGACAGGAGCACGACAAGCACACCCGGATCATCGTCATTGAGATCAACTCCGTCATTATCGGCTTTGTGGTGGACTCGGTGTCCGAGGTGCTGCGCATTCCAGCCAACACGGTGGAACCGCCACCGCCGATCATTTCCGGGATCGAATCGGAATATATTCGAGGGGTGGGGAAGCTGGCGGATCGGCTGTTGATCCTGCTGGATCTGGACAGTCTGTTGAGCAAAGGCGAACAAAGCATGTTGAAGAGCATTTAGTACATGGAAACTATTATAAAACGAAGGAGATGAAACATGAAAAACATACCTATTGGAATCAAGCTGCTTGGCGGCTTTTTGACCTTGCTGGTCCTGGTCTGCGGCGGGTTGGGGTACATTGCCTACGATCGCGCCTCCCGTGCCGTGGTCGCCCAGGTGGAGGAAAATATTCCGCTGATGGCCGAGGATGGAGCCAAGCTTGTCAGGAGTCAGCTGGATTATCACATTTTGGCTCTGGAAGGCATTGCCAACCGCCATGTGATCCGCTCCATGGACTGGATGCAGCAGCGGCCTGCCCTGGAAAATGAGACCGTCCGATTGAACTATCTGGGAATGGGGGTCATCTCCCCGAACGGCTTGGCCCGCTATCCGGACGGAACCACGGCGGAACTGAGCGACAGAGCGTATTTCCAAGATGCCATGGCAGGCCGGACGGTCTTTTCCAACGTGATTATCAGTCGCGTGACCAATCAACCGGTGTTGATTCTGGCCACGCCCATCAGGGGAGACCGGGGGCAGGTCCAGGCCGTGCTTATGGCCCGCCTGGACGCCACGATGCTCAGCGAGATCACGGACGAGATCGGATACGGGGCGGCGGGGTACTCCTACATCATCGACGACAAGGGGGCCTTGATCGCCCATGGCAACAGGCAGTTCGTGATGGACCAGCGCAACTTCATCGAAGAGGCGCGGACGGATGCCCAGTTCTCCCCGTTGGCGGCCATGTTCCAGCGGATGGTTCGAGGCGAGTCGGGTTTTGATGCGTACCCGTTCATGGGGACGGACCGTTTTTTTGGGTTCGCGCCTATTCCCGGCACCGGTTGGTCCATTGCCGTGGGGGCCATGCAGGACGACGTGCTGGCACCGGTGTATCAGTTGCGTTGGGCCGTGGCCATCGCTTCCCTGGTTTTCTTCGGTGTAGGCATCATTATCGCCCTACTGGTCAGTCGCGCCATCACCGGCCCGGTGAGTCGTCTGATGACGTACGCCGACGTCGTGGCCAAGGGCGACTTGCAGGCTCGGTCCGGCATTGACCAGAAAGACGAAATCGGGCGCTTGAACCTGAGCATTCAGGCCATGGTTCAATCCTTGATCGAAAAAATGAAGGAGGCCGAGCACCAGTCCGAACTGGCCCGGCAAGAGACGGAAAAGGCCCAGGTCGCCACGCGGGAGGCCCAGGAAGCCCGGGCTCAGGCCGAGACGGCCAAGCGCGACGGGATGCTTGAGGCAGCGACCAATATCGAGGGCGTGGTGGAGCGGATGACTTCCGCCTCGGAGGAATTGTCGGCCCAGGTGGAGGAGGCCAGCCGGGGAGCGGAAGAGCAGACAAGCCGCACCGGGGAGACGGCCACGGCCATGGAGGAAATGAACGCCACGGTGCTGGAAGTGGCCAAGAACGCCTCCCAGGCCGCCGAAGCATCGGATCAGGCCCGGACCAAGGCCGTGGACGGCGCCAAGGTGGTCAGCGCCTCGGTGGCGGCCATCAACACGGTGCAGACCAAGGCCCAGGAAATGAAGAACAACCTGGATCATCTTGGAAAACAGGCCGAACAGATCGGCAAGATCATGACCGTGATCGAGGACATCGCGGACCAGACCAACCTCCTGGCCCTGAACGCGGCCATTGAGGCGGCCCGGGCCGGTGACGCGGGTCGTGGATTCGCCGTGGTGGCCGACGAGGTGCGCAAGCTGGCCGAGAAGACCATGAACGCCACCAAGGAAGTGGGCGAGGCCATCTCCGCCATTCAGCAAGGCACTCAGGCCAACATCCGGGGCATGGACCAGTCCGTGACCGCCATCGAGGACGCCACCAGACTGGCCAACCAATCCGGGGACGCGCTGCGGGAAATCCTGGCCCTGGCCGAACAAGCCGCGGATCAGGTCCGCTCCATCGCCACGGCCGCGGAACAACAGTCCGCCACCAGCGAGGAAATCAACCGCGGAGTGGAGGACATCAACCGAATCTCCTCGGAAACCAGCGAGGTCATGAACCAGTCGGCCCAAGCCATCTCCGAACTGGCCAGGCAGGCCGTGGAACTGCAAGAGGTGGTACAGCGGATGAAGCAGGGGTGAAGCTGAATCGCCCGAAGCCACCTGAATGAGGGCGAAAAACGGAGATTCGTATCGGGCCACCGGCCGAGGCGCATGCCTCGGTCGGTGGCCCGTTTTTGTATCTACTCAGCACATTTTGTATCCGCCCTTGCTCCGGCAATCGGAGTCGGGGTCGCTATCGGAATCGGAATCGGAACAGGAAAAATTTTGAACGCTTCCCAGCGTTTTCGATTCCGATACCGATCCCGATTCCGACCCCGGCAACAGAATTCCTCTGTGCTGAGTAGTTACCGAGCGGGAAGACTGGGCCTCAAAGCCCGCAATGGTCCGTCAGTTCCAGATTGCGGGCCGCCTTGACTTCGTCCAGACGGCTGACCGGAGTGAGCTGTGGCGCGGATTGGACCGCGGCGGGGTCCTGGTCGGCCTGTTCCAGGATGGCGATCAGGTCGTCCACGAACTGGTCCAGGGTGTCCAGGGACTCGGTTTCCGTGGGCTCGAACATCAGGGCTTCCTTGACGATCAAGGGAAAATAGACCGTGGGGGCGTGATGGCCTTTGTCCAGAAGGGCCTTGGCAATGTCCAGTGCCCGGACGCCCTTGGTCGCCTGGCGCACGGCCGAGGCCACGAATTCGTGCATGCAGATCCGGTTGAACGGGATTTCCAGATGCTTTTCGAGGCGCTTGCGGAGGTAATTGGCCGCGAGGACCGCGTTTTCCGAAACCCGGATCAGCCCCTCCCTCCCCAGACGCAGAATGTAGGCGTAGGCTTTCAGGTAGACGCCGAAGTTGCCGTAGAACGGGGCCACGTAGCCGATGGACTTGGGGTAGTCGTAGTCCAGGAAGAACTGGCCGTCCTCCAGCTTGACCACTCGGGAAATCGGCAGAAAGTCCACCAGCCGCTCGCATACGCCCACCGGACCGGAGCCCGGACCGCCGCCGCCGTGCGGGGTGCCGAAGGTTTTGTGCAGGTTCAGGTGGACCACGTCGAAACCCGCGTCCCCAACGCGCATCTTGCCCAGAATGGCGTTC
Organism: Desulfonatronum zhilinae; assembly: GCF_900182865.1. Taxonomy (NCBI): domain Bacteria; kingdom Pseudomonadati; phylum Thermodesulfobacteriota; class Desulfovibrionia; order Desulfovibrionales; family Desulfonatronaceae; genus Desulfonatronum; species Desulfonatronum zhilinae. Next base: position 97,026 of record NZ_FXUJ01000008.1, read on the forward strand.
AGATTCGCGCCGTCGTAGTAGAGCAGGGCGTCCACGGAGCGGACCAGTTCCACGATCCGGGGCAGATGCTGCTCGAACAGCCCCAGGGTGTTGGGGCAGGTCATCATCACGGCGGCCACGTCCTCGCTGAGCACGGCTTCCAGGGCTTGGGGATCGACGATCCCGTCCCTGGATTCCAGACTGATCACGTCAAAGCCGGCGATGGCCGCGGAGGCCGGGTTGGTGCCGTGGGCCGAGTCCGGCACCACGACTTTGGTCCGCTTGCGGCCTTTGTCCTTGTGGTAGGCGGCGATGATCATCGCTCCGGTCAGCTCGCCGTGGGACCCGGCCATGGGGTGGGCCGTGAAACCAGCCATGCCCGTGATTTCGCACAGCAGCCGTTCGGTCTCGAAAATCACTTCCAGGGCGCCCTGAGCAAAATGGCCCGCCCCCCGGAACTGGGGCACCAGCGGGTGCAGACGGCTGAAGCCCGGCAGGGCCGCGGCCTGTTCCATAAATTTGGGGTTGTACTTCATGGTGCAGGAGCCCAGGGGGTAGAAGTGGCTGTCCACGCCGAAATTGAGCCGGGAAAGCCGCGTGAAATGGCGCACCACATCCAGTTCGCCCACCTGGGGCAGACAAGGTAGTCCGTCTCGGGCCAGTTCCTGGGGGATCAAGCCGGTCAAGTCCTTCTTCAATTCCCGCAGCCCGACGCCGGGACGTCCGGAAACGGATTGTTCGAATATGGTCTTCATAACGCGCCTCCCAGCAACTCCTTGAGGATACCGATGTCTTCGCGGGTGTTTTTTTCCGTGCAGGCGATGAGCAGAACGTTTTCCAGACCCGGATAGTAGCGGCCCAGGGGAAAGCCGGGCAAAAAGCCGCGTCGGGTCAGACGGTCGAGGACGTGGTAGACGGGCTTGGGCAGGACCAGGGCGAACTCGTTGGCAAAAGGGCGCTGGCTGAGCAGTTCGGTGCCGGGGAGCTTGAGCAGGCGTCTGGCCGCGTAGTGGGCCAGTTCGGAGCAGTGCGTGGCGGTGTTGGCCAGCCCCTGGGGGCCCATCAGACAAAGATACGTGATGGCGCGCAGGGCGCAGAGAGCCTGGTTGGAGCAGATGTTGGAAGTGGCTTTCTGGCGGCGGATGTGCTGCTCACGGGCCTGGAGGGTCAGGACGTAGCCGGTTCGGCCGTGGGAGTCGGTGGTTCGCCCGACGATCCGGCCGGGCATCTGGCGGATCAGGGCCTTGGTGCAGGCCATCATGCCCAGATACGGCCCGCCGAAACTCAGGGGCAGGCCCAGGCTCTGTCCCTCGGCCGTGGCAATGTCCGCGCCCATGGCCCCGGGCGTCTTCAGGACGGCCTGCATCAGCGGGTAGACGGAGATGATGTTCAGGGCCCCCAGGGACCGGGCATGAGTGAATAGACCGGTAAAGTCCTCCAGGGACCCGAAGAAGTTCGGGTTTTGGACTATGACCGCCGCGGTATCGGTATCCATCGCCGCGGACAAGGCTTTCTGGTTCGAGCCGCCTTCCCGGTGGGCGACCACGGTCATCTCCAGATGGAGGTTGGACGTGTAGCAATCCAGCATCCTGCGGTAGATGGGGTTGACGCACTCGTCCACCACGATCTTGCGGCGTTTGGTGTGGCGCACGGCCATCATCATGGCCTCGTACAGGGCGGTCCCCCCGTCGTAGACCGAGGCGTTGGCGTACTCCATATCCAGGAGGCGGCAGACCGCGGTCTGGTACTCGAATATGGCCTGGAGCGACCCCTGGGAGGCCTCCGGCTGGTAGGGAGTGTAGGCCGTGGCGAACTCGCCGCGGGAGGTCAGAAAATCCACCGCGGCGGGAATGGCGTGGTCGTAAAAGCCCGCGCCCAGAAACCCAACGAGCCGGGTGTTGTTTTTGTCCGCCAGAGTTTCCAGGTGCCGCATGACCTCGTGCTCGCCGAGACCTTCCGGCAGGTCGAAGCTTTTGGGCCGCAGGGCCTCGGGGATCTCCGCGAACAGGGCGTCCATGTCGGCGACGCCGACGATGTCCAGCATGCGGCGCTGTTCGTCCGGGGTGTGGGGAATGTAGGGCATGGTTTATTCTACTCGTCGCTACACTCGGCGATGGCTTTGTATTCCTCGGGGGACAGCAGGCCCTGGGGAGGCTCGCTGAGCCGCACTCGGATCATCCAGCCCGCGCCGTAAGGGTCCTGGTTGATTTTTTCCGGCGCGCCGTCCAACTCGGCATTGACTTCGACGACGGTCCCGGAAACCGGGCTGTTCAACTCGCTGGCCGCCTTGACCGACTCGATGCTCCCCATTTCCCGGCCCTGAACAACGGTGTCGCCCAGGGAAGGCAGTTCGATGAAGGTGATGTCGCCAAGCTGGCACTGGGCGAAATCCGTGATGCCGATCAGGGCTTCCTGGTCGGTGACGCGGACCCATTCATGGGACGAGGTGTAGAGCAGATCATTGGGAATCATCAAGGGCTCCTTGGAGGCGGGTTCAACGGTTCAACGGTTCACGGTCCAACGGTTCAAGAGTTCGCGGGGCAAAGGTTGGGTTCATAGCGGTTCAAGGACGATTCTGGCAATATCCGGGGCCAGGGAAATGACCTGGAACGGCGGCCTGCTGTGGACGGCCTCGGCCTGTTCCGGGCAGGAATCCGTGATCCAGATCGTCTCAAAACTCTCGTCCTCCAGGCGGTGCCAGCAACAATTGGGGAAGACGCCATGTGTGGCGAAGGCGCTGACTCGGGCCGCTCCTTTTTCCAACAAGAGGTTCTTGCATTCGATCAGGGTCCCGCCGGACATGATCAGGTCGTCCACGATGAGCACGTGCCGATTCACCGGGTCGCCTTCCTTGATCAGGACTCCGCGCCGATCGCCCCGGCGGGCTTTGAGGCAGACGATCTGTGGAAATTCCGGAAACAGGCGACCGAAGCGTTTCCAGGCACCCTCGTCCGGAAAGGCGATGGACAGGTCGGGCTCGTCGCGAACCCGGTCCTTGAGCAGAGGGATCGCCGTTTCCAGCCTGGGGATTACGCTGTCGGAAAAGTAGAATCGTTCCTGCAAGGCGTGGATATCGTAGATCACGATCTGGGCCGGACCGGACATGGTCAGAGGAATGTCCGAGAGCAGGCGGGCCAGGGTGGCCGCCGTGGCGATCTGGCCTTCTTCCTCCACCCGCTCCATAGTTCCGGTGGGAAAATAGGGCAGGATCAGCTTGAAGGAGCGCACCGCGTAGCGAGGCAGCTCAAAGAGCACGGCCAGTTGGGCGAACATCTCCGCGGGGGTTGTCAGGGTGCTCAGGAAAGCCACGTCGCGGTTGCGCAGCCCGGGCGCGTTCTCGATGCGCAGGTTGGGAAAGCCGTCTCGGAAATAGGACCAGTCGATGCGACCCAGGGTGATCCGATCCGGGTGGGCCGTGTGGATGCGCAGGGCCGTTTCGGTCATTTGCGGGCAGAAGAAAAGATGGATCATGAGGGCTCCCGGTGGAGGGCAAGGACAGGGTCAAGAGGGAGGTCAAGGGAAGCGCGCAGGGCCTTGAGTTCCCGGCCGGTCAACGGTCGGATCGCGCCGGGAGGGAGGTCGCCCAGGCGGATTGGCCCTTGGGAGACGCGTCGCAGGCGGACGATGTGCAGCCGCAGGTCGCGGCACATCCGGCGGATCTGGCGATTAACCCCCTGGCGGAGGGTCATCTCCAGGGTTACGGCGTTGTCCGGCGCTCGGGGTGAGCGGTCCTCGATGACCCGTGCCCGGACCGGCGCGAGTTGGTCCCCCTCGGCCAGGCGCATCCCCTTGAGCATGGTCGCCAGTTTTTCCGGGGTGACCCGGCCACGAACGCGGACATGGTAGACCTTGGGGTGTTCCCAGCGGGGATGGGTCATGCGCAGGGCCAGTTCTCCGTCCGTGGTCAGCAGAAGCAGGCCTTCGGAAAGTAGGTCCAGTCTGCCCACGGAAAAAGGGCGACGACCACGGATGTCCGGCGCAAGCAGATCAAGGACGGTTGTGCGGCCCTGGGGGTCATGGGCCGTGGTGACGACGCCCGGAGGCTTGTGCAGGACCAGATAGAGGTGGTCCGACGGCTGGACTGGACCAAGGCGGATCTCGCGTCCGTGGACCCGGACATGGTCCACGGCTGGATCGACGCGGATTCCCGGCGAGGCGGCCACGGTTCCGTTGACCATGACCGCTCCGGCCAGAATCAGATCGTCCGCGGCCCGGCGGGAACAGAGCCCGGCCCGGGCCAGGGCCTTGTTCAGCCGGATGGCCTGTCCGACCTTCGTGGTGTTCGCCGCCGAATCATGCTCCTCCGAACTGTTCATCTGGAGAGAATAGGTCCGTGATCGCCGAAGGGTCAAGGTGTGGAGGAGTTCCTTTTTCCTTCCGATTCCAGTTCTGATTTGACCACATGGTCAGGGGCGTCTATAGGCGTTGGTCGGTATTGCGTCGGAGTTTCAGGCCGTCGATACGCGGCGGTTGTATTTTTGTGAACGATTTCGAAGGAAAATCGGCACTCGATTTTCTCTTGCAAAGATTGTACTCTCCATTTTTTATCGATTCAAAGGGGAGGAGGCGTGCGTCGGAAAGTCATTGCCGGAGCGTTGATCCTGTTCGTGCTTGGTTTATATTTCTTTTCCGGTGATGCACCCGAGGAGCGGCGTACCGTCGGTCCCATCGCCGGCGGAGCGGACACGGACGTGAGCATGAGCGGGGTGGAGATGCGCCTGGGCCAGGAGGGGCGAACCCTGTGGACCCTGCGGGCTCTGTCCGCGTCCTACGACCAAGGCCAACAGATGGTGTTGCTCAACGCCCCGACCATCGTAAAAAGTCTGGATGGTCGGGACATTCCCGTGATCGTCAGCGCCCCCCTGGGGGAGGTGGATCAGGCCACCAGCGATATCCGGCTTTGGTCCGGAGTGCATATGGAATATGGTCCGACGTATCTCAATTCCGACGAGGCCGTTTTCGTTCAGGTGGATGAAACCATTTTTCTGCACGGTGACATCCTCCTGGACCGCCAAGGACTGCAATTGCGCTCGAAGCGGGGCGACGTTGACCTGCACACCTGGGTGGTCAACGCCGAGGGCGGAGTGGAAGTGATCATTGCCAAAGACAGTTTCGGACACGGGTTGTAGATGGAAACTCGGTTTTCATTGACCCGGCTTTTGCGGGTCACGTTTCCGGTCGTTTTTGTGGCGCTGTTCCTGTTTCCGGGTTGGAGTTCTTCGGCGGAAGAGCAGGCCATCCCGACGCGGATCACGTCCGAGCGGCTGCGCTACTCCCATCGCGATCACCAGATCGAGTTCATGGGGGACGTGCGGGTGGACAGGCCGAATTTTCAGCTCCGTTCGGAGCGGCTGGTAGTGCTTTTGCGAACCCTTCCCCGGGAGGCTCGACCCGAGGGCATGGCTCCGGAACAGGACATGGAAGCTCAAGTGGACATTGAACAAATGATCGCTTTTGGCCAGGTCTTTCTGAAGCACGAGGACCGTGTCGGCCACGGCGACATGGCCACCTATTGGGTGGACCAGAGCGTCCTGCGTCTGGAAGGCAACGCCCGGGTGGAAGAAGGCGGGACCCGGTTGGAAGGCAACGTGATCACGCTCAATGTTGAAGAAAGAGAGGTGGATGTGCAGGGACGCACCGATCGTCGAGTGGAAGGAATGTTTCTTTTGCCTCGGGAACAGGGGGCGCGGTGAAGGCCCTTCTCTCCGGCAAGAGTCTGCGCAAAAGCTTCGGCCAGAAAGAGGTGGTCCGGGATATTTCCATCCGGGTCGAGCAGGGGGAGATCGTCGGCCTTTTAGGTCCCAACGGAGCCGGGAAAACCACCACGTTCTACATGCTGGTCGGGGTGATCAAGCCCACCAGCGGGGTGGTGGACCTGGACGGAAAGCGGATCACCACTTGGCCGCTGCATGAGCGGGCCCGGCTGGGGCTGAGCTACCTGCCCCAGGAGAGTTCGGTCTTCAAAAAGCTGACCGTGATGCAGAATTTGCGGATCATCCTGGAGTACACGGACTTCACCCCGGCCATGCAGCGCAGAAAGGCCGAGGCCCTGCTGGAGGAACTGGGCATCTCCAAACTGGCCGACCAGAAGGCCATGTTTCTCTCCGGCGGGGAGCGCCGCCGTCTGGAAATCGCCCGGGCCCTGATCCGGAATCCGAAATTCATGTTGCTGGACGAACCCTTCGCGGGTATCGACCCCCTGGCCGTGGACGACATCCAGGAGATCGTGATGTCCCTCAAGGAGCGGGGGATCGGTGTGTTGATTTCGGATCACAACGTCCGCGAAACGCTGAAGATTTGCGACAGAGCATCCATCGTCTTCGAAGGACGGGCCATTTTTGAAGGGTCTCCGGAAGCCATCGTGGCCGATTCCATCGCTCGGAAAGTTTACCTCGGTGAGGACTTTTGCTTATGATTGATCAACAATCGGGATTGGCGTTCCAACCGGTCAGCCCGGTCATGGAGGCGAAAACGCGACATGGCTCTTGAACTGCGCCAGCAACTGAAGTTGACGCAGCAGTTGGTGATGACCCCCCAACTGCAACAAGCCATCAAGCTGCTTCAGCTTTCCAGGCTGGAGCTGGTGGAAAGCATCCAGCAGGAATTGCTGGAGAATCCCGTATTGGAGATCGCGCCGGAAGGCATCGATGAGACGGTGGAGACCCCGATAAAAGACCCTGCCGAGGATCGGTTCCAGTCCGTCAACGTCGAGGAGCCCCGGCAGCTTCACGATTCGGAGTGGCAGGACTACCTGGGAGAATTTTCCAGCATCAGTCGACAGATCCAGGGCCGGGACTGGGAAGTCCCGGAAGAGGGCATGAGTTTCGAGGCCCGGCTGGCCGGCAAGTCCACGCTGATCGGCCATCTTTCCTGGCAGTTGCGGCTTTCGGCCTTGTCGGAGCGGGAATTGGCCGTCAGCGAGGTGATCCTTGGCAACCTGGATGCCGTGGGGTATCTTTGCGAATCCATTGAGGACATCGCCGCCATGGCCGGCTGCGAGACGGAGGAGGCGGAGCGGATCCTGCGGATCATGCAACGCCTGGACCCCGTGGGGGTCTGCGCTAGGAACCTGCGGGAGTGCCTGCTGGTCCAGATGGACGAACTGGGGCTGGACGACCCGATTCTGGTCTCCCTGGTCAAGGATCATCTGGAGGAGCTGGAAAAACGTCGCTACAAGCCGTTGGCCAAGAAGTTCAAGCTCTCCATGGAGGAAATCAAACACTACCTGGACTGCATCCAGCGCCTGGACCCCATGCCCGGCAAGAGCTTCGGCTCCGATGATCCTCAGTTCACCAGCCCGGACGTTTACATCCTCCAGCACGGCGGCGATTTCATCGTGGTTCTGAACGAGGACGAGATACCGGGTTTGATGGTCAATGAGGCCTACGCCAAGGAGCTGTCCGTTCACGACAAGGGGACCAGGGACTACATTCAGGAAAAGGTCCGATCCGCTCACTGGTTGATGAAAAGCCTGTACCAGCGCCAGCGGACCCTGCACAAGGTCGCCGAAAGCATCGTCCGGTTCCAGATTGATTTTTTTCGCCATGGGGTGACGCATCTGAAGCCGATGATCCTCAAGGATGTGGCCCTGGACATCAACATGCACGAGTCCACGGTCAGCCGGATCACGACCAGCAAATACATGAGCACGCCCCATGGAACGTATGAACTGAAATTTTTCTTCAACAGCGCCCTGGGTATGGACGACGGGTCGGAGGCCGGCTCGGAAAGCGTCAAGGCGGAGATCAAGAAGCTGATTTCCGAAGAGGACCCCAAGCGTCCGCTCAGCGACGAACTGATCTCGCAACTTTTGAAAAAGTCCCTGGGCGTGAACATCGCCCGCCGTACCGTGGCCAAGTACCGCATGGCGTTGAACATCGAGTCGTCTTCCAAGCGCAAGGCCATTTTTTAGCCATCCCGGATGCTCCCAACGGAGCGAACAACCTCAAACCAACCCAGAACCCGTTTTACTTCGGAGGTGTCGCATGGAAATAACTTTTACTTTCAAGAATTTCGAGCCGTCCAATCACCTCAAGGGCTACGCCGGCGAGCGTTTCAATAAAATCAACCGTTACCTGCGTCCTGAAGATCAGGGCGAACTGGCCGTCAACCTTTCCGTGGAAAAGTATCGGCATATGGCCGAGGTGATCCTCACGGGCAAGGACATGCATTTCTCCGCCACCACCGAAAGCGAGGACATGTACTCCACCATCGACCTGGTCCTGGACAAGCTCGAGGCTCAGGTGCGCAAGACCAAAGAGAAGAACAAGGACCATCGTCGCGGTCAGAAGAGCCAGTCCGCGCGGGTGGACGTGATCACCTTTACCCAGGACGAGACCGGCAAGCGGGCCCAGACCATCACGGAAACCGACAATTTCGAGCCCAAGCCCATGTCCGTGGACGAGGCGGCCATGCAATTGGAAGCCCTGGGCAACGATTTCCTGGTTTTCTTCAACGCGGACATCGAGCGCGTCAACGTCATCTACCGCCGGAAAAGCGGCGATTTCGGTCTGATCGACCCGGGTATCTAGTCGATGGTCCTCAAGGATTTCTTGAGCAAGGACTTGCTGCTCCCCGATTTGCAAGCCAGGAACAAGACGGAAGTGCTGGCGGAATTGGTCGCCGTGCTGGCCCAAAACGTGCCGAGTCTGGATGCCGAGGCGGCCTTTCGGGTGCTCAAGGACCGGGAAAGTCTCGGGAGCACGGGCATCGGCGAAGGAGTGGCCATTCCCCACGGCAAGCTGGAGGGGCTGGACAGGATCGTGCTGGTGGTCGGACGCAGTTCCGAAGGCGTGGATTTCGACGCCCTGGACCGCAAACCGTGCCATATTTTTTTCATGGTCCTGGCCCCGGAACAGGTCGCCGGAATGCACCTGCGCATCCTGGCGTCCATCACCCGGCTGCTCAAGGACGAGACCTTTCGGCATGCCTTTCTCACGGCCCAGGACAAGGAGCTTTTCTGGGACGCCCTCAGTTCGGCGTGATGGTATTTTATTCGTCCACACCGTAGGGGCACGGCGCGCCGTGCCCCTACCCCAAAAGGCAAACCGCGATGAGCGCAGACCAACCGCGAAAACCGTGCGAACTCTCCCTGGTCATGATCACCGGACAGTCCGGGGCCGGAAAAAGTACGGTCCTGAACGTCTTCGAGGATCTGGGGTACTACTGCGTGGACGGTCTGCCGGCCGGGCTGGCCGGACAGTTGCTGACCCTGTCCGAGGAGATGAAGCTGAACCAGTACGCCGGGGTGGCCCTGGGGCTGGATGTGCGCCAACCGGACTTCGCCCTGCAATGGGAGCAGTTCGTGGAGCGGATGGACCTGGCCGGGATGTGTCCGAAACTGGTCTTTCTGGAGGCCCGGGACGCCGTGCTGATCCGGCGCTACGCCACCACCCGCCGTCCGCATCCCCTGGAAGCCCAGGGCATGGGATTGGACCAGGCCATCTTCCGTGAGCGGATCATGCTGGAGGGGTTGCGCAAGCACGCCGACTTGGTGGTGGATACGTCGGATTTTTCCATCCACGACCTGCGACGGGTGTTTCAGGAGAAATGGCCCCTGGATCAGAAACTCGGCGAAGGGATGCGCATTCACTTGATTTCCTTCGGCTTCAAGTACGGCGTTCCTCTGGAGGCGGATCTGGTCTTTGATCTGCGGTTTCTGCCCAATCCCTACTTCGACCCGGAACTGCGCCCCCTGTCCGGTCTGGACGAGCCCATTGCCCTCTACGTGCTGGGGGACGACCCGGGAAAGGACTTTATCGGTCGGTTCGAGGATTTTTTACGGTATCTGTTGCCGTTGTACGCGGTGGAAGGCCGGTATCGGTTGACCATGGCCCTGGGATGCACCGGAGGGCGGCATCGCTCGGTGGCCGTGTCCCAGGCCGTGTCGGCCGCGCTGACGGCCGTCGGATTTTCCGTTACCATTGAACATCGTCACCTGAATCTGGGATAGCAGCGGATTTCGGTTTTTTGGGGGAACATGCGGTGATTGGAGTCGTATTGGTCACGCATACGGAGTACGGCGCGTACTTGCTCAAGGCCGCGGAGCTGATTCTCGGTCCTCAGCAGGATTGCTACTTCGTCAGCGTGGATGTGACCAAGGAAGTGGAAAAGTCCCTGACAGAGATCAGAAAGAGCGTCAAAAGCGCGGATCACGGTCCCGGGGTGGTCATTCTGACGGATATGTTCGGGGGGACGCCGACCAATTTGAGTCTGTCGCTGCTGAACAAAAGCGAGCATCAGTTGGAAGTGATCACCGGCGTGAACCTGCCCATGCTGCTGCGCGTGCTCGGTTCGCGCAAGCTGTCCCTGGCCGAACTGGCCAAGGAGGCCAAGGCGGCCGGATCCCAGGGAATCGTCGTCGCCGGGGATATTCTGCGCAGCAAGGTGGCCAAGGAGTAGGCCGGAGCGATCATGAACTGGGTGCGCATCGACAATCGTCTGGTCCACGGCCAGGTCATCGAAGCCTGGGTGCCGTATCTGGGGGCTAGGTACATTCTCGTGGTCAACGACGAACTGGCCGCCGACGATCTGCGTCAGGAGATCATCCGCTTGGCCGTGCCCAGCGGCGTGGAGCTCACCTTCGTCGGGGTCGAGCGCATCGCCAAGCATTTGGATGAGCACGGCCGGGTCGTCCACCCACGTGGCGACACGCTGCTGCTGTTCGCCACGTGCGGCGACGTGCAACGGGCTTTGCAGGCCGGGTTTGCGTTGAGCACCGTAAACATCGGCAACCTGCATTATTCCCCGGGCAAACAGCAACTCTGTCCGCATGTGGCTCTGAGCAGCGAAGACATCGGCTGTCTGAAGGCCTTTGCCAAACGGGGCATTCATCTGGATTTTCGCTGTGTTCCCAACGATTCGACGCAGGTGAAGACCTCATGGTGGGGATGAGCATGGACGCGCTGGCCTGGGCGGGCTTGGCGTGTTTTTTTTTGTCCTGTTTTCCCTGGCCCGATTCGGCCTGAATCTCGGATTTCTGGATCGGCCCCTGGTGATCGGGATGCTTTGGGCGGCCGTGACCGGCCAGTGGGAAACGGCCTTGCCCGTGGCGCTGTTTTTCGAACTGCTTTTTCTGGATCTCTTTCCCATCGGGACGTACATTCCCCCGCATGGCCCCTTTGCCCTGCTGACATCCTTAGCCTTGATGAACGTCTTCGATCTCGTCCAGGCTCCGGTGATCTTCATGGTCATGTTGTTGTGCGCGCCCACGGCCCTTTTGGGCAGCCGTCTCGAATTGTTGCAGCGCCGGAGGCAAAACGCCGTGTATACGCAAATGCTTCAGTCCACGCGGGGTGGCGCGGATGCAACCACCTCCCCGATGAATCCAGCGGGAATGGCCCTGCTCCAATCCGTCGCGGTGAATCTGACGGCGTTTATCGTGGTCATGGCCCTGCTCGTGCCGCTCACCGACGTGTTCTTGCAGCAATTCCGCGGGCGTGTCCTGATGCTGCCCATTACCTGGCCGATGGTCTGGATGATCGGAACCGTCGGGGTTCTGCTTTCCCTGCGCTCGCGCAGGGTCTACGCCCTGCTGCTGGGGGCGGTGGCCCTGGCCGGAGGGTATTACTGGTTCAGCCATTTCGCGTGACGGACATGGTCGGGATATCACGGGCATGCGTTGCTTCGTGGGCCGCTAACACCCGGATCAGTTCTGAATACCCAATTGTTCAAGGAGGATAGTTCGTGATTTTCGACATCGAGAAAGAGACCGCGCCCCGGGAGGATCTGGAGCCGTTGCAGTTGTCCCGGCTCCGGAACCTGGTGGAACGGGTCAACGCCAACGTGCCGTTTTATCGGCGTAAGTTCGAAGAAACCGGCATACGTCCCGAACAGATCAAGAGCCTCAACGATTTGAAGTACCTGCCGTTTACGGAGAAACAGGACTTGCGCAACAACTATCCCTTCGGCCTGTTTGCCGTGCCCAAGGAAAACGTCGTGCGCATCCATGCCTCGTCCGGTACCACCGGCAAAGCCACGGTGGTGGGGTATACGCACCGCGACGTCCGGAATTGGGCCTCCCTGATGGCCAGGGCCTTCATGGCCGCCGGGGTCAACCGAGGTGACGTCGTGCATAATGCCTACGGATACGGCTTGTTCACCGGCGGGCTGGGCGTGCATTACGGCGCGGAGGAGCTGGGGGCGACCATCGTGCCCATTTCCGGCGGAGGCACCAGGCGTCAGGTGATGCTGCTTCGGGACTTCGGCCCCACGGTGCTGTGCAGTACCCCGTCCTACAGCCTGTTCCTGTTCGAAGCAGCCCAGGAAGCCGGGATCCCGTTCAGTGAGCTGCCCATCCGCGTCGGCATCTTCGGAGCGGAACCCTGGTCCGAGGAGATGCGCCACGACATCGAATCCAAGCTGGGTCTGATCGCCCTGGACATTTACGGACTCTCCGAGATCATGGGACCGGGGGTGGCCATGGAGTGCGCCGTGGCCCAAAAAGGCCTGCACATTTTCGAGGACCATTTCCTACCGGAAATCATCGACCCGATCACCGGCGAGCAGTTACCGCCCGGCGAGACCGGCGAGTTGGTCCTGACCACCCTGACCAAGGAGGCCCAGCCTCTGATCCGTTATCGGACCCGGGACATCACCTCCCTCAACTACGTTCCCTGCCGCTGCGGCCGGACCCATGTCCGGATGAGCCGGATCAAAGGGCGTAGCGACGACATGTTGATCATTCGCGGGGTGAACGTCTTTCCGTCGCAGATCGAAGCCCTGCTGCTGGAAACCGAGGGCCTGACCCCGCACTATCAGTTGATCCTGGACCGCCAGGGCGCCATGGACACCCTGGAGGTGCGGGTGGAGGTGGATGAAAAGCTTTTCTCCGATGAGGTGCGCCATCTGCAGCGCCTGGAGGGCAAGATCCAGGGGAACATCAAGGAGTTTCTCGGTGTGACGGCCAAGGTCAAACTGGTGGAGCCGCGCAGCCTGGCTCGTTCCGAAGGCAAGGCCAAACGGATCATCGACCAGCGGCCCAAGGTCTGAGAGCGCATCACGGTTTCCCAATCCGTCATAGAACCTGAATCCCTTACAGGGAGGGCAGAACAATGAAAGTGGAACAGATTTCGATTTTTTTGGAGAACCGGGCCGGGCGACTGACGGACGTGACCAGGGTCTTGTCCCAGGGCGGGATCAACATCCGGGCGTTGTCCTTGGCCGATACGTCGGACTTCGGGATTTTACGGTTAATCGTCACGGACCATGAACGGGCCAAGCAGTTGCTCAAGGAAAACGGCTTCACCGTTGGCCGGACCTCCGTGGTGGCCGTGGAAGTGGACGACAGGCCCGGGGGACTGCATTTCATTCTGGAACTGCTCAGCAATAACCAGATCAACGTGGAATACATGTACGCCTTTGTTCAGCAGACCGGAAAAGACGCGGTTATGATCTTCCGGTTCGACCGGACGGATCAGGCCGTTGAGATATTACAAGCCAACAAGATTCGGATCATCCCCGGGGACGAACTCTACAATCTGTAGGCCGCGGAACATGACGACCGTAACGTGTTGCTGTTCAACTTGGCATTGGAGGCAGGATCGATATCGACCCCGAGCCTGTCCTGGCTGTTTGAGTCATGTTGAGCGCAAATAGAAAAATAGGGGGCAGAGATGAACAGATTGGGTTTGACGTGCCTGATGATTTTGTTGGCGGCGTTTTTGGCGCTGATGTTCACCGCGACCGCCGCCATGGCGCAGCGTCCGGTATCCTTGCGCTTGGCGCACTTTTTCCCGGCGACCCACCCGGCTGAGACGGAACTGGTCCAAGGTTGGGCCAAGGCTCTGGCCGAGGCGTCCGACGGGCGAATCGACGTGGTCAGCTATCCGGGCCAGACTCTGCTCGCGGCTCCCGAGATTTATGACGGCGTGGTCACGGGGATCGCGGATATCGGCCTGTCCGTTTTCGCCTACACCAGGGGTCGTTTTCCATTGTTGGAAGTGTTCGAACTGCCCGGCGTGACCTACAAGAATTCCAAGGTCGCCAGCCAAGTGGCCTGGGACGCGATCAAGACCTTGAACCCGGCGGAGGTCCAGGACACCAAGCTGCTGATGGTCCTGGCCACCGGACCCGGTGATCTGTTCACCAAATCGCCCGTGCGCACCCTGGAAGACTTGCAAGGCTTGGAAATTCGGGCCACCGGGCTGAGCGCCAAGACTCTGGCCGCATTGGGCGCCATCCCCGTGGCCATGCCTCAGTCCGAGGCCTACGAGGCCCTGTCGCGCGGGCTGGTCAAGGGCAATCTTTCGCCCTTGGAGGTTTTGCAGGGTTGGCGGCACGCCGAGGTCACCGACTATCTGACCATGACCCCGTTTCTTTACAATACCTTGTTCTTCGTGACCATGAACCAACGCGCGTGGGATCGGCTTCCAGAGGACCTGCAAGCGGTGATCACCGAGGTTTCCGAACAGTTCTTCCAGGACGTGGCCAAGGGGTTGTGGGATGCGCAGAACGAAGCGGCCCTGACCTATGCCGTGGAAACCACGGGCCAACAGGTGATCCACCTTACCGATGAGGAAACGGCCCGCTGGACCGAACTGGTCCTGCCGATCCAGGCCGAGTTTCTCCGGGATATGGCTGGTCGTGGGCTGCCCGGGCAAGAGGCCCTGGACTTGGTGATCGAATTGTCCGAGAAGTACAACGCCCGGTATTGACCATACGGGACTTTTTTGCCGTGCCGGAACGTTCTCGGCGCGGATATATGTTTTTTCTTGAACACGGCGCGCGTTCATTCGCTGGCTTGCAAAGCGTCTGAACGCGCGACTGTGTTTCTTCTCAACAGCTTTCCACTTATCCTCAATGCCGTCACGTTCGAAACGTTATCTTCAACTCGCCGAAAAATACGTCTGGGCCGCCAGCAAGGTCTTTGACGCCGTGGCCGGAATCAGTCTTCTGGCTGTGATGTTTCTGGTGGTCCTGAACATTATCCTGCGGGCGTTCTTCAAGAATCCGATTCTTGGAACATATGAATTCGTGGGGTTTCTGACCTCCCTGGCCGTGGGTCTGGCCCTGGCCCATTGCGCACTGAAGAACGGGCATATCGCCGTGGGCTTTCTGGTGGCTAAGCTTCCCGAGCGGATCAGGGCCTGCATCGACGGCCTGACCAACATCACGGCCGCGGTGTTTTTCGTGTTCTGCTCCTGGCACATGCTGGATTATGCCCAGAGCTTCGCGGCCAGCGGAGAGGTGGGATTGACCACGAAAATTCCTTTTTATCCGTTTGTTTACGGACTTGCCGCTGCCCTTGGGCTGCTTTGCCTGATCCTGATCCTGCGCGCCGTGGAAATGGTGGGCATGGCGGTGCGCCGATGAGCCCGACACTGGTCGGCCTGGCCGGCATCGGTCTGTTTTTCGTGCTTCTGATCCTGCGGATGCCCATTGCCTATGCCATGTCCCTGACCGGATTTCTGGGATTCAGTTGGCTGGTTTCTCCGGATGCGGCGTTCCGGGTCGTTTCCAAGGATTTGTACGCAACGTTTTCCTCCTATTCCCTGAGCGTGATCCCCATGTTTATCTTCATGGGATTTTTGGCGTTCTACTCCGGGATCGGGGCCAGGCTGTTCACCTTCGCTTATCGGACCATGGGCCACTATCCCGGAGGGTTGGCCATCGCCACCCAGGCAACCTGCGCGTTGTTCGGCGCGGTTTGCGGGTCGAACACGGCCACGGCCGCGACCATCGGGGCCATCGCCATCCCGGAGATGAAGAAATATCGGTACGCGGACACCCTTTCCACGGCCAGCGTGGCCGCCGGAGGGGCGTTGGGAGTCCTGTTTCCGCCCAGCGTGATCTTCATCGTCTACGGCATGGCCACGGAGCAATCCATCGGCAAGCTGTTCATGGCCGGGATCATCCCTGGATTTTTGTTGATGTTTCTCTACATGGCCACCATTTTCCTCATGGCTCGGCGCAATCCCCGGCTCGGTCCTCCCGGACCGGTGTTCAGCTGGAAGGATCGCTTCGCGGCGTTGAAGGGCGGAATCTGGGAAGTATTCGTTATCTTTTCCCTGTCCCTGGGCGGTCTCTTCGCCGGGTGGTTCACCCCCACCGAGGCCGGAGCCGTGGGGGCGGCCGGTGTGTTTTTCCTGACCCTGGTCCAGGGCAAGTTGCGCTGGGAAGGATTGAAGCGCGCCCTGGCCGACTCCACCCGGACCACGGCCATGATCATGCTTCTGGTGGCCGGGGCGGTGATTTTCGGGCGGTTCATGGCCGTGAGCCGCGTTCCCTTCGAGCTGGCGTCCTGGGCCGGGCAGCTGGATTTGCCGGCCTACGTGGTCATGGCCCTGATCCTGTTGATCTACCTTGTCCTGGGATTCTTCATCGACGCCCTGGCCTTGGTCTTGTTGACCATTCCCATCTTTTACCCCGTGGTAGTCAATGTCTTGGGATATGATCCGATCTGGTTCGGGGTGATCATGGTTTTGGTCGTGGCCATGGGGGTGATCACGCCCCCTGTGGGCATGAACGTCTATATCGTCAAGGGAATCGCCGCAGACGTCCCGCTGGAAACCATCTTTAAGGGGATCTGGCCGTTTTTGGCCGCGTTGATCGTCTGCATCGCCATTCTGCTGGCCTTTCCCGCTCTGACCACGTTTTTGCCCGGTCTGATCTAGGTCGGAAATGCTGTCGCGGCGAGATACGTTCCGTGCCGTGAAAATGGGTGGTTTGCATGCCTGATCCCACCGGTTCGCCCGGGAAAAGAGTGGTTGGACGCGTTGTCTTTGGGCATGGTTCAGTGTTACGAAAAGACGCGTTTCGTATACCCAAGCCCATTATTTTACTGAGGTTCACCGATGAAAAGCTGTCTGATCATGCTGTTTGTCGCCGTCGTCCTGTTAATCGTCGTTGCCTTCCCCCCGAGCACTGCCACGGCGGAAACCGTGTACGTGTCCGATGTCCGGGAGATTTCCAAGCGAGCCGGACCATCCACTGAACATCGGATTCTTCAGATGCTCCCCGCCGGGGCGAAAATGGAAGCTTTGGCCGAACAGTCGGGATGGTTGCGGGTCCGCGGTCCGAACGGCATTGAAGGATGGGTGCTGAAGCGCTTCACCAGCGCGGAAATTCCGGTATCGTTGAAATATCAGGAGCTTCGCGAGGAATATGATGAACTTTATGCAGCATCCAGCGGGGCTCTGGGACGGATCGCCGAACTGGAAGAGGTTAACCGGAACCTCTTGGAAACCTTATCCGAAACCTCCAACAAGCTTCTGGATCTGGACCGTGAATATGCAGCTCTCCAGCTGGATGCGTCCAATGTTCTCGATTTGCGGCAACGCTACGATCAGACAGTGGCTGACTTGGCCGATATTCAGGTCGAGGTCGAGACCTTGCGCCAAGAAAACAGCAAGTTGAAGTCCTGGGACCGTTTTTACTGGTTTCTCGCCGGCGGAGCGGTCTTCTTGGTGGCTTGGCTGGCCGGAGTGATCACCGGGCGTTTGCAGGGCAAGCGGCGGAATACCCTGCAATATACCTGATCGCGAAGCAATTTGAACAACACAAGGCCTGAACGCCGTACGCGAGCACGGTTAATGGGCCGCAACACAGCGAGGAGCACCATGCTCAGCAATGATGAAATGGCTGATCGGGTCATGGATCGGATTGCCGCGCGTATTTCCGAAGAATTACGCGGAACCATGGTCCAGGCTCTGGAAAGAGAATTGCAGAAGAACATCAGCCGATCTCTGATGCAAGGTGAGTTCTACCGGACCCTGAACGCGGAATTGCAAGACGGGTTGAAGCAAATCTACAAGGAAATCGCCGAAGCCAAGAAATACGATGGACAGGCTCCGATCGTGGACGGGCAAACTTCCGCTCTGATCTCCGAAGCCTCGGATCAACTCGACGAGATTCTCAAGGCCACGGAGCAGGCCGCGGTCCAGGTCATGGACATTGTGGAAGATCAGATGGAGTTGCAGGCCGAGATGACCGCGATCCTGGAGCGATTCCGCAGCGGCGGGGCCAGGGCCGCGGACGTGAACGCCCTGATCGCCACCAACCAGCGCCTGAGCGAGGACTTCATGCGGATCATGACCGCTCTGTCCTTCCAGGATCTGACCGGCCAGCGGATCAAGAAGATCATTACCGCCATCAAGCAGGTGGAACGGATCACCACGGAACTGTTCGTGGCCACGGGGTTGAAAATCAAAGGAATTGACGAGGAGCCGGAAAAGGACTTCCAGACCCTGAACACCGAAGCCAAACAAAAAGCCTCGGACCTCAAAGGCCCGCAAACCACGACCAACCAGAACGACGTAGACGATCTGCTGGCCCAGCTAGGGCTGGATTAGATCAAAGCTCGGACTCTCTTGAGATGACTGTCTGAATCGTGCTCTTGTTTCATGCTCCTAAATGAGCCGTGCACCGGTTGCCATGATCTCTTGAACAAATGGGTCCGGATGTTCAAGGTCTTTGCGTGAAAACGAATGAGGCTCGATGCATACGTTCATCTGCCGTGTTAGTTTCATTAAGCGTACGTCTTCATCATAACCGTCAATCTCATCCTTGTCCCAGAAGACGGCCAGGTCAATGTCACTGTCTGCCTTGGCCGTTCCTTTTGCATGAGAACCAAAAAGATATAAGCTTTGGATCGGAACACTATTTTTACGTAGTATCTGTATATACTCTTTGATGCTATTTTCGATCAGCGCTGCAATTTGTTTTTGAGCCATCGACGCATCTCCTTTATCTGGGCTACTCTTTGTAATGTGAAATCAAGACCTGCCTTGCGTGCAAATTGCTTCTTGTAATCCGGATATCTCCCTTTGATGTTGTATGTCGTCACCTCAAGTAGAAAATTTTCCTGATCAACTGTCATTTCTAAACCTGCATCTCGGGCTATTTTGAGCAGATGGTGAATACGCGGAACTTCTTTGTCAATATTTTGTACGTAAATTGCCTTGAGAAGTTTTTCAAGGACTAGATGGCCGACAAAAAGTGCCCAAGTGAAATGACCATTATCCAAAAGACTGGTCATGACGGAACAATCTTTGTCGGATTCTTGCAGCCAGTAGAGTATATGCTCGTCTCGCGTCATATTGCCACTCGCAATGTAGGGAAGCAAAGGTGTCGCCTGTAACCCGGCTCTGAGGTTCACCACAATCCCGCCAGCGGCCCTCCCTTGGCCGCGAGCATATCCACTCTTTTTTCCACTTCCGGATCCGGTTCCAAGGCCGGGGCGTGGTGGGGTTTGGCTCGGGCGTCGATGACCAGGGGGCCGGGGCAGCCCCAGTGTTTGCAGGTCATGGTTTCGCCTGCTCCATAGATGTCGCAGGCTGGGTCGGAGCGGGTGAAGGTGGTCCAGATGAAGTTGTTCAGGGTTCGGGCGACAAAGGCGCTGTCGTCGGCCACGATGATCAGCGGCCAGTCCGGGAGTTGCCCTCTGGTGTGCAGTTCGCGGCAGAATTCGGCCATGATCGGGTCCTGGGCGTGCCGGGTCCGGGTGCAGGGTGGTCCCTGGATGACGAGGATTCCGGCCAGAACGTCCGGTGCGCAGACCTGGGGCGAGCCAAAACCATCCGGTAGGTGGAGGGCGCTGGGAAAAGACGTGGGCAGGGTCCTGCGGGGCGGGCCGGCAGCGGCGATCACCACCTTGGAGCCTTCGTTCAGCCCCAGACCGGAGTAGTCCAGGGTGTCCACGGTGGTTCGGGTCTGGAAGTGCAGATCCCGGGTCCAATCCACCCGCGCCAAGACGTGGCGGAAGAAATTGGCGATGTCGTGGATGTCCAGACGGGAGTCGTCGGCTTGGTCGGCGATGAGCAGATATTTGGCCAGGGAGAGTTGGCCCTGGCCGAGAATGGCGTTGGCCTGGGTGAGCAGTTCCCGAGGCGCTCGTGCCGAATCATAGGGCACGTAGCGCTCGCTGCCCAGGGCCAGGAGCAGGGGATGCACCCCGGCTGCGTCCACGGCATGCACGGCCCGGACTCCCGGGAGCACGGTCGGAATGGCGTCACCGGTGAGTTCGTGGATCAGCGCGCCGAAGGTGGTGTCTTCCTGGGGCGGGCGGCCTACGGTAGTGAAAGGCCAGACCGCGTCCGGGCGGTGATAAACCCGGTCCACGGTGAGCACCGGGAAGTCGTGTTCCAGGCTGTAGTAGCCAAGGTGGTCGCCGAAGGGACCTTCGGGCAGGGTTTGGGCGTCTTTGACCACGCCGGAGATGCAGAAGTCGGCCTGAGCAGGCATGGGAAGACCGTTTGCGGAGCGGACCAGTTCCAGTCTGCCGCCGCCAAGCATCCCGGCGAAGCTGAGTTCCGGCATACCCTCGGGCAGGGGCATCACCGCGGCCAGGGTCATGGCCGGCGGTCCGCCGATGAACACGTTCACCCGCAACGGCAGGCCGCGCTGCAAAGCCTCGGCATGGTGCACCCCGATGCCCCGGTGGATCTGGTAGTGCAGGCCCGCTTCCCGGTCGGGAGCGTACCGCCCGCCGGAGAACTGGACCCGGTACATGCCCAGGTTGGAATGCATCCAATTGTTTTGGCCTGGCCTGCCCGGGCTTTCGGAGTAGACTTGGGGCAGGGTGACGAAGGCTCCGCCGTCCCTGGGCCAGGAAACCTGGTTGGGCAGGTCGGACAGGGCGCAGTTTTCGGCCAGGATCGGCCCGTTGATCACGTACTTCGGCCGGGCGTTCCACAGGGTGCGAACCAGTCCCAGATATTTCCAGGGGGCTCGGAGCGCCTCGCTCGGATCGACCTTCAGCCTGACCAGTTTATCCAGGGCCGGGAGGGTGTCCCGGAAGATGTATCTGGCTCGGTCGAGGGTACCGAATAGGTTGCCCAGCATGGGGAAGCGGCAGCCTTTGACCCTGGTGAAGAGCAGGGCCGGTCCTCCGGCCTGGTAGACTCGGCGCTGAATGACCCCGGCTTCCAGGTACGGGTCCACCGCCACGTCCAGCCGGACCAGTCTTCCGGCAGCCTCCAAATCGCGAATGCATGCTTGCAGCGTGTCGTATCCCATGACGGTCTTGTACGCGACCGTGCTTGCAGCGTCCAGATTCGGAGCCTTGCACTTCCCCGATTCCATATCCTGAGTGGATCTTGAACGAAATCGAAATCGTGATCGAAATCGAGCCTCATGGCCAAGAAGATGACGTAATCCCGATGATGCACAATTTTTCTTCCGATTTCGATAGCGATTTCGATTTCGCTTGATGTTGTTCTCTCCGTTGCTTCCGAGAGGAAATCAGCCCAGGACTGAGGCGCCTCGAAAATTGACGGAAGTCTTGGCACCGACTATCCCAAGCATGACGTATGCCGCAATCGGCAATTCACCCTACTTTTTGTTTCAAAGGAGACTTGGTCATGTGTTCGGCTGAGAGTACGATATCCAAGAAATCAAGCGATACCGCCAAACTCGGACCGGTGGGATCGTTCATTACGAACCATTATCGGCATTTCAACGCAGCGGCCTTAATCGACGCGGCAAGGGCCTATGACGATTTTCTGGCCGGCGGCGGAAAGATGATGATCACCCTGGCCGGGGCCATGAGCACCGCTGAGCTGGGGTTGTCCCTGGCCGAGATGATCCGTCGGGACAAGGTGCATCTGATCGTCTGCACCGGGGCCAATCTGGAGGAGGACATCTTCAATCTCGTGGCCCACGATTTTTACGAACGGGTGCCCAATTATCGGGACCTCACCCCCCAGGACGAAGCGGAACTGCTGGCCCGGCACATGAATCGGGTCACGGACACCTGTATCCCGGAAATGGAGGCCATGCGCCGGATCGAGAAGGCCATGCTCCAGGTCTGGGCCGCGGCGGACGCCAAGGGGGAGCGCTACTTTCCTCATGAGTTCTTCCGCCAGATCCTGGCCGCCGGAGACCTGGCTCCGTCCTACCAGATTGATCCGAAGGATTCCTGGATGCTGGCGGCCATGGAAAAGAACGTGCCCATGGTCGTGCCGGGTTGGGAGGATTCCACCTTGGGCAACATGTACGCCGCGGCCGTGCTGCGGGGCGAGGTCAAAAACGTGCACACCGTGCGCACCGGGATCGAGTATATGACCTGGCTGGCGGATCACTACACCCAGACCACGAAGCAAAATCCCCTGGGCATGTTTCAGATCGGCGGGGGAATCGCCGGGGACTTCCCGATCTGCGTGGTGCCCATGCTTCACCAGGACATGGAGCGGACGGATGTTCCGCTGTGGGGGTATTTCTGCCAGATCAGCGACAGCACCACCAGCTATGGCTCCTATTCCGGGGCCATCCCTAACGAGAAGATCACCTGGGGCAAATTGGGCGTGGACACGCCGAAGTTCATTATCGAGTCCGACGCGACCATCGTCGCGCCGTTGATCTTTGCCTATTTGCTTGGCTGGTAATTTTCTCGACGCGATCTTGGGAAGACCGGCAGGAGAGATGAATAAGGAGCGGAGCATGATACGGACAGTCGGAGTCTTCACCTGCTTGGCCGGCCTGCTGATTGCCGGTTGCATCTGGAATCGGGGCGGACGTGATCTTGGCGAACTGACCGCGGTTCCGATCTCCGAGGTCGCGTACCTCTGTATCGGCGAAGCACGGCTCACGGCCAGCTATTATGTACTCTCCGACAAGACGCTGCATTTCGTTCGCTTGGATATGCCGGACGGCGAGATGGTCACCTTGCCCAGTGCTCTTTCGGCTTCGGGGTCCAGGTATACCGATGAACGGGAGTACGTCTGGTGGGTCAAGGGCCGGGAAGGCTTTTTGGAGAAACGCGGGGATGACGGGGGCTGGCGGCTGTATCTTGAGGGATGCCGGGAATTGTAAAGAAGGTAACCACGGGGCGCAGGGGGAGCACGGGGAAAGGCAGTCTGGTTCATGTCCGCCCCCTGATCCCCGTGTGCCCCGTGGTTCATTTTTTCCCCCGTTATTGTCGGCGAAAAGACGTGCGGCGCTCTTTACGCCACGGCTGTTTCCTGCCATGATACTCGTTTTTTACGTCTATCCGAATCTCAAATAAATATCAGCAAGGATCACCAAGGCACGACAATGCTTCCCATGGATTGTTTGCGGGAAATCGAGGAACTGCTTTCCAGCGGCCGGTTGGTTCAGGATTTTCAGGACGGATGCGAGAACGATCGGTTCGTGATCCTGGAATTCCTGGAAACGTTGATGGACCTGGGCGAGGCCGCGGACGCCGCGGCCACGGAGGCCATTTTCAAAGGCTCCTATCTGGAGATGACGGCGGCGGCCAAGGACCAGAAATAACGGTTTTTGTCGCCGGAAGGATAGCCCCGGGCGGCCTGAAGGGACCAGCCTTCCGGAAGGGGTTCGGGCGGGGTCTCGTTGGCCATGATCAGGACCAGCCCCTTGGGTGCCAGCCAGGGGCGGACCAATTCCAGAAGTCGGGGCCAGGGCAGAAAGGCCCGGCTCAGGCACAGATCCACGGGAGCCAGGGCGGGCAAGGCCTGTTCGGCCCGTTCCGGTCGAACCATGGTCCGGCGCAGCCCCATGGCCGCGACGGCCTGGAGCAGAAAGGCCGTGCGCTTGCGGCGGATTTCCACCAGATGATACGTTCCCTGCGGCCAGAACAGCCGCAAGGGCAGGCCGGGCAGCCCGGCCCCGGCGCCCAGATCCACGGCCAGAGGTTTTTTCGGTTGATTACCCGTGGGGCTATTCGGAGCGTTTTTCAGCAGGGGCAGGGTGTCCAAAAAATCGGCCAACAGCCAACTGTCCGCCACCAGGTCCGTCAGGACGGTCCTCCAATCACCGGGTCCGACCAGATTCATGCGTTGATTCCACTGGAGCAGCAGCCCGAGATACCGGCTTAATCCCAGAGCTTGCTCCGTGGTCAGCGTCCGACCGAGGTCGGCGGCCAGGGCGGTAATCTGGTCCGGTGTCGGCGGAGTCGGGGAGGTGGTTTTGGCGGCCATGGGGCGATCCATGGCCGATCATGTGGGAAAATGCAAGAGGGGAGAGAGGGATGAAGGCTGAGACCTGGGAGCTGAGGTTTGAAACCGTGGTTTGAAAGTTGAAGCGGAACGGGAACGTACTGTTATGGACAAAAATATGAGTGAATCAACATCGAAAATCGTGGTTGTCTTTCCCGGTCAGGGGTCCCAGGAGCCGGGCATGGGAAGGGACGTGGCAGAGCGGTTCCCCGAGGCCATGGAATTGTGGAAGCGGGCGGAAAAGGCGGCGGGAGCGCCGCTGCGGGAGATCTATTGGGACGGCGCGGAACAGGACATGGCCCGGACCAGATATCTCCAGCCGGCCATGACCGCGACCACCCTGGGGTTGTGGATCGTGGGCCATGAGCGTTTGCGGGTGGACGGTCTGGCCGGTCACAGCCTGGGAGAATTCGCCGCGCTGGCCGCGGCGCGGGTTCTGGATATTCCGGCGGTCCTGGAACTGACTGCGTTGCGCGGTCAGTTGATGGACGAGGTCGGGGCGGACCAAGGCGGCAAGATGGCCGCGGTGCTCAAGCTTTCCCAGGAGGTGGTCCAGGAAATCGTGGACGCGGTCCGGGGCGAAAGCGGCCGGGAACTGCGCATCGCCAACCACAATTCTCCGGCCCAGTTCGTGATCAGCGGGACCGCCGACCTGGTGGGCCAGGCCGCGGCCCTGGTCAAGGATCGCAAGGGCCGTGCCGTACCCTTGGCCGTGAGCGGGGCCTTTCATAGCTCTTTGATGGCCGAACCGGCCAAGGAGTTCGCCGGAGCATTGAAGAAATTGGATTGGCGCGCGCCGCGCATTCCGGTCTACTTCAACGTTACGGCGGCCGTGGAGCCTGATCCCGCCCGCATCCAGACCCTGGTGGCGGAGCAGATGACCTCTTCCGTGCTCTGGACCCAAAGCATTTTGGCACAGTGGGATGACGGGGCCCGAACCTGGATCGAGCTTGGCCCCAAAGGGGTTCTGAGCCGGCTGGCTGGCGCGATTCTGGCCAAGGTGGACGAGCCCTGGGAGGCGAAGAGCATCTCCAGCCTGGAGCACCTGGAAGCGCTCGGTCCGACCGCCGGGAGTTGAGCCCGAGCCAGCAACTACTCAGCACAGAGAAATTCTGTTGCCGGAGTCGGAATCGGAATCGGGATCGGGATCGAAAACGCTGGGGTGCGTTCTAAATTCTTCCTGTTTCGATTCCGACTCCGATACCGACCCCGACACCGATTGCCGATGCAAGATCGGACACAAAATGTACTGAGTAGTTACAAGCCAAAGCCAAAGTATGACGTGAAAGGACACGGCCGTCGGGAGGCCGAAAAAAGAATCATCAACAAGACGAGACGACGCAACCCAATGCGAGCACAAAATTATTTGCGGGAATTGTTGACGCCCTTTCTGACCGAACACGGCCTGGAGTGGACCCCTGCCACGACCCTGGAACCACCGAGGGACAAGCGTTTCGGGGATTTGGCCACGAATATGGCCTTCACCCTGTCCAAGAAAGCCGGAAAGAACCCCCGGCAGATCGCCCAGGATGTGGAACAGCGCTTGGCCGGCCTGGGCCACGGACGATTGGCCAAAGTGGAGACCGCCGGTCCGGGGTTCTTGAATTTCACCCTGGCCCCGTCTTTCTGGCAACAAGGCGTCCTGGACATCCTGGACCAGGGCGATGAATACGGACAGACCGACCTGGGTCGGGGTCGCAAGGTCCAGGTGGAGTTCGTCTCCGCCAACCCCACCGGCCCGCTGCACATCGGCCACGGGCGCGGGGCGGCCCTGGGGGACAGTCTGGCTCGTATCCTGCGGTTTATGGGCCACGACGTGACCACGGAATACTACCTTAACGACGCCGGTCGCCAGATGCGGCTCCTGGGGGCCTCGGTCCTGTCCCGGTATCTGGAATTGCTCGGGCGGGAAGCGGTTTTTCCCGAGGACGGGTACAAAGGGGAGTACATCCGGGAGTTGGCCCAAGGATTAGCGGACCGGGACGGAGAGCGGACAGCGGACCTTCCGGAGCAAGAAGCCCTGGACGTGGCCCGTGAATACGCCGTGGACCAAATCCTGGCCGGAATCCGCCAGGATCTCCAGGACTTTCGGGTGGAACACCAGGTCTGGTTCTCCGAGTCCGGCTTGATCCGGGACGGAGCCGTGGAACGGACCCTGGAGCGATTGCGGGCGGATGGGCTGGCCTACGAGCAGGACGGGGCGCTCTGGTTCGCCAGCACCCGGTATGGGGACGACAAGGACCGGGTGCTGCGCAAGTCCGACGGCTCGTTGACGTACCTGGCCTCGGACATCGCCTACCACGCGGATAAGTTCGAGCGCGGCTTCGATCTGGTGGTGGACATTTGGGGCGCGGACCATCACGGCTACGTCGGCCGGATGAAAGCCGCGGCCCAGGCTCTGGGCCGGGCCCCGGAGGACTTGCAATGCATTTTGGTCCAACTGGTCAACCTGCTCCGGGCCGGAGAGCAGATCGCCATGTCTACTCGGGCCGGGGAGTTCGAGACCCTGGCCGACGTGTGCGCCGAGGTGGGGCCGGACGCGGCCCGGTTTATCTTTCTCAGCCGCAAGAGCGACAGCCATCTGGACTTTGACCTGGAACTGGTCAAACGGCAGACCATGGACAACCCGGTCTACTACGTGCAGTACGCTCATGCCCGGATTCATTCCCTGCTGGCCAAGGCCGGAGAAGCCGGAGTGATTCCTTTGCGGCCGACCCTGGAGACGCTGGCTCTGCTGGACGGAGAAGGGGATATGGAACTGCTCAAAGCCCTGGATCAGTTCGGCGATGTGCTGGTTTCCGCCGGGGTCACCCTCAGCCCGCACCACCTCAGCCACTATCTGTTGGATATGGCCGGAAAGCTGCACCGCTACTACACCACGCATCCGGTCCTGGCCGCGGGGGCGCCGGAATTGGTTCAGGCTCGGCTGGCCTTATGCCGGGCCGTGGCCCAGGTGTTGCGTAACGGGTTGGGTTTGCTGGGTGTGAGCGCACCGGAGAAGATGTAGGCCGATTCGGATATGGCGCAGAAGAACTCCAAACCCTCGACTTCCCCCGGCGGAAAGAAGAAACGCTGGAGGTTTGAACTGGGTCCCTTTGGGATGCTCGGCGTGGGATTGGTGGGCACTTTGGTCATGGCCTGGGCGTTCATTTTGGGCATTCTGGTTGGCAGAGGATACCATCCGGAGTCGGTGATTCCGGAAATCGGTTGGGAGTCCGCCAAACTGCCGACGCTCTCCACGCCGCGAACCGTTTTGCAGCCCGAGGAACTGCGATTTCACGAGACGCTTCAGGAACGGGGCAGCCAACCCTCCCCTGAAGCGCCCCGCCGAGTCGAACCGCCGCGGGTTTCGGCTCCAGTCCGGCAGACTCCTCAGGCCCAGCGGGAGGCCGCGCCTGATCACGCCCCGGCTCCGGTCGTCGCCGCGCCCGAACCGACTGGCCCGACTGGACAGGCAGGGCTTGCGGAACCTCTGGAACCGGCGGGACCGCGTTTTGAGTTCGTCTATCAAGTGGCCTCGTTTCAGAATGACAGCCAGGCCAGGGCGTTGCAGCAAAGCATTGCCTCCACGGGACTGTCGGCGTCCGTGGAAGCTGGAATGGTCAATGATCGGCAATGGTATCGGGTGTTGGTCACGGTGCGCGGCTCGCAGGCCGAGGCGGACCTGGCCAAGTCGCGGCTTCAGGGTTTGGGCATCGCGGACCCTTTCCTTCGGGCCAAAAAATCCTTATGAGGCATTTCACTTCTTCGGGAGTGGAAACATTTTGTTTAGGAGGATCGAATATGATCAATTTTGTACCACGGCAGGCATTTTTCACCAGGGGCATCGGCAGACACAAAAACAAACTTCAGTCGTTCGAGTTGGCGTTGCGCGACGCCGGGATCGAAAAGCTGAATCTGGTCTATGTGTCCAGTATCTTCCCTCCAAACTGCAAAATGGTCACAGTGGAAGAAGGGGTGAAGCAGCTCAGTCCGGGACAGATCACCTTTTGCGTGATGGCCCGTAACGCCACGAACGAGAAGGGGCGTTTGGTGGGGTCGGCCGTGGGCATGGCCTTTCCGGCCAGCAAGGAGCACTACGGCTACATTTCCGAGCATACCGCCTTTGGGGCCGATGAGCAGGAACTGGGCGACTTTGCCGAAGACCTGGCCTCCACCATGCTGGCCACAACCCAGGGCGTGGACTTCAACCCGGAGACCGCTTATGACGAAAGACGGCAAATCTATCTGATGAGCGGGAAAATCATCGACTCGGCCTCGGCCCCGGTTGTGACCATGGGGCAAGCCGGGGTCTGGACCACCACGGTTTCCGCCGCGGTGTTCCTCCCCTGAAGCCGCACTTAAAAAACGCCGTTAACGGGCCGAGGTGAATCCGCTTCCCTCGGCCCTTTTTTTTGGGGGCGGTTCCGTTTTTCATGGAGCAACGCCAAGGAGAAGCTTTAGACGACATGAACATTCGACGTATCGATACCTTGCACAGTGGAGAGGAAGACGGCTTGACGCCCCTGAAAACCCTTGATTTGGATGCCGTGGAGGATTTCGACGAACTGGTGACGGCCATGTCCCGCACCGCGTTCGGCGGGCGCTGTCTGGGTGAGGCTCTGGACGTTCTGGAGGCCATGGTCAGCGATCCGGAATGCTTGGTGGTGGGGACCTTTTCCGGGGCGATGACCGTGGCCAAGATGGGCAAGGTGCTGTGCCGGATGATCGACAACGGCTGGCTGGATATCATCGTGTCCACCGGGGCGCTGATGGCCCATGGATTCATCGAATCCATCGGACTGCGCCACTATAAGCACGAACCGCACCGGATGAACGACGCGGCGCTGTTCGAAAAGGGCTACAATCGGGTTTACGACACCCTGGAACCGGAAACCAATTTCATGCAGGCCGAACGGGTCATCGCCCGGGTGATGGAAGAAGTGGGTGCCGACGCCCATTTGAGTTCGGAGAGTCTGTGCCGGGCCATCGGTCGGCATTTGACCGACAATTATGACGGCCCGGGTATCCTCAAAAGCGCCTTTGCCAAGGACGTGCCGGTGTATATCCCGGCCTTCACGGATTCGGAGCTGGCCTTGGACGTGGCTTCGTACATGTTGCGCAACCACCCGGAGTGGCAGTCCCTGGACATCGACGAGCCGGGCAAGCTCCCCTTTCAGTTCAATCCGTTTCTGGACCTGTTCAGCTACACCAAACGAATTCTGGGGGCCAAACGGATCGGGATCTTCACCATTGGTGGAGGCGTGCCCCGGAACTGGGCCCAGCAGGTCGGGCCGTTTCTGGAAATTCTCAGCCAGCGCGTCGAGTCCATGAAGACCACGGCCCGGCGCTTTCACTACGCCGTGCGGATCTGTCCGGAACCGGTGCACTGGGGCGGTTTGAGCGGCTGCACGTACCAGGAGGGCGTCTCCTGGGGCAAGTTCGTCGCGCCCAAGGACGGCGGGCGGCACGCGGAGGTGCCCAGCGACGCGACCCTGGTCTGGCCTTTGCTGATCAAGGCCCTGGAACAACGTTTGGCCAAGCGTGGGGCCGGCCACGCCGCCGAGGCGAGCTCTGACACCGCGCGGGAGAAACAAGCATGAAGCGCTTCGTGATCATCGGCAACGGGCCCGCGGCCAACAGCGCCGCCGAGGCGATCCGTAAACAGGATCAGAGCGCGTCGGTGGTGATGTTTTCCCGCGAATCCCAAGGCCACTACTACACCCCGGCCTTGCCGGAATTGGTGTCCGGGGAAAAGGCCGCGGAAAAACTGATTGTCCATGGCCCCCAGTGGTATGAGCGACTTGGAATTGACTTGCGATTGGACTGCCCGGTCCAGGACGCCAGCCCTGAACGCCGTCTCGTGACCACGGCGGAGGGCGAGGAGGTAGGCTACGACGCTTTGCTCCTGGCTACGGGCGGCAACGCATTCGTTCCGCCCATTCCCGGAACCGACGATCAGAAGGTGACATCGAAAGTGTTCACCTTGCGGACCATGGCCGATGCGGAGAGGATT
This sequence comes from Desulfonatronum zhilinae, assembly GCF_900182865.1. Lineage (NCBI taxonomy): Bacteria > Pseudomonadati > Thermodesulfobacteriota > Desulfovibrionia > Desulfovibrionales > Desulfonatronaceae > Desulfonatronum > Desulfonatronum zhilinae. Next base: position 126,873 of record NZ_FXUJ01000008.1, read on the forward strand.
AAGGCCGTGGCGGGCAAGGGGCGACGGGTTGCACTGATCGGCGGGGGCCTGTTGGGGTTGGAGGCTGGAAACGGCCTGCGCCGGACCGGCGCCCATGTGGAGGTGGTGGAGGTTTTCCCGCGTCTGCTGCCCCGGCAGACCGATCTCCAGGGAGCGAAGCTGCTTCAGGAGTTGCTGGAAAACATGGGATTCGCCTTTCACCTGGGCAGGAAGACCGAACAGATCGCCCGGATGCCTGACGGCCTGGAGATTCGCCTGGACAACGGAACTCGTTTGACGGCGGACATGATCCTGATTTCCGCCGGGGTGCGTCCGGAACTGGGACTGGCACGGAAGCTCGGGTTGGCCGTGGACAAGGCCGTGCTGGTGGACGACCGGATGCGGACCTCCTTGGCGAATGTATACGCCGCCGGTGATGTCTGCGAGCACCGGGGCCGGTATTACGGGATCTGGCCGGCGGCGGTGGAGCAGGGCCGGGTCGCCGGAACGAACATGGCCGGAGGGCCGGCGGAGTATGCGGGCACCATGCCGAGCAACTCCTTGAAGGTGGCCGGAATCGCCCTGACCGCTTTCGGCGAGATCGACGCCGAGGGCCGCCACGAAGCCCTGATCTTCCAGGACCAAGCAAAAGGCCTGTACCGCAAGGTGGTCCACGATCAGGGCCGGATGCTCGGCGGGATTTTTCTCGGCGACGACCAGGGGGCCAGGGCCGCGCTGGCGGCCATGCGCCGGGATCAGGTCGTCAGCCCCGAAATCCAAGCCCTGTTTCCGGTGGAATAGCTCTTATCATCCGCCTAAAAAAACTGACCTGTTCAGGTCTTCCGGTACCGCCGCGGGAGGGCTGGGCAGCACGACGCTGATTGTCGTTCCGGCATCCTCGGAAGATGTCGCGGAAATTGTTCCTCCCTGGGTTCTGGCGATCAGGGCCGCGGAGTAGGCTCCCAGGCCGGTGCCGTGGCGCTTGCCTGCGGTGACGTATTTTTCAAAAAGCCGGTTCCGGATGGCCGCCGGAATCGCGCCCTGGTTGTGGATGGTGATGAGCGAACCGTCATGGACCGTCTTCAGGCCGATGGTGATCGTGCCGCCTTTGGGTGAGGCCTCCGCCGCGTTCTTGAGCAGGTTGGAGAGCATGGACAGGCAGAGCAGTTTTTCTCCGAATACGAAAAAGCGTTCGTCCGATGTCGTTCTCGAGGTCGGCCTGCGTCCATTGAGTTCCATTTCCACCCGCAGTTGCATCACTCTGACGAATTGGTCGATTTGGGGGAGAATCTCCCGCATCAGGGCCATGACTTCCACGGGCTCGGGGTTCAGTTCGTAGCTGCCCTGCTCCATCTTGAACAGATCCAGGGACAGGTTGATCTGGTTGAGCATGTTGTGGCCGGCATCGCGGATCATGGTCAGCGATTCGACCATGGTTTCCGATAGTCCGGCCTGATGCAGGAGCATGTCCGGAAGGCCGATGATCGCCCCCAAGGGCGATTTGAGGTCATGCCTGACGATTCGCTCCACGTCGGCTTTGAGAAATTCCAGATGTTGGCGGGCCGTGATGTCCACGGCCACGTAGAGCGAGGTGTCCGTCGCCACCGGGGATATGGAAATCTCCCAGGTCTTTCCGGCGGCCTCGATTTGGAGCGGGGTATCGATGTTTTGCAGTTTCTCGGCAAGGGTCACGGATTCGTGAATTTCGCGGCGCACCGGTTTCGGAAAAAATGGCCCGTTGGCCGACTTGTTGGGCGTGATGTCCATGAGCTGAGCTTCGGAGTTGGCGAACAAGACCTGGTATGTGGCGGTGTTCAGCAGCACCAGGGGGTAGGGCAGGCTGTTCAGGATCAGTTCCCGCAGTTTGCGCTGGGTCATGGCTTCACGCTGGAAGCGGATCGTCTCGTTGCAGCGTTCCAAGGTCCCCAGCAAGTCCTGAATGGAGACGGGTTTGGAGAGAAAGCCGTCCGCTTTGAGCTGGATGGCGCGTTTCAGGATGCGTGAGTCCTCAAAGCCGGTGATCAGGACGATCTGGGTGATGGGAGACAGGGAGCGGATGGCCTGACCCATTTCCAGACCGTCCATGCGGGGCATTTCCATGTCCGTGAGCACGATGTCCGGGCGGCTGCGGGCAAATTCGAAAAATCCTTCGTGGCCGTCCCTGGCGCAAAGAACCTGGTGGACGTGAGGGCGGAGCATTTCTTTCAGAAATTCCAGGATGACGGGCTCGTCTTCGACGCAAAGCACGGATATGTCGAAGTAGATTGAGGGCTGGTCAGTCATGGGGATGCTCGTTGATCAGTTTCGAGTTTGCGTGGCAACTTCGAGGAAGTCACCCGGCCATCCGGAAAAATTCTTCGGCCCAGGTCATGGCTTGGGCGTAACAGGTGCCGACCTGGATCGGATTCAGGTCCAGTTGAGCCGCCAGGACATCCACGCGGTCCCATTGACCCTGTTCAAATTGGGCGGCCAGTTCCAGCCAGGGAGCAAAGGGGCTTGGGCGGCCGCAGAGTGTCGCCTTGAGGGCGTCGGTCAACGGCAGGAAGTCCACCAAGTCCGGCATGGACATGTCGAACATGACGTCCAGCAGGGAAAACAGGCCCAGCAGGAACAGTTCGTCAGGGTCCACGTCCGAACGGTCTGAACCCGCGAGTTCCAGAAATCGCGCTCGGTGGGCCGAGAGCAAGGGAAGCTGGGAGGTTTTTTCAGGAGGACAGAGATCCGTGAGAATGACCATGCGCAACCAGATTCTGGCTTGTTTCGCGCCCAGGTAGGCGACGGCCCGCTGCACCGTGGTGATGGGCTGGATCACGCCGAAAAAGGGAGAATTGAGAAACTTGAGCAGCCGATACGTCAAGGACACGTCGTTTTGGAGGGTCTTGGCGATTTCATTCCAGTCTACATTTTTGTTGTTCAACATTTTCAACAATTTCAGCCGGACGACCTGAATGGAGGAAAGCTTTTTCGAGGCAATGACTTCGGGCTTCTGGAAGAAAAAGCCCAGAAAGAACTCCGCCCCCAGCCGCTTGGCCTCGGCAAAGGCCTTCGGCGTTTCGATCCGTTTGACCAGGACCGGAATGCCGGTTCGGGTCGCGGCGTTCATGGCTTGGGTGAATGCCTCCGAGGACTCGATCAGGGCGTCCACGATAAGGTAATCCGCTTCGGCCAGGACGTGATGACAAGAGTCCAGCGGACCGTCCAGGGCCAGCCGGTAACCCGTCGCGCGTAGTTCGGTGATTACGCCGGGCACAGTCCCGTCCCGGCAAAGGCTGGGGGTCAGCTTGATGATCATGTTGTGCGGCGGCAGGGCGTAGGGGACCTCGTGGACCAGGGCCGTGATCGAAAATTCCATCAGCAGGTATGTGTCGCGGGCCGGCCCCAGACTCGGGGATGCCGCCGCTTCCAGGACGACTTGCACCGTGGCCTGGTCTTGGTCTTCAAACCGCGCGGACTCGGCCTGTTCGCAGTCCCTGTACAACAGTTGATAGCCCCACAGTTTCATGTTCCGGTCGAATATGGGATGGCGGGCGAAAAAGCAGGATTGTACGGATGGAGGTGGTGGGGGAGATGAGCGCATTACCGGGTATTCCTTCGTAATTTCATGGATTGGTCACGCGCTGGGCATACTCTCATCGGAGCGCGGATCGCCGTGCTGGTTTATTGAAATTTTACTTGCCCGCGGGGGGGTGACCGCTTCAGGGCCGCGGATTTGGTCAGCGGCTCTGATCGTGTTGCCGTCATGGTGTACATTGAAAGTGTCCGGTCGACAATTGCCGAATGTCCGTTTTCAGCGGGACGAGCCCTGTTCGCCGTTCTATCGACGAATGCTTGGCAGGGCAGATTTGTTCTCGATCCTCACCCGCTATCTGAATCGGTATCGAAATCGTGATCGAACATATCCAAAAAGACGGCGTTATCAGGGGGTATGCACAATATTTCCGATTTCGATCGCGATTTGGATTTTGATGAGAACAGATTTGCTCTGTTCGACCTGGGGAACGGGCTTGACGTAAAGCAAGTTGGCATGACAATCATAAAAGGGTTTGATTGACGATTTTTTGGCATCTGGTGTACCCAAGAAGTTATTTCGGATTGCTTCCTTTAACCGCGACACAAGGAGCCGCTCATCTGATGGACATCTGTACAACCGTAGCCGCGGCTGAAGCCGGTGAACTTCTGGAACAGGTCATAGCGGAGCGGGCCAAACTGATCGTTATCCCGACGCTTCTGAGCCGTTCACCCAAGTCCGTGGCGGGGATGATTTCTTCCTTTACCAAAAAAAATATCAACCTGGAATTGACCTCCCTGGGCGGGCTGACCATGGCCAACTGGCTGCGCGACGAGGTCGCCTGCTATTTTCAGTTGAACGACAGGGCCAAGGCCTGCGAATTTTACTACAACTTCACTTCCCCCGTTCTTTCCCTGACCAAGCAGCCCGGAGGATATGTCTGCGTCCTGCGGACTCCCGAGGCCCTTTCCCTGGGTCAGCGGCGGTCGAGCATGCGCATCTTTCCCAGGCCGGAACATGTCTTGGGCTTTTCTCTCTGGCCTCAAGGGCAGTTCATGGTCAAGTGTCCGGAGACGAACAAGGTCAAACTGAATCCGCCGATGATCAACAACGACCATCTCCAGGAAAAACAGGTCCAACTCCTCGACCTCTCGGCCGGAGGGATGAAAGTCAACCTCCGGCATTCCGGATTGAAGGACGTGATAGAGGCCTGGGAGGACATGCCCGGGGTGGTGATCTGGTTGGTCCTGCATGATCCCAAGAAAGGCTGCAACATGACGCTCTGGTTCAAGGGGCGAATTTGTTACACCCAGGTTGACCACGCTTCCAAAGACATCGTCAGTGGCCTTGAACTGACGGCCGAGGGCATCAAGGAAAAAGGCGGCAAATTGGTTTGGCGGGCGGTGGAGCGTCGAATGATCAAAGATCTGGCAGCCTGGACCTACGAGCGATACCTGGAGACCACCCGAGGCACTCGCTGATCAAAAGCTTGTTCCGCGCTCTCAAATTCTTGGACCCGCAAACCGTTCCAACGCGACACTTCGACCACAGCTTGCACAGGGCTGGACTGTCGTTGGCCACGACCACTGTTTGCGACGAATACGGCATGGGATGGGGAGGTGTTTGGGGTCAGTAGGCATGTTGGAAGAACGTCTGGGTCCAATCCACGGCTTCGGCGTAACTGGAGGCTACCCTGAGCGGGTCCAGGCCGAGTTCGTTGATGCAGGCGTCCGCTTCGTCCCAGTTCGAGCGTTCAAAGGCGTCGGCCAGTTTCAACCAGGGCAGATACGGGCTCCCCGCTTGTCGGCACAAACCGGCTTTGAAATCGTCGTCCAGGGGGAGGTTGCGCAGGATGTCCGGCATGGGCAGGTCCAACAAGGCTTCCAGCAGGGAAAGCAGGCCCAGCAAGAAGAGGGACTCCGAGGTGACGTTTTCAGGAGAGCGTCCGGAGGCCGCGGACTGCAGGAACTTGCCGCGCAAGGCGGCGGAAAAGGGCAGTTCGTGGGTTTTGCCGGGCAGGGTGGTTTCCTTGACCAAAATGACTTCAAGCATGTGCCGGACGTGCTTCAGGCCGATGAAGGACAGGGCCCTGCGGATGGAAGTGATCTTGGTCACCGGGCTGAACCGGGGAGAGTTGGCGTACCGCAGCAGGCGATAGCTCAGCGCGACGTCCTTTTCCAGAATATCGGCCAACTTGTCCGGATTGGGCGGGTCCTCGTTGAGAATCGCGAGAAGTTTAAACCGCAAGGCGTGGTGGGGTGTCAGGCGCGGCCCGTGGAAGGTTTCCGGCTTTTGGAAAAAGAAGCCTTGAAACAAGCTCACGCCGTGACGCTTCAATTGTTCGAAAATCGCATGGGTCTCGACCCGCTTGGCCATGACCAGGACATTCGCGGCGTGGGCGGCGTGGATCATGCCGGGAATTCGATTTTCCGGAACGGTCATGGCGTCCAGAATCAGGATGTCGAGCCCAGAAACCTCCGGCACGACAGCTTCGGCGTCGTCCTCCCAGGCCAGAAGATACCCAGCCGTGCGCAATTCCTGAAGCTGTTTCTGGATGGATGATTCGGCCCGGGAGCCGATATATTTGACCACGGTTTTGCCCGGAGGCATGGCAAAGGGTGCGCTCCGGACCACATTCTCCCTGGTGAAGGTAATCAGGTTTTTGGTCTGGCCATGGGGATCGAGGAGCGGATTCATCGCGATGTTGCGAATGATCTCCAGGGTGGCTTCCTCGCCATCCTCAAAGCTGGCGGCCACCGAGGCGGCGGTGGCCCGATGGAAAAGCTGGTAGCCCCAGATCTTTTGGGACCGATCAAAGATGGGCTGTCTGCCGACAAAGAAAGGAAGCGGTCCCCAGTTGGCGCTCAGATCGGTTCGCACGGCATGATCTCCGAATGACTTGATATGTCGGCTGGTGCCGGATTTTGTTGGTCGAGACGTGGGAAAAGCTTCTTAACAGTTGAAAAAGCCGGATTGCTAAGCTGGTCGGGAACTCTGACCGGCTTGCCTTTCCCCGTGGAACTACGGTGGCGGCGCCGGCTACAGCCCGAGATCCTCGTTGACCAGAACGACCTTGATCCGTCCTTTGGGAAAAGATTTTTCGGTGATCGTCCAGGTGTTACAGATTCGTTCAGGGCTTTTGCAGTCCTCGCAGAAGCCCGTTTTGACGCAAGGCGTCTTCATCTTTAGGCGGGCGGCATTGGCCGGGGCGACGAATCCCTTGACCCGGAGCATGGCCTCCTCCACATCCACGCACAGTTTGTTGCGACCCACCAGAACCACCACATGGCGAGGGCCGAAGACCAAAGCCCCGACCCGATTGCCGTACATGTCCAGGTTGATCAGCTGGCCGCTCTCGGTCAGGGCGTTGGTCCCGGTGAAATACAGGTCGCAAAGCAGGGCCTGACGGCGCAGTTCCTGTTTTTGGCCCTTGTTCAGGGACGGGTCGGAGGTGTCCAGCACCTTCAGACCCTTGCGCTGCTTCAGGGCTTCCGTGATCCCCGAATCGGAGAAGGTTACGGAACCGCCCCAGGCCACCACATCGGGATTTACCGCCGGGAGGATCACGTTCAGGACGGTCTCCCTGGCTTGGACCAGATTCTCCACCAGGTAAGTCTCGAAATTGTTGCTTTCCAATCCTTCTTGGGCCTTGTGCAGGCGTTTGTTCCAGAACTGCGTCAAATAGTCGCTCATGGAGATGCTCCGATACGTGGTTTGTTGAGGGGAGATTCAGCGGTTCACGGTTTCGATGGTCGGTGGGGTCATGGTTCCCAGCGTCCGTGGTTGCGGCGCATTTCAATGTGTTCCACGCGTTCCACTCGGCCACGATCGCTGATGAAGGAATTGAGCAGCCAGCCCACGAGGCTGATGATCAGCGAGCCGAGCAGGGCTGAGCCGAATCCGGTCACATGAAAGGAGCCGACCACGCCGGAGACCATCATCAAGAGCAGGGCGTTGATCACGAACAGGAACAGCCCCATGGTCAGGATGGTCGCGGGCAGGGTCAGGATGATCAGGATCGGGCGCAGGATGGCGTTGAGAATACCGAGTACGGCAGCGGTGACCAGGGCGGAGAGAAAGCCCGCTGTCTGAATTCCCTCAACCAGATAGGCCGCGGCCAGAATCGCCACGGTCAGCATCAGCCAACGCAGAAAAATGCCGGGCATGGTGGTCGTCTCCTCATTGGTGTCAGGGGCGGCGGCGAGCGCCGGGTCGCGCGGGAGCGGTCAGGATGGCCCGGATGTCCTGAAGTTCCTGGATGATCCCGGTGGTCAGCTCATGAACCTGGGCGCTTTCCGTCAACCGGCGTCTCGCGCCGTCGATGGTCAGACCGTCTTCGTGGAGCAGCTTTTGAATCCTTCGCAATACGGTCATGTCGTCCTGGGTGTAGAGTCGCTGGCCTTTTTCGGTGCGCAGGGGGGCCAGCTGGGGAAATTCCGTCTCCCAATAGCGCAGCACGTACGGCTCAAGGCCAAGCTCTCGGGCCGCCTCGCCGATGCGCAGGCGCTTCGGGCCCGGGGAGATTTCAGGAAACATCCGTTGGGTGCTGGGCATGGCTGGTCCGCTGGATGTGGATTGCGGGAGATTCCGATTCCAGGGCGTTTACAGGCCCAGGTCGCTCACGGCCCAGCCTATAGCAGGAAAACGGAGAAAGAGCCAGGTGGGGGAAAAGAGGGAATTCTCTTTTCCCCCTTTTCTCTCAGGAAAAACGGACCGGGAGTTGTTCCTGGAGGCGGGAGCAAAGTCCCTGGTGGAGCTGGTCGATTTCCTCGTTGGTCAGGCTACGTTCCGGGTGGCGGTAGGTCAGGCGCAGGGTGTGGCGGACTTCGTCGGCTTCGGGCTGGGTTTTCGGAAGGAAGCGGTCCACCAGGATTACGTCCTGGAGCAGCTTGATGTCGGTGGATTGAATGGCCTCTTGAATCGCGGCGCAGGTTACGCTCTGTGAACTGATCACGGTCATGTCTCGGCGGACAGGAGGAAAGGTCGGCAGGGCCGTGAAGCTTTGGACCGACTCGGCCCAGCGACGCTGGAGCAGATCCAGATCGATTTCCGCCAGGAACAGTTCACGCCGGGCGTGGCAGGATTCGGCGATTTCCGCACGGACCTGGCCCAGCCAGCCGCAGGATTCACCGTCCAGCAGGATTTCCGCGCAAGGCAGGCAAATGGAATGGTCGGCCAGGGTCCGGAACGTGGCGGCGGGCAGGCGCAGATGGCGCAGGAGGTGTTCCACCATGCCTTTGAGGTCGAAGACGTCCACGGAATTCGCCACGGACTCCGTGGGATGGGGCCAGCCTTCGGGGTGGCGCTGGCCGGTCAGGGCCAGGCCCAGGCGTGAGGGCTCCCGTGCCCCGGTTTCGGAGCTTGCATCGGGCTGGAAGACTACGGCGGTTTCGAAAAGCCGCAGGGTGGTGTTGCCCTGGGTCAGGTTGTGCCGCACGCTTTGCAGCAGGCCGGGGGCGAGTTGGGGCCGCAGGACGTTCTGATCTTCGGAGAGGGGGTTGCGCAGGGCAATGGTCGTCTCGGCGTCGGCCAAGTCGCCCATCAGACCCATCAGGGTCAGTTCCTGGGTGGAGACGAAGCTGTAGTTGACCACCTCTGTCAAGCCCAGGCCTTGGCCCCAGGTTTTCACCCGGCGGGCAAAGTCGGTCCTGGGAGCCAGTGAGGCCAGTTGGTCAAGGGATTTGGCCGCCCGGGGCAGGACCGCGGGAATGCGGTCCAGGCCGTAGCAGCGGCCGATCTCCTCGATCAGATCCGCTTCCCGCTCCAGGTCCCGGCGGGAGCCGGGCGGGGTGACGTGCCAGACGGGCTGGTCGTCGTCGGCCACGGCGCAGCCCAGGGCTTGCAACGTGGTTTTGCAGAAAGCGTCGTCCAGGGACAGGCCGAGCAGTTTCGTGGCCCGCTGGGGGCGAAAGGCGATGCGGGGGGCCTGCCAAGGCCGGGGCTCGCTTTTGACCGTCCCGCGCAGCACCGAGCCGCCGGCGGTTTCTCTGATCAGGGCCATGGCCCGATCCAGGGCTAAAGCCGAGCCGGGCTGGTCCACCCCGCGCTCGAAGCGGTAGGAGGATTCGCTGGACAGGCCCAGGCGGCGGGAGGTCTTGCGGATGGAAATGGGATTGAAGACCGCGCATTCCAGAAGAATGTCCGTGGTCGTCTCCGTGACTTCGGAGTTGGCGCCGCCCATGACCCCGGCCAGGGCCACGGCCTTTTCCGCGTCGTTGATCAGCAGATCTGTGGCCAGCAGCGTGCGTTCCTTACCGTCCAGTGTGGTGAACCGTTGGCCTTCCTCGGCCCGGGCGACCCGGATGGCCGGGCCTGCCAGCTTGGCCAGGTCGAAGGCGTGCAGGGGCTGGCCAAACTCCATGAGAATGTAGTTGGTCACGTCCACCACGTTGTTGATGGGCCGTTGCCCCACGGCCAGGAGTCGGCGTTTCAGCCACGCCGGGCTGGGAGCGATGCGGATGCCCTGGATGATCCGGGCCTGGTACAGGGGGCAAAGGCCCGGATCGTCAATGGCTATGGACACGGCTTCGGAGCACTCGGAGCCTTCCTCGGGCAACCGAGATTGAGGCGGGTTCAGGGGCAGATTGAACTCCGCGGCCACTTCCCGGGCCAGACCGAGTACGCTGAGGCAATCGCCGCGGTTCGGCGTGATGGATATGTTCAGAACTTCGTCTTTCAGGTCCAGGACTCGCAACAGGCTGTGCCCAAGGTTGAAGTGGCCCTCCAGGACCATGATCCCATCGCTTTCGTCGCCCAGGCCAAGTTCGATCTCCGAACAGATCATGCCCAGGGAGGTCTCTCCGCGAATCTCGGTCGCGACGATTTCCTTGCCGTCCGGAAGGATCGCGCCGGGCTTGGCCACGGCCACGAGTTGCCCCCGGGCCACGTTGGGCGCGCCGCAAACAATGGGCAACGTTTTAACCTGGCCGATGTCCACCTTGCACAGGCTGAGCCGGTCCGATCGCGGATGGCGGTCGCATTCCAGGACCCGGCCCACGACGACATCGGCAAGATGGGCGAAGGGGCGGATGATCTCTTCCACTTCCAGACCAAGCATGGTCAGGCGGTCGGCCAATTGTTCGGCCGAACCTTCATATGGCGTGAACTCGCGCAGCCAGTTCAGACTTAAAAGCATGGGGAACCTCGGGGGGCAGGGGACAGAAGTCAGTTGTCGGGCGTCAGTTGTCAGAAGTCAGGACTCAGAAGGCAGAAGATCGCGTGAACTGATCCTTGGGCGGAAGGGTGATTTCCGGGCAAAGAAGATGCGGTCGGTTCTTCACGCCCCTGAAGACTGGCCGGATCAGCCGAATTGGGAGACGAACCGGACGTCGTTTTCGAAGAACATGCGCAGGTCGCCGATGCCGTATTTGAGCATGGCCACCCGCTCCACGCCCAGTCCGAAGGCGAAGCCGGCGTACACTTCCGGATCGTACTCCACTGCCGTGAAGACCGCCGGGTCGATCATGCCGCAGCCCAGGATTTCCAGCCAGCCGGTCTGCTTACAGACCCGGCAGGTCTTCCCGGCGCAGACGCCCCGGCCGCCGCAGAGCATGCAGGAAATGTCCACTTCCGCGCTGGGTTCGGTGAAGGGAAAGAAGCTGGGGCGGAAGCGGACCACGGTGTCCGGACCGAAGATTTGATGGACAAAGGCGGTCAAGGTGCCGCGCAGGTCGGCCATGCTTACGTCTTTATCCACGAGAAAGCCTTCGATCTGGTGGAACATCGGGGTGTGCGTCAGGTCGGAGTCCCGACGGTAGACCTTGCCCGGCGCGATGGCTGCCACGGGCGGGGTCTTGCGCTGCATGGTGCGCACCTGCAAGGGCGAGGTATGGGTCCGCAGCAGGGTGTTTTCACCAATATAGAACGTATCCTGCATGTCCCGGGCCGGGTGGTCCGGGGGCAGGTTCAGGGCCTCGAAGTTGTAGAAGTCCGTTTCCAACTCCGGGCCTTCCACCACCTCGAACCCCAGCGAAACGAAGGCTCGGCAGATTTCCTCGGTAACCAGGGTCACCGGGTGGAGGCTGCCCAGCCAGTGGGAGCGCCCGGGCAGCGACGGATCGAAGCGGGCCAGAAGCTCGTGCTCCTTGCGCCGTTCCAACTCCCGCAGGCGGGCTTCCATCCGTTCCTGGAGCAGGGCCTTGACCTGATTGGCCTTCTGGCCAAGGGCAGGACGCTGATCCGGAGGCGTCTTGGCCAAGCCGGACATCAACCCGGCCAAGCGCCCCTTGCGGCCCAGGTAGGCCACGCGGATGGATTCGACTTCAGCGGCGGTGTCGGCTGAACCCAGGCCCTGTTCCAGGGCCTGGGCCAGTTCGTCCAACTGCTCGGCCAGGCCGCTGGAGCGTTCCGGGTTCGAATCGGTCATGATCAGACCAGCTTGGCTTTGGCCATTTCGGCCAACTTGCCGAAGTGTTCCTTTTCCCGAACAGCCAGGTCGGCCAGGACCTTGCGGTTCAGTTCGATGCCGGCCTGGGACAGGCCGTGCATGAATTTACTGTAGGACAGACCGTGGACCCGGGCCGCGGCGTTGATGCGCACGATCCACAGGGCGCGAAATTCACGCTTGCGAACCTTGCGGTCGCGGTAGGCGTACGCCAGGGCGCGCTCCACCGTGACGCGAGCGGTGCGGTACAGTCTGCTTCGGGCGCCGCGATAGCCCTTGGCCATATCCAAATATTTCTTATGCCGGCGGTGGGCCGCCAAGCCGCGTTTTACACGCATGGACTCAACCTCCTCGTTGGTGAAAGGCAATCAAAACCGTGTTTAGGCCCGTGTTTGAAATTCTCAACCACGGGCCGAAGAATCATTGATAAATCCAAACCCTATTTCGCAAAAGGGATCATCTTGCGCACGGACTTCACATTGGCCGGCGCGAGGATGGTGTCCTTGCCCAACTGCCGTTTCCGCTTCGGGCTTTTCTTGGTCAAAATATGGCTCATGAAGGCCTTGCGGCGCTTGATTTTCCCGGAGCCGGTCAACTTGAACCGCTTGGCGGCGCTTTTTCGTGTCTTCATCTTCGGCATGGTAGTTCTTCTCCTTACGGACTGAATGGACAAATATGTATCGTCGTCCGTGGCTTTCCACGGCGTTCCGGATTATTTCGAGGAACCGGCGGCTTAGGCAATCCGGGCCACGGCGGGGATATCCGCTCGCAACGGTTCATCTCGTTGGTTCGATTGACCGACTCGTCTGCCGGGGACGTCCCAGGCTTCGCCCTATTTTTTCTTTTCCACGGCGCTGAGCACCATGTTCATGGTGCGTCCTTCCATGGACGGCTGCTGGTCGATCTTGGCGTCTTCGCCCAACTCTTCCAGGACCCGCCTCAGCACCATTTCACCTCGGTCGCGGTGCATCATTTCCCGCCCCCGAAAGGCCACGGTCACCTTGCACTTGTCGCCGGCTTCCAGGAAGCGGCGGATGTGCTTAAGCTTGGTTTCAAAGTCGTGATCGTCCGTCTTGGGGCGGAATTTGATTTCCTTGAGTTGGATCAGGGTCTGCTTCTTTCGGCCTTCCTGCTGCTTTTTTTGCAGCTCGTACTTGTACTTTCCGAAGTCCATGACCCGGCAGACCGGAGGATTCGCTTCCGGAGAAACCTCCACCAAGTCAACTCCCTGACTTTCCGCGTACTGGAGAGCCTCGGCCAGAGGCAGAATTCCAACCTGCTTGCCGTCCTCCCCGATGACTCGAACTTCTTGAGCCCGGATCTGCTTGTTGCAGCGGGTACGTTTAACCGAGGTAATAGGGCATTCCTCCGCGTTTGAAAGGTTCACTGGACTCGTCCCTGATCATGGCCGCGATCTGATCCAGAGACTGCTCGCCGCGATTCTCGCCGGTCCTGGTGCGGACGTTTACGGCCTGGGACTGGGCCTCCCGTTCGCCGATCACGAGCATGAACGGGATTTTTTGCATCTGGGCTTCGCGGACCTTGTAGCCCAGTTTTTCATTGCGCAAATCCGTTTCCACCCGGAATCCTTCGGCTTGCAACCGCCGGACGCACTCTTCGGCCCAAGGGTTCTGGGCGTCCGTGACCGTGAGAATCCGGGCCTGAACCGGGGCCAACCAGACCGGAAACGCTCCGGCGTAGTGCTCCACGAGAATCCCCAGAAACCGCTCCAGGGCCCCCAGGATCACCCGGTGGAGCATGACCGGCCGATGGCGATTGCCGTCTTGACCGGTGTAGTAAAGGTCGAAGCGCTCCGGCAGGGTGAAGTCGCACTGAATCGTCGAACATTGCCAGCGGCGATCTAGGGCATCCTTGAGCTTGATGTCAATCTTCGGTCCGTAAAAGGCGCCGTCGCCGGGGTTGACGGCATATTCCAGCCCCAGGGTTTCCAGAGCGTTGGTCAGGGCGGCTGTGGCCCGCTCCCAGTCCGCGTCCGAGCCGATGGACTTCTCCGGGCGGGTGCTCAGGGCCACTTCGTATTCGAACCCGAAAAGCGCCATCACGTCCTGGACAAGGTGCAGGATGGCGATGATTTCATCCTGAAGTTGATCCGGGCGGCAGAGGATATGGGCGTCGTCCTGGGTAAACTGGCGGACCCGAAGCAGACCGTGAAGCACGCCGGACTTTTCATGGCGCTGGACCGTGCCCAGCTCGAAAAAACGCAGCGGCAGATCCCGGTAGCTGCGAACCTGGGACTTGTAGATCAACATGTGGGCCAGGCAATTCATGGGCTTGACGCCGTAGGCCTGTTCGTCGATCTCGGTGAAGTACATGTTTTCCCGGTAGTTGTCGTAGTGCCCGGAACGCTCCCAAAGTTCGCGACGCAGCATCTGCGGACCCTGGACCAACTGGTAGCCCCGGCGCAGGTGCTCCCGACGTTCGAAATGTTCCAAGAGGAAGCGCAGCATGGCTCCTTTGGGATGAAAAATGGGCATCCCCGGTCCGGCCTCTTCGCAAAAGCTGAACAGGTCCAATTGAACGCCCAGCTTGCGATGGTCGCGCTTCTTGGCCTCTTCCAGGCGATGCAGGTATTTCTGGAGGTCCTTTTCCGAGGCAAAGGCCGTGCCGTAGATCCGCTGGAGCATGGGCTTGGATTCGTCGCCGCGCCAGTAGGCCCCGGCCACGGAGGTCAGTTTGACCGCCTTGACGAATCCGGTGGACGGCACGTGCGGGCCTCGGCAAAGATCCGTGAAGCCGCCGTGTTCGTACAAGGAAACGGTACCGTCTTCCAAGGCGTCCAAAATTTCCAGTTTATAGGTCTCGCCCATGCTTTCGAAAAGATTCCGGGCGTCTTGCTTGGAGATGTTTCGGCGTTGGAAGGGCTGATTTTGGGCGATGCTCTTGGCCATCTCGGCTTCGATGGCTTCCAAGTCCTGGGGGGTGAAGGGGCGTTCGAAATCGAAATCGTAGTAGAAGCCGTTTTCAATGTCCGGGCCGATGGTCACCTTGGCCGTGGGAAACAGGCGCTGGACCGCCTCGGCCATGATGTGGGCGGCGCTGTGGCGGATCATGGTCAAGCCCTCGGGGCTGGACATGTCCACTGCTTCAAGATTGGTGCATTGGGCGGGATCGACGGGAGTGTGAACGTCGAACAGGCCCGCGGCGCAACGGCATCCGACGGCGGTCTTTAACTTCTTTTTGCTCAACGCGCGGGACAAAATTTGACCGCAGTTCTCGCCTTCGCCGATTTCCAACTGCTGGTCACCTATTTCGATATACACTCCCGATACTCCTTGTCCGGAACTGAACCGTCCGGAGCCCGACCATCCGAAATCATCAGAGCTGACATCTTTTTCAAAAACGTCGAGACGAGCTCATTTCGGCAATTTCGCGCTGATTTCGAATGGTCTTCAAATAAAGCAGGGAGGCCTGGGCCTCCCTGCGTGGATGCGTGATGGTAGGCACGAGGAGATTTGAACTCCTGACCCCTTGCGTGTCAAGCAAGTGCTCTCCCCCTGAGCTACGCGCCTGTTCCTGTTCGCGGTTCCTGCTCGCGATGATGCTTGCGGCAAAAAGGGTCTTTGCCTTTCGTTCGGGAAAAAGTCAAGCTTTTGCCGGAAAAAAATGTATCTTTCTTGTCCGTATTTCCATGCAGCGGCCATTGGAGGAATTCTGGCTAATCGATTGATTGTCCTTGGCTGTTCAATTATGGCTTCGAAAAAGATTGTTTGATGGAAGTGAAACGATTCCGGGTGGAGCCCATGCCCATAGGGGCCATATTAGGGTCCATATCGGGAAGACCACCTGATTCGTCTTTGAAATTATGATGTTGTTTTTATCCAGGAGGAAAACTTGATCATGACTGACTTGGCAAAGGAAGAACAACGTTTTGCACGAAAGATCGGCGCGTTGCGCGCGAAAGGCAATTTCCCGACGGCCATGCTGAACCTTTTGGAAACAGTGGGCGGAAGACAGTTTCAGGCCATGGTCGAGCAGACGTCCAAGGACGATGCTTCGACCGGATTACCCGATTTGACGGCTCCTGAGCGGCATGTTCAGGGCGCCAGCTTGTTGCCGCGAGCATCCTTTTCTCTGGACCTGGAACCGGCTCGGGTCCTGTTGACGGCCATCCTGGAGGATGTCCGGGCCGCGGGATCGGAGCTGGAGATCGGCGCGGACCGGGTGATGGAAGCCCTGGAGACCGAGGAACTCAGTGTCGAACGTCTGTTTCGGGCATATTTGGATGAGGATCAGGAATTTTTCGCCATTTGGGCTGAAAAAACTCCGAAAACACCGAAATTGTTGTTCTTTCTCGCTCAAAGTGCTTTGACGCCGTTCATCAAAAGCTTGGCTCGCCGGATCGTCGAAGCACGCCCGTTGAACGGTGTTTGGGAGCACGGCCACTGTCCGGTTTGTGGGAGCCTGCCGTATCTTTCCAGCCTGGAAACCCGCGAAGGGCTGCGGAAGATGCACTGTTGTTTTTGTCAAACCGCGTATCGCGTCGCGCGGATCGGATGTGTTTACTGCGGCGAGCGGGACCCGCAAAAGCTGCACTACTTCGACGTTGAAGACCTGCCCGGATTCCGGGTCGATCTTTGTGATCAGTGCCGGATGTACGTCAAAACCGCCGACTTTCGGCAGTTGGACAGGATTTCCGTCCCGGTGCTGGACGACCTGGAATCCTTGGCCATGGACGTGCTGGCCCAGGCCAGGGGCCATGTCCGGCCGACCCTGTCGGCATTCGGTTTCTAGCCCTGATTTACGGGCTGCCGTCGACCAATCCGGACATATCCACTGGCCGCAAGCGAGGGTGACGAACATGAATCAGGGAGGATCGCCGGCCGGAGTCGTGCTGGCCGGCGGCAAGAGCAGTCGACTGGGTCATGACAAGGCGCGGATTGTTTTTTCCGGGGTCAGTTTGCTGTCCCGGTCCGTGGATCTGCTGAAGCGCCATTGCGACATGGTGCATGTCGTCGGAAGACTTTCGGAAGACCACGGACTGAATGTGCCGAGTTTTCTCGACGCCGTGCCGGGGCGCGGTCCGGGAGGAGGGATTGCCACTGCCTTGAGTCGTCTTGGTCGGCCATGTTTGGTGCTGTCCTGCGACCTGCCCCTGATGGATGATCGGACGTTGCGCCGCCTCAAGACCGGGTGGCGGGAGAAGCCGGACACGGCCTTGATGACCACCTTCCAGCAGGAAGACACCGGGTACATCGAGGCTCTGGTCGCGATGTACGAACCCGAGGCCCTGCCTCTGTTGGAGCGGGCGTTTGACCAGGGGCTGTATCAACTCAACCGGATTCTGACCGAGTCGATGCGGCACCATATTCCCTACCCACGGTCCGAAGCTACGCCGTTTTTCAACGTCAACCATCCCGCTGACCTTTCCATGCTGCGCCATCTGGAGACGACGGCGAACGGCTCTTGGGAAAAGGGGGCCGTTTAAAGCGGTATTTCAACCGTCAACCATCAAACATCAACGAGTTACGGTGATGTCATGAGTGAACTCCGCGTACTGCTGATCCATCCCGATCCCCAGTTGCGTCATGAACTGCGGCGGCAACTGAGAGAGATGGACGGGGTGAAGGTGCTGGGGGAGGCCGTTTCCGCATTTGAGGCCATGGAACTGCTGGAAGGGGTCGGCTATCATGCCTTTTTTCTGGGACTGGATCTGCCGGACGGAGTCAGCGGCCTTGAACTGGCCCAGATTCTCGGGCAGCGCAAGCGTCGTCCGGCCATGGTCTTTTTGGCCGCGGATGAAGCCCACGCCTTCAAGGCTTTTGAACTAGGGGCCACGGACTACCTGCTCTGGCCCTGCACCGACGAGCGATTGAAGCGCACGTTGGCCCGACTGCGCCGACTCCCGGCTGACGCGCACATTGCCGAGCCCGAGGGCAATTCCAGAAAATCCAGGGATTTTGAGGGCGATGAAGAGACCTTGCAGATTTCCATGGGCGAGGAAGAAGAAGACAATTTCCTCAAGGCCCTGCGTCAAGCTTGGGACTACAACCAGGCCCGTCCGGTGGAGATCGAAAAGCTGCCCATCACTCTGGACGGCCGGGTCATTCTGGTGCCCTACAGCCAGATCGTCTTCGTGGAGGCCTACGAAGACTATAGTTTCGTGCATACCAATCAGGACAAATACCTGACCTCGTTCCGCTTAAAGTACCTGGAGGACCGTTTGCGGTCGCACCGTTTCTTTCGGGTGCATCGCAAGTTTCTGGTCAACCTGGAATTGGTTACGGAAATCGCTTCCCTGCCGGGCAGCAACTTCATGCTCCGGACCACGGGGAAAAAGCGCATTGAACTGCCGGTCAGCCGCCGCCGCATCGCGGATTTGAAGCAGATTCTCGGCCTCTGAGTTCGCGGCGGCCTTGCCGTTTACCCTTTCCCCCTTCCCTTTCGCCGATAATCAATGCGGTTTTCCGGCTGGTACGTGTTCTGGATGCAGCCGTACCGGGAACCACAATGGGATGGTTCGTTATCGGTCCGTGCGCCATGCGCACGTCATGTCACGACGTTCATAAGCTCACCGCCAAGGAGGAGACATCATGTCACAAGACGGCGCTCTGGAAACCTTGCTTCACGAGGATCGCGTCTTTCGGCCTTTGCCGCAGATGGTCATTGAGGCCAATGCCAATCCCCAAACCCTGGAAAACGCCCGCAGACAGGCCGTGGACGATCCTTTGGCTTATTGGGAGGAGGCCGCCAAGGAGTTGGAGTGGTTCCGGAAGTGGGACAAGGTTCTGGATGACAGCGACGCCCCGTTCTACAAATGGTTCACCGGAGCCAAGTGCAACATCGTGCACAACGCTCTGGACCGACACATCAAGACGGGCAACAAGAACAAGTTGGCCATTATCTGGGAAGGCGAGGCCGGCGATTCCCGGAAGATGACCTATTTTGAATTGTACAGGGCGGTAAACAAGTTCGCCAACGCTTTGCGCTCCCTGGGCGTCCAGAAGGGCGACCGGGTTCTCTTGTACATGCCGCCCTTGCCGGAAACCGTGATCGCCATGCTGGCCACGGCCAAGGTCGGGGCCATCCACAGCATGGTCTTCGCCGGGTTTTCGGCCAAGGCCATGCGCGACCGGATCGAGGACGCCCAGCCCAAGGTCATCGTCACCGCGGATGGCTTCTACCGTAACGGTCGGGCCGTGCACCTCAAGTCCATTGTCGACGAGTCCTTGATGGGACCCAATTGCGACAGCGTGGAGACGGTGGTGGTCGTGCACCGGGCTAATGTTCAGGTGGAAATGCAGGAAGCCCGTGACCTTTGGTACGAAGAACTGGTCCGTGCCGAGAGTTCGGAATCTCCCACGGAATCCATGGACTCCGAGGACATGCTCTTTTTGCTCTACAGCTCCGGGACCACGGGCAAGCCCAAAGGGATCGTGCATACTCATGGCGGCTACCAGGTGGGCATCAACCGCACCCTGAATTGGGTCTTCGACATCAAGCCCACGGACATCTTTTGGTGCACCGCGGACGCCGGCTGGATCACCGGACACAGCTACGTGGTCTACGGTCCGCTCATCGCCGGGACCACCTCGGTCATCTTCGAAGGACACCCGCTGTATCCCCAGGCCGACCGGGTCTGGGACCTGATCGCCAAGTACGGCGTGACCATCCTCTATACCGCGCCGACCCTGGTTCGGATGCTGATGCGCTTCGGCACCCAGTATCCCAAGAAGCACGATCTGTCCTCGCTGCGTATCCTCGGCTCGGTGGGCGAACCCATCAACCCCGAGGCCTGGGTCTGGTTGTACAAGAACATTGGCCGCTCCGAGTGCCCCCTGGTGGACACCTGGTGGCAGACCGAGACCGGCTCGATCATGATCAGCCCGCTTCCGGTAAGCGTGCTCAAGCCGGGTTCCTGCACCAAGCCGTTGCCGGCCATCGACGCGGACGTGGTGGACGAGAAGGGCAACCCCGTGCCTCCGGGCAAGGGCGGGCTGTTGATCATCCGCAAGCCTTGGCCGTCCATGGTCCGGACCCTGTACAAGGACCCGGAGCGTTACAAGCAGACCTACTGGGAGAAAATCCCCGGCGTGTATCTGGCCGGGGACATGGCCCGCAAGGACGAGGACGGATACATCTGGATCCAGGGCCGCTCGGACGACGTGATGAACATCGCCGGACACCGCCTGGGTTCCGCGGAGTTGGAAAGCGCGTTGGTGGCCCACAAGGCGGTGGCCGAGGCCGCGGCCATCGGCATTCCGGACAAGATCAAGGGCGAGGTGGCCAAGGCCTTTGTCACCCTGACCGAAGGCTTCGAGCCGTCCGACGACCTGGTCAAGGAACTCAAGGTCCACATCCGCAACGAACTCGGCCCCGTGGCCATCGTCAAGACCATCGAGTTCCGGGAAAAACTGCCCAAGACCCGCAGCGGGAAGATCATGCGCCGGGTGCTCAAAGCCGAGGAACTCGGCCAGGAAGTGGGGGATACCTCCACGTTGGAAGACTAGCAGGGACGTTAGGAGGCACGGCACGCCGTGCCTCTGCCTACGCCATCACGCCAAAAAGGCCGGTGCGATCATCGCACCGGCCTTTTTGGCGTTTGGAACGGGAGGGGCAGGCAATTATCACTCCGCCGGACACTCGTCTTTCGCCTGGGCCCGCATGCCGTCGATGATGGTGTTCAACTGGGCGGCCATGCGGGCCAGTTCGGAGACGGCCTGGGCGGACTGGTTCATGACTTCGCTGGTTTCCGCGGAGATGCGGTTGATGTCCTCCACTCCGCGGTTGATTTCCTCGCTGGTGGCGGACTGCTGTTCCGCGGCCGTGGCGATGGAGCGAACCTGGTCCGCGGCCTGTTCGGCCAGGGCCAGGATTTCCTGGAGGGTCGCGCCGGAGGTGTTGGCCCGGGCCGTGGCTTCGGCAACCGCCTCGGCAGCCTTGTCCATGCCTTCGATATTGGTTCTGGTTCCCTGCTGAATGTCCGAGATGGCCTGTCCGACCTCCTTGGTGGCGTTCATGGTTTTTTCGGCCAGCTTGCGCACCTCGTCGGCCACCACGGCGAATCCGCGTCCCGCGTCTCCGGCCCGGGCCGCCTCGATGGCCGCGTTCAGGGCCAGGAGGTTGGTCTGGTCCGCGATGTCCTCGATCACGGTCATGATCCGCCCGATCTGGTCCGCTTGTTGTCCCAGCCGACCGAGGTTGGCCTTCAGCTCCTCGGACTGTTGCTGGACCTTGTTGATGGCCGCCACGGATTCGCCCACCACTTTCGCGCCCTCCAGGGCCTTGATCCGAGACAGGTCCGAAGCTTCGGCGGCCTGGGAGGCGTTTCTGGCCACCTCCAGGACCGTGGCGTTCATTTCCTCCATGGCTGTGGCCGTTTCGCCGGTTCGGTCCCGCTGCTGCTCCGCGCCCCGGCTGGCCTGCTCCACCTGGGCCGCCAACTCTTCGGCGGCCGAGGCCATGGAGTTGGAGACCTGGGTGGCCTGTGATGCCGCCTTGGAGATGATCTCGTTTTGCTCGCAGATTTCAGCTTCCTTGGTTTTCAGGGCCGTCATGTCCACGTAGAGGCAGAAGCCGCCGATGCACACGCCGTCCAGATCGTACAGGGGGCAAACATTGGCCAGAACGTGGCGCACCCCGCCTTTGTGTCCGGTAATGCTCACCTCCAGATTGCGAAAGACCTCGCCGGTCTTGATGGCCTTGCCCACTGCAGTCTGGCGTGAGGGGTCGTTATAGAAGATTTCCGCCAGAGTCCGGCCAAGCTGTTTTTTCGGCGGGCCGTCGATCTGAACCATGTCCAGGCAGGCTTGGTTCGTAAACAAGGCCCGCTCCTTGGTGTCCACCAGCAGGAACGGCGTGGGCAGTCCTTCGATAATTCCTTTGCTCAGCCCTTTTTCGTGCTTCAGGGCATGGGACACGGCCTCCAGGGCCGCGAACAGTCCGGGCAGGCTTTTGGCTCCAGGGCTGGATTCCAGGGTATTTTTTTGGAAATTGCCTTCCGCGAGATTCCCCAACACCACGGACGCCTCGGCAAGCGCGCGGCTCTGGAGCATCAGCGGCGTCCCCACGGCGAGCAGGGCGACAAGACCGGCCGCGGCCGTCGTGACGGCTCCGGTGAGTCCGGACGCACCGCTCAAAAACGTGGCGAACACGGCGCCGACAATGACCAGGATGCCGATCACAATGGCTGGAACGGCAAATTTTGAGGTGTCCATCAGACCTGCCTCCTTGGCTGTCTGGGGTGAGTGGAAATCGCCAAAGTGAACGCAAGGTTGAGGGCGAAGCGCGCTTCCCTGCTTTTCCGCCGCATTTCAACCAGTTTTCAAAAAGAATGTAAAGCCCGCGAGGAGTTGGGGGCGTCGATCTATGGGTCGGAGGGATCGGCGGTCTCGAAGATCGCCTCGGTGGGTCCTTGCAGGAGCAGGAAATCCACGGCCTGGACGGCGATGAAGGCGATGTCCGGGCCGTTCAGAAAGTCTTGCAGGTGCGGCAGGCGTCGGCGAAGGATGTCCGCGACGGTGCGGCATTGTTCCAGATCTTTGAGTATTTCGGCCCGGCCATGTACGGTCAGGGCCTTGGTTTCCCGGCGGTCCTGCACGGGATGCGCAGCCCGGTCGTCCAGAAGCAGGCTGACTTCCGGATTGGCCTGGATGTTTGCGAACTTGGTGGTGTTGCGGTAGGTGGCCAGGAAAAAGGTCGAGCAATCCTCGGATGGAACGAAGCCCATCAGAGAGGCGTGCGGCGCGTTGTTTCGGGAGGTGGCCAGAACGCAGGCGTTCTGGCTCTGAATCAGTTCGCGGATGGAGTCGTGCATGGGCGATTCCTCGGTTCGGTATGGGGGCGTCAGGCAGGGCTATCAGGAAGGACGGCGCCGGGCAAGCCGGTGGCCGACATCATCAAGGTTGGAGGGGATATGGCGAACGAACTGCAAGAAAAGATGGTCCGGTTGGCGATGCGGGCCCGAGATGCGGCCAGGCTGACGGCCAATGCCGAGGGCAGGCGCAAGGACGAAATGTTGCGGGAGCTGGCCCGGCTGTTGCGGGACCGGGCCGGGCAGGTGCTGGAGGCCAACCAGCGGGACGTGGACGCGGCCCTGGCCGCCGGGTTGGACACGGCCCGGGTGGATCGGCTGCGGATGACCGAGGCGACCGTGGAGTCCATGGCCCAGGCCTGCCTGGAGGTCATGGCTCAGGCCGATCCGGTGGGCGAGATCGAGACCATGTGGCAGCGGCCCAACGGGCTGCGCATCGGGCGGATGCGCGTGCCCCTGGGCGTGGTGATGATGATCTACGAATCCCGGCCCAACGTGACCATCGAGGCCGCCATCCTGACCCTCAAGGCCGGTAACGCGGCCATCCTGCGGGGCGGCTCCGAGGCGTTTCATTCCAACCAGGCCCTGGCCGGTCTGATCACCGAGGCGCTGCGCGCCGCCGGCCTGCCCGAGGCCGCGGTCCAGTTGGTGCCGGTCACGGACCGGGAGGCGGTGGGGCATTTGCTGAAGCTGGACGAGTATATCGACGTGGTCATCCCGCGCGGCGGCGAATCCCTGATCCGGGCCGTGGCCGACCAGGCCACCATGCCCGTGCTGAAGCATTACAAAGGTGTGTGCCACATTTACGTGGATCAGGGCGCGGATCTGGACAAGGCCCTGGAGATCGTCTTCAACTCCAAGGTGCAGCGCTGCGGGGTGTGCAACGCCTTGGAATGTCTCTTGGTGCATCAGGACGAGGCGCGAATGTTTCTCCCCAAGGTGGCGGAACGGCTGGGGGCTGCGGACGTGCGCTTCAAGGCCTGTCCGGAAAGTCTGCCCCTGCTGCAATCCAAGGCCGACGCCGAACCGGCCGATGAGAGCGATTGGGGCCGGGAGTTTCTGGCTCTGGTCCTGGCCGTGCGGGTGGTCCGGGACATGGACCGGGCCCTGGAGCACATCGCCCTTTACGGCTCCAACCATACCGAGGCCATCCTCACCAGGGACCACGACCGGGCCATGCGCTTTCTGCGTGAGGCCGACGCCTCCCTGGTCCTGGTGAACGCCTCCACCCGGTTCAACGACGGCGGCCAGCTCGGCCTGGGCGCGGAAATCGGGATCAGCACGTCCAAACTGCACGCTTACGGCCCCATGGGCGTTCGGGAATTGACCGGCGTGAAGTTCGTCGGCCTTGGTCAGGGGCAGGTCCGGGAATGAACTTCGTTCCATTTTGCCTTCAAAAAGATATTTTCGAGTCTCGGCGCTGGAGCCAGGTTCGAAATCGAAATCGAAATCGAAATCGAAATCGAGAAAAACAGGTATGTCGTTGGATGACGACGATGGCGATTTCGACTCCGAGTGCGCCGCGGCTTTTTGCGTCATGCTGAACGTGAAATGGAAGTGACGGCAGATGAAGGTCGGCGTTTTCGGTGGGTGCTTCAACCCCGTGCATCACGGCCATCTGCGTCTGGCCATTGAAGCCCTGGAAATCCTTGGACTGGACCGGGTGGAACTGGTTCCGGCCGCTATCCCGCCGCACAAGGGACAGCGGGATCTGTTGCCCTTTGGCCTGCGTTGTCGCCTGGTGCAAAAGGCTCTTCATGGGCTTCCCGATTTGCACTGCTCCCTGATCGAGGGCGGCCGGCCCGGTCTGTCGTACACTGGAGACACGCTGGAAGAGCTGGCACGGGCAATGCCCGGAAGCCGGCTCTTTTTTTTGCTCGGCGTCCCGGATCTGCTGACCCTGCCGTCCTGGAAAGACGGTCTGGCCCTGACCCGCAAGGCCCATTTCGTGGCTGTGGCCCGACAGGACATGGCCCTGAAAACGACGCGGACCTTTGTCCGCGAGCATTGGCCCCGAAGCGGCGAACCCCTTTTGCGTGAGCGGGGTTGGCGACGGGTCTGGGAGTGGCCCCTGGAGGGGGACGCACGGTCGATCCTGTTGATCCGCCCCCCTTATCTGGACATCAGCGCGACCATGATCCGGGACTACTGGAGCGCGGGCCGGGATCTCCGGTTTCTCCTGCCGGACCCCGTGCTGGCCGAATTGATCCGGAAGCGGCATTTGGTGGAGCGGTATTGGGCAAGGCAAGAGCCCGGGAGCGATGTCGGCCAAGCCGACCACGCCAAGCCCGACCCGCTAAAAGGTGGTTGCATCCATGGCCGATGAATCGTCGCGAGATCAGGAGGAGCGGGACAGGCGAGACTGTCGGAATGGGCAGGATGGGAGCAGGTCGGTGTCGTCATGCCTTACCTGCGCGTTTTCTTCGAAAGGGCCGGGCACGGAATGTAAATTTTCCGAGTATCTCTGGTACATCCTCGGATGTGCGATGCTCGGGCTTTTGATCATCGTCAGCCGATACAACGCCACGCTTTTTCACGGCATGGCGGAAGTCTTTTCCATTGCCGTGGCCTGGGCCTTGTTCATGCTGGTCTGGAACGCCCGGCGCTTCATCAACAACGACGCCCTGCTTCTGCTGGGATCGGCCTATCTGTTCATCGGTTTCATCGACCTCCTGCATGTCCTGGCCTTGCTGCGACAAGACCTCTTTTTCGATGCGCTGGCCGCGGACCTGCCCACCCAGCTCCGGCTCGCCGGTCGGTACATGGAAGGGCTGGCCCTGCTGCTGTTCGCGCTTGTCCTGGGCCGCGGCTTGCGTCCCTTCATCGGTCTGCTCTTCTGGGCCGGCATGACCCTGTTCCTGCTGGGCGTCATTTTTTATTGGCGGGTGGGGCCGGTCATCTATCTGGACGGCGGTGGGGCGACTTCTTTCAGGTTTTGGAGTGAATTCGTCGTCTGCCTGTTTCTACTGGCCGCCCTGGCGGCGCTTTTCCGTCGTCGCGGCCTGCTCGACGTCAAGGTTTACGGGCTGATCTCCCTGGCCGTGATCGCCTCTCTGGCGGCCGAGTCCACGTTCATCTTCCAGGGGGACGTCGACGTTCATTCCAACGTCGTCGGCCATCTGCTGAAAATCATCTCGTACATGTTCGTCTACCTGGCCCTGATCCGTTCCGGATTGATCCGCCCTTTTGATCTGCTGTACCGGAATTTGGAACGGGAAAAGGCCGAACTGCTGACAACCAGACAGCATCTGAACCTGATTTTCGACACGGCCCCGGCCCTGATTTGGCAGAAGGACCGCCATGGAAAATATTTGCAGGTGAACAAGGTTTTTTGCCAAGCCGTCGGGTTGGAGCGGGAGCGGATCGTCGGCAGAATCGACCAGGACGTCTTTCCACCCAAGATCGCGCTGAAATACAACCAGGACGACCAGGAGGTGCTGCGCACGGGCCGCGACAAGATCGGCATTGAGGAGCAGTATGTCAGTGCCGCGGGGAAACTGGGGTGGGTCGTGACGGACAAGATGGTCTATCGGGACCGGGACGGCAATATTGCCGGAATCATCGGCTTTGCCAAGGACGTTACCGATAGCAAGCAGGCCCAGATGCGCGAAAAGACCCATCAGGATCAACTGGCCCAGGCCGCCAAGATGACCGCGCTGGGCACCCTGGTGGCCGGCGTGGCCCACGAGGTGAACAACCCCAATAACTTCATCATTCTGAACACGCCGTTGTTGGAGGAAGTCTGGGCCGACTCCCTGCCGGTCCTGGAGGCGCACCATGCCGGCCATCCGGAGTTCATGCTGGCCGGGATGCCCTATCCGCGGATGCGCGACAACGTGGCCAGGCTGTTCTCGGGCATCCATGAAGGCAGCAAACGGATCAAGCGGATCGTCGCAGAGCTGAAGACCTTTGCGCGGCAGGTTCCCTTGGACATGGTCGGCGAGGTGCGGCTCAACCAAGTGGTCGAGGCGGCCCTGACCATGCTCCGCAAGACCATCGCCGAGCATACCAGCCGGTTCGAGACGCGACTGGACCCGGATATCCCTCCGGTGCGGGGCGACTTCCAGAAACTGGAGCAGGTGGTCGTCAATCTGCTGATCAACGCCTGCCAGGCCCTGCCGGACAAGGACCGCCGGATTGTCCTGGAAACCTATTTCGAACCTGCCGAGGAAGCCGTGGTTTTGCGCATCACCGACGAAGGAGAGGGGATCGTCCCGGAAAACATCGAACGGGTCTGCGATCCGTTCTTCAGCACCCGGCACGGTATCGGCGGCACCGGCCTGGGCCTGTCCATCACCTCGTCCATTATCCAAACCCATAAAGGCCGGATGACCTTTGATTCCGCGCCGGGTTTGGGGACCACCGTGACGATTTTTCTCAAGGCGGCATCATGAAGTCGAGCACTGAATCCGCATGGCCGATCTTTCTCGTGGATGACGAAGAGCCGCTCTTGGACAGCCTGGGCATGACCCTGCTCGCCGCCGGTTTTGGGAACGTGGAAACCTTCACCGACGGCCAAGCCGTGCTGGACCGGCTGCCGGATGTCCGGTGCGCCCTACTTTTGCTGGACCTGTTCATGCCGGGCAGGGTGCCTGGAGAAGAGATTCTGGAGCGCTTCCGTTCCGAGGCCCCTCATGTTCCCGTGGTGGTGATCACCGGCGTGGACGAGGCCGGGACTGCCGTCCGGTGCATGAAGGCCGGAGCCTTCGACTACCTGATCAAGCCGGTGGAGCAGGCTCTGCTGCTGGCCACGGTGCGTCGCGCCCTGGATCATGCCCGGCTGCTGCGTCAGAATATTCATTTGCGCGACAAGCTCCTCACGGAGCGCCTGGATCAACCCGAGGCGTTCAACGGGATCATCACCGAAAATCGCCGAATGCAGGCCATCTTCCGGTACATGGAAGTAATCGCGCCCACCGTCGAGCCGGTGCTGATCACCGGAGAGACCGGGACGGGCAAGGACCTCATGGCCACGGCTCTGCACCGGCTCAGCGGACGCGGCGGGCCGTTTGTCGCCGTCAACGTGGCCGGGCTGGACGACAACATGTTTGCGGACACGCTGTTCGGCCACGTCAAGGGGGCGTTCACCGACGCCGGACAGGAACGGCGGGGCATGGTGGAGCAGGCCGCGGGCGGGACGCTGTTTTTGGACGAGATCGGCGATTTGTCCCTTGGCTCGCAGGTCAAGCTCCTCAAGTTGATCCAGGATCACGAGTACCTTCCACTGGGCGCGGAAAGGCCGCATCGGAGCAGGGCCCGGATCGTGGCGGCCACCAACCAGGACCTGGAAATTGCCGAACGTAAAGGGTTGTTTCGCAAGGATCTGTTCTACAGGATCAACACCTATCACGTGCACCTGCCTCCCCTGCGGGAGCGGGGGCGCGACGTCCTGCTGCTGGCGGAGCATTATCTGCGTCAGGCTTGCGATTCTTTGAAGGTCCCGTGTGGACGAATTGATCCATTGTTGGCGGACCGGCTCCTGTCCCATCCCTTTCCGGGCAATGTCCGGGAACTGCGCTCCCTGATCTTCAACACCATGGCCCAGGGAGGGGTTCAGGCATTGGAAAAGAATATGGCCGCCCTGATCAAGACCCCCGTCCGTCACCCCGATGTTCCGGCCTCGGCACCAGAACCGGGCCCTGCACAGATACCGGCACAGGGAACGGACATCCTCTTCCCCGATCCCCTGCCGACCATGGACCAGACCCTTCAAGAGCTGGTCCGGGAAGCTCTGCGCCGTTCCGGCGGCAACCAGGCCGCCGCCGCCCGAATGCTCGGCATTTCTAGGCAGGCCATGCACCAGCGGCTCAGTCAGCGGCGCTGAGGCTAAATAATATGAAATCCCTAAGGGATGTCGTCGTATAGCCGGTGGTTTCAACCACCGGAAAATGGGTACCACATTTATGAGTCCTGAAGGGACGGCGTAACTTCCTTCTTCTTCCTTCTCCTGCGTCAATCCAGCTTGACGGAAGCCATCTGTCAAGTCCTCTTGACCTCACCATCCATCACGCCCCAAAAACTCTCTTTCCCCATATTCCTCCTGGTGGTCGTCAATCTGGCTTGACACCGTCGCCGATATGGCGCGCGCCAAAATCACGGGCAATACATCTGTATTTCAATTGGTTGGATTGTACACGCTCCCTGGCACGGCAAATGCTTTGGACAGTCATGGCGCCATGTCGGTCAATCAGGGCCGAACATGGTGGAAGGCAACCATTTGAACAGGTGCACCGTGTCCCAAAAAACGATCCTCATCGTGGACGATGAAGAAGAGGTCCTCTTTTCCCTCGGGCTTGTACTGCGTCGGGCCGGTTACACCGTGCTGGAGGCCGGGCACGGCATCGAGGCCTTGTCCGTGATGGCCGAGGCCGTTCGAACCGGACAAGGGGTCGATCTGGTGATTACGGACCTCAGGATGCCGTATATGGACGGCCCGGAGTTGCTGGCCGCCATGCATCGCAGGGGATTTACCTCGAATGTCATGGTCATGACTGGGTATGCCCACGACGTGCTTGCCGCGGAATGGCAATGCACGGGATGCCCAAAAATTATCTACAAACCCTTTGAAGCCGAGGAACTGCTGCGGGAGGTCGCCGGGGCGCTGGATCGTGATCCTGTACCGGCTGGTCGCGTAACCATTCAAAGACTGGAGGGAGTGCAATGAAGAACATGAAACTCGGGCTGAAAATCGGCATGGGATTTGGGATATTGATCCTCATCTCCTGCCTGTTGGGCGGGCTGGCCGTTTGGAACATGAACAGCGTGGGGCAAGACTCCGAGCGGCTGGCCAAGGCCTATGTGCCGGAAGTGGCCGTGGCCAACCAGATAGAGCGGAATGCCCTGCAGGTGATGTACGCCATCCGGGGCTATGGATTCACCGAGCAAGCGAACTATCTGGAAGAGGGGCGCAGGGAACTGGACGAACTGCGTAACTCCCTGGCCGACGCCCTGAGGCTCTCCGAGCAACAGAGTCTGCCAGCTCTGCGGGACAAGGCCCGGACAGCGGAAGAGCGGGTTAAGGAATATGCTACGCTGGTGGAACAGACCACCTCCTCCATCCAGGCCATGAACGCGGACCGGCAGGCCCTGGATGCTGGCGCGGCCCTGTTCATGCAAAACGCCGAGGACTTTCTGACCTCCCAGAACGAGGCCATGACTCGTGAAATTAATCAAGAAACAACCCCTGCGGCTCTGCGGGAACGACTGGATAAGATCAATCTGATCAACGATATCCTCGACGCGGGCAATGCTCTGCGAATCCAGGTCTGGAGGGCTCAGGCAGAGCGCGACGTGGCCCAGGTGGAGCAGGCTATGGACCGGTTCGGCGTTATTGAACGTCACCTGGAAACCATTCGAACTACAACCCGTCAGGAAGCCAATCTCCGGCAGTTGGCCGCGATCCGTGAAGCTGCCGACGCGTATCGCACCGCCATGGTTTCCTTGGTCAGGAACTGGCGGACCTTGGATCAGCTCGGAGACAGGCGTACCGAAACGGGTTACCAGGTCCTGGCGGTGGCCCAGGAGACCGCTCAGTTGGGTATGGATCAGACCCAGGGTATTGCCAACGATGCCGTGACCAACCTCGGGCAGGCCTCCTTCGTGATGCTGGTCGGCCTGGGTATTGCCCTGCTTTTGGGAATCATCATTGCCGTGTTCCTGACCCGGGCCATTACCTTGCCCGTGGGCAAGGGCGTGCGCTTTTCCGAGGATCTTTCCGAAGGTGAGTTGGATGCCAAGTTGGATGTGGACCAGAAGGATGAAGTCGGGATGCTGGGTCAGGCCATGCAGGCCATGCAGGCCAAGCTTCGAGAGATCGTGGGCGAGGTCAAAGCTGCCTCGGAGAACGTGGCTTCCGGTAGCGAGGAGCTTTCGGCCTCGGCGGAGCAGATGTCCCAGGGGGCTACGGAACAGGCCGCTGCCGTGGAAGAGGTCTCTTCGAGCATGGAAGAGATGACCGCGAATATCAGGCAGAACGCGGACAACGCGGCCCAGACCGAGAAGATCGCCCTGCAGGCGGCCAAAGACGCCCAGGAAGGCGGGCAGGCCGTGTCCCAGACCGTGACAGCCATGAAGCAGATCGCGGAGAAGATCTCCATCATCGAGGAAATCGCCCGGCAGACCAATTTGCTGGCCCTGAACGCGGCCATCGAGGCGGCCCGGGCCGGGGATGCGGGCAAGGGGTTCGCGGTCGTGGCCGCCGAAGTGCGCAAGCTGGCCGAGCGCAGCGGCTCCGCGGCAACGGAGATCAGCGAACTGTCCAGGTCCAGCGTGCAGGTGGCCGAGCAGGCCGGGGAAATGCTGGTCAAGATCGTCCCGGACATCCAGCGCACCGCGGAACTGATCCAGGAGATCAACGCGGCCAGCCGGGAACAGAGCATCGGCGTGGAGCAGATCAACAAGGCCATCCAGCAACTGGACCAGGTCATCCAGCAGAACGCCTCGGCAGCCGAGGAAATGGCCTCCACCTCCGAGGAACTGTCCAGCCAAGCCGAGGAACTCCAGGCCACCATGGCCTTCTTCAAGATGAGCGGTTCGGGTACGTTGTCCGGATCCCGAAAGACCACCGGGCGCGCCACGCACACCAACATGCTTGCCCCCGCCTCTCGCAAGCCTGCTCCCGTGGCCCAATCGGCCAAGACGGGCGGACTGGCCTTGAACATGGGGCCGGACAAGGGTGACGACGAGTTCGAGAAGTTCTAGGGCGGAATGGGTTCAACGGTTCAATGGTTCACGGTTCAACGGTTGGGGTCGTGCTCTTCGCCTCATCAACCGTTGAACCGTTGAACCGTGAACCCCTGAACCATAAAAATCCCGGAGGAAAACGATATGGACGAAAAACAGAGCAAGAATCTGAATCAATACCTGACCTTCACCCTGGACAAGGAACTGTACGCCATGGACATCGCCAAGGTTCGGGAAGTCCTGGAGTACACGGACATCACCCGTGTGCCCCGGACCCCGGAGTTCCTGCGCGGGGTGATCAATGTTCGGGGGCGGGCCGTGCCCGTGGTGGACATGCGCCTCAAGTTCGGCATGAGCCGGACCGAGCGAACCGTGAACACCTGCATCATCATCACCGAAGTGGACGTGGACGGCGAAACGACTGTTCTCGGAGCCCTGTCCGACTCGGTCCGGGAAGTCTTCGACCTGGAGCCCGACCAGATCGAACCCGCCCCACGGCTGGGCACGCGGATCAAGACCGAATTCATCGAAGGCATGGGCAAGCAGGGCGACGAGTTCATCATCATCCTGAACATCGACAAGATTTTTTCCGCGGATGAACTCTCCGTGGTGCTGGGGGTCGGAGAAGAGGAAGCCAAGGCGGCGTAGTCCGCCTCAGAGACCACGGTTCTCCGGATCGCGGATGGTCGCGGTCCGGGGAACCGAATTAGGATATCACCTTTTCGGTCGCGGAGGTGGAGATGGCTCGGAACACATGTGTCGTGCTTTTTGTCGCCGTGCTCTGCCTTGTCGGTTCGGTCCGGGATGCTCTGGCTGTTCATGCCGAGCCTCGCGTGCTGTTGATCACCTCCTATCACCAGGGCGACGATTGGAACGACGGCGTGGTTCGCGGGATTCAGGACATCCTGGAGCCGCCGGGCAACGTGGAACTGGCGGTGGAGTATCTGGATGTCCGTCGCCGGAGCATGGAGCCGGACTACCAGACGGCAATCACCAACTTTCTGCGCGGAAAGTACCTGGAAACGGCTCCAGACTTGATCATCGTCGCGGACGACGCGGCCCTGGACTTTCTGATTGCGGTCCGAGCGGAGCTGTTTCCCGACGTTCCCGTGGTGTTTTGCGGGATCAACAATTTTACCCCCCAACGCATCCAGGGCCAGACCAACATCACCGGAGTCAATGAGGTGGTAAGCATCCGGTCGACCATGGAACTGGCCCTGCGGTTGTTCCCGAAAACTGAGCGGATACTGGCCATCATGGACGAGCATTCGGCTGTCAGCCGGGTGAATTCGGACTATTTTCGAGCCGTGGCCGAAGCCTTTCCTCCGGGCATCGAAATCCAGGAGTTGCTGAATCTGACGGTTCAGGATGCTCCAGGGCGCCTCTCAACGATTCCTCAAAACAGCGTCCTGCTGCGTCTGACCACGCTCCTCGATCCAGAAGGGGGCTACATGCCCCTGGACCAAAGCATGCGGCTCATCGCCGGGGCATCGCCGGTACCGGTGTTCACGGTCTGGGATTTCGACATGGGGCACGGCGCTCTGGGCGGTGTCGTGGTCAGTTCCCTGGAGCAGGGCCACGCGGCTGGCAAGCTGGCCTTGGATATCCTCGCCCATCCAGGCGTCGCGCTTCCCCCCGTGGTCATGGAAAGCCCCAATGTGGCACTGTTTGATCATCAGCAGATGCTTCGTTTCGGTCTTCCTGAAAACAAGCTCCCCGCCGACGCTCAGATTCTGGGCAAATCTCCAAGTCTGTATGCCGAATTCATGGTCTGGTTCTGGATAGGCTTCCTGGTCATCGCGTTGCTGGTTGCTCTGGTTTTGGTTCTTCTGGCGTGGATCGCTTATCGTCGGCGAGTGACCGCCAAACTGAAGGAGAGCGAAGATCGATATCGACGCATTGTGGATACCGCCAAGGAAGGCATCTGGGTGCTGGACGGAGACTTCAAGACCACGTTCGTCAACCAGCGCATGGCTGATATGCTGGGCTGTACTCCGGAGGAGGTATTGGGCAATCCCAGGGATGTGTTTATGTTTGCCGAAGACATTGCGGACCATGAGACGCGGATGCAAAGGCGGACCATGGGGACATCGGAAAGCTACGAGCGGCGATTTCGGCGTAAGGATGGAACAACGCTCTGGACGCTTGTTTCCGGTACGCCTCTGCTGGATGCCCAGGGCCGGATCGTCGGTTCCTTCGGCATGTTCGCGGATATCTCCACACGCAAGGCCGTGGAGGAGGAGCTCCGGCGCACCAGCGAGGCCCTGCGCAAGGCCCTGGCTGAAAAGGACATGTTTTTCTCCATCATCGCCCATGATCTGCGCTCGCCCATGACCGGCCTTCTGGCCTTCGTGCGACAGTTTTCCGAGGATGTAAGGGCCTTCTCCCTGGAGCACCTGCGAGAACTCGCCCCCAGGATAAAGCAGTCAGCGGAAGACCTGTTTTCACTGCTGGATAACCTTTTGGAGTGGGCCACCATGCAGCGCGGGGTAAGCAAATTCGAACCCGAACCCCAGGAGATGGAAGACCTGATCTCCACGAACATCGAGCTGGCCCGCCCGACGGCGGATCAGAAGGATATCGCCCTGCACCGCGTGGTCGTGCCCGGACTTCGCGTTCATGCGGACCGGCACATGCTGAACACCATGTTGCGCAACCTGATTGCCAATGCGATCAAGTTCACCAATCCCGGCGGGAACGTGACTGTTTCAGCGGTACAGGACGGGGATTCGGTTCAGATTCGCGTCCAGGACGACGGGATCGGCATGGACCAGGAAACCGTGGTGAAAATTTTCGCCATTGATCAAAAAACGACCCGGGCCGGAACCAGAGGGGAGCGGAGCACCGGACTGGGCCTGATTCTGTGCAAGGAGTTCGCGGAAAAGCATGGCGGCCGGATCGAAGTGGAAAGCCAACCCGGCAAAGGGTCGACGTTTATCATCGTCTTGCCGCGGAATAGTGACACTCGTCCCCTCCAGGCACGTTTTTAGACCATTTTCCGCGAAATGAACCGACATCATCTTACGTGACATCCGACACAAAGGCAGGATAGTTGCATATTGGAAGGCATTGATCCGTCACTCGGACAGATCCTCGAGCATCTTCTGGAGAACCGAGGGATCGATTTTTCCGGCTACCACCCGGCCATGCTGGAACGCCGCGTCAAGCAGCGTCTGCGCGTCGCGGGATGTGGGGACGTTGCCGGGTATCGCGCCTTTTTACTGAACAACCCAGGTGAAATCGACAACCTCCTGGATGCGATAACCATCAATGTCAGCCGGTTTTTCCGGGACACCCTGACCTTCGAGCTGATCGCCGATCAAATCCTGCCGGCCCTGGCCAAGGCGAAGATGAACAGGAACGAGGCGTCGCTGCGCATCTGGTCCGCCGGCTGCGCCCGGGGCGAGGAACCGTATTCCATGGCTATGCTGACCCGTGAGCTGCGCAACAAGGAAGGCTGGCCCGAGCATGTGCATTGTTTTGCCACGGACATTGACCCCAAGGCCCTGGGCGCGGCGGGCAAGGCACAATATACTTCGGAAAGCCTGAAGAACGTGAAATTCAGGCTGTTGAACAAGTATTTTTCACGGCAGGGCGAATTGTTCGCTCTGAACCCGGAGATCAGGGAGATGGTTTCGTTCTCGCAGTACGATTTGCTGGACAAAACGCGCGGCGTTCCCCCGGAAAGCGTGTTCGGCGGCTTCGACCTGGTGCTGTGCCGCAACGTACTGATCTACTTCAACCTGCATTACCAGGCCAGGATATTCGAGCGGCTTCATCGCGCACTGAATCCCAATGGATTTCTCGTGTTGGGCATGGCGGAAGCCCTGCCGGAGAAGTATCGGAGTCGTTTCCAGCGGGTGTTCGCGTTCAGCTCGATCTATGGCAGACGGTAGGAGACAAAAAGGGGTTCTTCGACGTTTAATGTGGAATTGACTGACCACAATCTGTTTAGGTAGCCCTCTCCGCAGGAGGGCTTGCCATGTTTGCTGAAGAAATTTTTGCCTTGGGCCTGGGCCTTACGCCGCCTTGGAAAGTTATGAGCCAACATCTCGACACAGAGGATACTCCGACCAAGCTCATGTTAGAGATCGGAGCCGAGCGAGGTGCCCTGTATCCGTGTCCCAAATGCGGTTCCGCATG
>NZ_FXUJ01000009.1:0-153286 GCF_900182865.1 Desulfonatronum zhilinae
ATCTCCTGGAAAACAGGGATCGAAAACCACTCACTCCGAATACAGATAGTACCACAGGGGAGAATTGCCAATTCCACGTCCAACGTCGAAGAGCCAAACATTTTTGGCTGCCGTTTTGGCTGCTGCAACGCTCCGTGGCTCATAACAGGCTCGAAAAGGCGCTGAAATTTTCGCGTCCGTATGCCCGCGTCATTGATCGCTGGCTCCGACCACGTCTGACTATTCTGGTCCGCCGGACCGGAACATACTTCATCGCACTGTTCTGCATCTTCATAGCCGTCGGCTTGCCGGCAATGGAGTTGGTGCCTTTTTTGGCCACAAGTGCCGGGGTTGCACTCACCATACTCGGCCTTTCGCTGGTCGTCCGCGACGGATTTCTGGCGCTGCTTGCCTACATATTCACGGCCGCCACCACTGGCCTGGTTATTTCTCATTTCCTATGAATTCTGCAAACAGCAATTCTACACTGACATTGATACTGGTATACATTGCGGGCGGCCCGAACTGGGCATATACCGAGCTTGGTGCAAAAAAAGTCATTTTGCACCAAGCTTGTTGATAGTTGATGGTTGAATGTTGAATAAAAACAGAATATTATATTATTAGTGTTACGTCCCGCAAAGACGTTTTTTGGACTTTTGCAGTGACATCATCGAATGGTTACGCGCCGAACTTGTCCAGGCGCAGGCCATTGGCCATAAGCAACGGCACGATGGATATGGCGGGGAAACGAGGACCCAGGCCGCCGGCGATGCAGGCTGTTTCCGAAAAGTGACGCACGCCGTCGGGGCGGCAATACGGTGATCCGATCATCAGCGGCACGGGATGCCAACTGTGCGCACGCAGAGCGGATGGTGTGGAATGGTCCCCGGTAATGCAGATGACGTCCGGCTCCAGGTGCAGTATCTCCGGGATTTTTCCATCCACTTCCTCGATCAATGAAACCTTGCGATCAAAATCGCCGTCTTCAC
The DNA here is from genome assembly GCF_900182865.1 of Desulfonatronum zhilinae. NCBI lineage: Bacteria > Pseudomonadati > Thermodesulfobacteriota > Desulfovibrionia > Desulfovibrionales > Desulfonatronaceae > Desulfonatronum > Desulfonatronum zhilinae. The sequence goes on from NZ_FXUJ01000009.1 coordinate 972, forward strand.
CGGCACTGTCCGTAGGCTTGTAGTGGACGAAAAAAAAGTCGTAATCCTTCCAATCGTCCTTCAACATTTGCAGAGAAGCATCAAAATTTTCGCATTCAAGCGCATCCATGCCCACGAGCCTGGCCGCGCCGCGATACATGGGATAGTTGGCCAGTGCGGCCGCCTTGACTCCGTAGGTACCGGCCAAGCCGGGCCAAGCCGGACGCTGGGAAAACCCCCGCAGTAAAACCATGTTCGCGGGGTCTTCTTTCTTGAGCCGTTGCGCTGCCTGTCGCACAAACTCATTCACCATGTGCGCGGTCTTTTCTGAAGCCGCATCGTCTCTCTTTTTGGATTTTGCCTGCAATGGCTCCTTTCCAGTCGCCTGAGGATCGGTGTCCAACACCTCCGCGCCCAGATCCTCACCGCGCAGGACAAGCAGAAAACGGTAGTCCTTGACCGGTTCCAGAAACAGCTCAACGCCTTCAAGTTCAATATCCCGCAACAGTTCCAGCTTTTTCGCGGTGACCTCGGTGCTGATACGCCCGGCGCGGCGATCCGTGACCCGACCTTCCTGATCCACGCTGCAGAAGTTACCGCGAACAGCCACATCTTCGGAGCGCAGGTCAAAATTCACGCCCAGTGCCGCGAGCACTCCACGACCCACTTGGTATTGTTGCGGATTATAGCCAAAAATTGCCAAATGCGCCGGCCCACTGCCCAGGGTTACCCCGTCGGCATACGGCGTGTGCAAGCCGCAAATACAGCGCTGGACCAGGGCATCCATGTTTGGTGTTTTCGCGGCCTCGAGTTCCGTGCCGACGGCATTGCCGCCGGAAAGGCCGCCCAACCCGTCGATGACCAGCAGCACAATTTTTGTGTCCGCCGGCTTGGCCAGTGTTCGAAGTATATTGAAATCAATCTGCATGTGGTCCCTTTCCTTTTACGGTTCATCCGGCCTGAGATAGTTTTCTGAGCGTATTGTATCTACTCAACACATTTTGTGTCCGCCCTTGCTCCGGCAATCGGAGTCGGGGTCGCTATCGGAATCGGAATCGGAACAGGAAATATTATGGACGCTTCCCAGCGTTTTCGATCCCGATAGCGAAGCGCCGATCCCAACTCCGCCCCCGGCAACGGTATTACTCTATGCTGAAGAGATACAGCGTATTTTTGAATAATGAACCGCCCGCATCGTTGAAGCACCCCTGGCTGCGTTCCCACGCTGGAGCGTGGGAACGATAAAGCCGACGTGCGCCAATAACACCGAATCACCCCTTCCTGATTTGCTGATACAGGCGTTCCGCGTCCTCTCGGCGGCATAGCTCGGACCCCGGCGTCATGACCGCCGCTGCGCCGGCGGCCACCCCGAAGCGCAATGCATCCTTGCGAAGCTGTATTTTGCTCCGCAAAGAGGCGTAGCGGAGCAGAATCAGCCCATTTCTCGGGGACTGATGAACCAGGAAGCCAAACTGGTTTTCAAAAAAAAAGGCCATCCCGCGTCACGACGAGGGATGGCCCGTGCTTACCTTGTTCGGTTAATTGTTCCCAGTGACGCTCTCGATGGCCTCATCCACTTCTTCACCCGCCTCCTCGGCCGGACCGGATGGACTCAGAGCGTCGCCGATGCTCTCGGTGGCATCGTCGATCGTTTCTCCAGCCCGTTCCGCCGGGCCGGAGGGATCCACGGTGTCCTGAATGGATTCGACGGCTTCATCAACCTGCTCCCCAGCCTGCTCGGCCGGCCCCTGTTCAGAGCAGGCCAGGAGCAATGCACTCAAGCCCAGCAAAAAACTAAAATACAGCAATTTCTTCAGTAAATACATTGTATATCCTCCATTCAATCGTAAAAAGCTGTGTGCTCCGTCACAATAGATGTTCAATAGACGGCAAGCTTATTTCTTTTCAACATCCCGCTCAAAGCGGGCCTTGGCCGCCGAATACCCTTCCTTCAGCGCGTCCCAGGAAGTCTCGACGCCTTTTTTGAGGTCTTCCCAGGTGGATTCACTGGCCTGCTGCAGCTGTTCCAATTTGCTTTCCAGTTCTGCGCGCTTGGAGCGCAGGGACTCGATTTGTTCCCGGTACTCCACTTCCTTCTCGGCCTTGACCTGCCTGGCCTTGGCCGACAGTTTGTCAATATCAGCGTTCCATTCATCAATCTTTGCTTTGAATTTCTCAACATAGGCTTCTCGATTCTCGGACATGGTCGTTTCCTCCTGGTTGCTGGTAATTGTGAATTGTGCTGCTTGTCTGGCCAACCCGGCCAATCCGGAAGATCAATACCCAACCGAATCCAACCCCTCCCGCAAAACCTGGGCTGATTTGCGCAAGCCCTGCTCCTCGTTTTCGGCCAGGGGATTGGCCAGCACCTGCTCGATGCCTTTTGCGCCCACCACGCACGGTAAAGACAGGCTGACATCCTGCAACCCATACACCCCCTGCATCAAGGTGCCCACGGTGAGCACGCTGTTCTGATTCATCAGCACGGCCTCGGTGATCCGGACCATGGCCAGGCCGATGGCGTAGTAGGTGGCCTGCTTGCGCTTGATCACGTGATAGGCGGCATTCCGCACGTCGTCGTCGATCTCCTGCTTCTTGGCTTCAATGGATTTGCCGCAGGCCTCGCAATAGTCCATCAGCGGAATGCCGGCGATATTTACCCGACTCCAAACCAGCACCTCGCTGTCGCCGTGCTCGCCGATCACATAGCCGTGCACGTTTCGGGCGTCCACGTCGTAATACTCGGACAGCAGATGCCGGAAACGCATGGTGTCCAGGACGGTGCCCGAGCTGATCACCCGCCCCGGAGGCAGCCCGGAAACCTTCAAGGCCACTTGGGTCAGGATGTCCACGGGATTGCTGACCATCAGCAGGATTGCATCGGGGTTGTGCTCTATTATTTTGGGCACAATATCCTCGACGATCTTCACGTTGCGCTTGGCCAGATCCAGACGGGTCTCCCCTTCTTCCTGATTCGCGCCCGCGGCGATAACCACGATATGGGCACCCTTGCACATCTCGTAGCCGCCGGCACGGATGTCGATGGGCTTGGTGAAGGGCAACCCCTGGCTCAAATCCATGGCCTCGCCCTCGGCCCGGGCCGCGGTGCGGTTCACCAGCCCGATCTCCCGAACCAGCCCCTTGATGCACAGGGCATAGGCATAGGACATGCCCACCAGCCCGGTACCGACAATGGTCACCTTGCGGTGTCTGTACAAATTATCCTGCATAGGAACTCCTTGTTTGTTTCACTTTCCCGTCATGATTGAATCTTGCCCCAAAACCGCTCATTCGCTCTCAATTTCCGCCACGCGCTGAATGACCTGCAGTACGCTGTTCGGCTGCAGAGAGATGGAGTCGATGCCGGACCGGACCAGGAAAGCGGCGAACTCCGGATCGTTGCTGGGGGCCTCGCCGCAGATGACCACCGGACTTCCGGCCGTGTGCGCGGCATCGATGAGCATCCGAATCAATCGCTTGATCGATTCCTCGCTTTGATCGAAGAGTTCGGCCAACTGTTCCGCGTCCCGGATGATGCCCAGCACGAGCTGGGTCAGATCGTTGGACCCGATGGAAAAGCCGTTGAACCGTTTCGCGAAGGCCTTGGCCTCCAGAATCGGCCTGCGTGGTCGTGGCAAACCCGTCCGGGACCTGGATGTCCTTTTTTTTCAATTCCCTGATCATCTCGCCCAGCGAGGCGTTCTTGCCCCCCACCGTATCGACGTCCTTCGAACTCAGGTCTTCAAACCAGCTGATGTATTGGGTCTCGGAATTCGTGTCCTGCATGGGATCCTCCGTTGTTGCTGTTCCACCAATGTCGCTTGGTGACGGTATTGCGTCCGTCCGGCCGTCGGGCCGTAGGCCCGTCGATCCGTGGGCATTGGCGCCAGGAAGTTCCCATTATGTGGGTATTGCACGCTCGGAGGATATACGGGAAACCCTGTATTTCGATGGGGGAAACGGTGCACTCTGGAGCATGGCAGTCCGAAGTTTCGCGTTTCCGAGTGGAAAGGCGGGAAGGAGCATGAGGAGTTATACTCGGTTAGACTGAAAGTTTAAATTTAACGCAACTACACATAAATGGTACTGGTACTCGATTGGTACGTTACCGTAAATATTACTGTAATCCTGAAGGGATTCAATCGTAAAGCCGGTGGTTTCAACCACCGAAAAATGGTCTCCCCCAATCATCGAGTCCTGAAGGGACGACATAAGTCTCATGCACCCAAGACGGGACAAATATATCCAGCTGGAAACAGGTTACACCAGCAAATTGCGTTCTCCATGCTCATCCTGTGCGACCATCTGCTTGAAGGAGACAACCGCGTCAGCCTTGGACCAGAGGCCGCAGAAACCCTGAACAGGATCTTCGGCCTGGACTTCCAGCACCACGCTGCCGTCCATGCTTGCCTGGACAGTGCTTCCCTGGACGGCAACGGCCAGTTCGTACCATTGCCCTGTTTCCAGCACGAATTCCGTTTTGGCCAATTCATGACGTGTGCCTCTGACGAAGCGGAATAATGCGGCATTGCCTTTCAGGGCGTCGATCCGAAAAACAAAGTAATTACCGGCATTGGTCAAACCAAAAACCAGCCCGGCGGCCATGTCGATGCACCCGGACTCGCATCTGGCCGTGACCTTGACGGAACCGCTTTCAAGGTGGCTTTCCTTGGCAATGGCCAAGGGAAAATAAGAATACGCCTTGATGGATTCCAGGAAGGAATGGTAGCCCGAGCCCGTGACCTTGCCCAGCAAACAGGCCAAACCAGAGGAAACCGGATCGACGAGCTTGCCGCCGTCCTGACGAAGGATGCGTTCCCCGTCTTCTTCCAGTTGGCTCCAGTGCCCCTCGCGGAGGTAGAAGCCAGGAACGCCGTCTTGTCCGGTTTTGGCCAAGAAGTCGTAGTCTGCGTTGAAAAACATTTCGGTCAAGCGGTCCACGTCCTTTTCGTCTTCCAGGGCCACGTCCAAGAGCCGGCTGCATGCCAGCAAGCGACCCAAATGATCCAGCTTTTCCAGGACCAGAGGTGCGTCGTACCCCTTCAAGGAGGCTGAAAGAAAATCCCCTTTGGTTTCGGTCTGAAAATCGAGTTTTTGAAGGATGTTCGCCAACAGCAGGACTCGCAGCGATTTGCCGTAATACCCGCCGGCCCCGCCGGAAAACTGGAACGTCACGTGGTTGCCCGATCCCTCTTCCGCGCAAAGGACATCCAGGTTGGCGTAATGGAATCCGAACTTGGCATTGAGGTTTAGATAATCCCGGGCCACCAGGGCGTAGCTGTGCTGCTCCCCGCCGCGCTCCATTTCTCCCAGGCCGCCACCGGCCATCAGGCCACCCAGATTGCGCAGATTCAGGTCCACGGAACTGGACCAGTTCAGTCCCGGGTGGGTCAATCCGTGCCAAAGGGCCTGCAAGGGGATGGACCGGACCTGGTCCGGTGAGACGGTGTCGCAGCTTGTAACATCGGAATCCAGGCCACCGCCCAGGTCAATGATCCGAATGCGCAAGGGGATGTCCGTGACCAGTTCCGCGGAAGGGTGTTGCTCATGGTGCGCATCGTCGGACAGGGAAAACATCTCTGTGATGCTCTTTTCATGCAGATAGCGGATCACGTCGTGAATGGTCCGGCAATGGTCCGGGGAGAAGGTTTCGGCCGCTGGATCCGTCAGGTTCAAGGGCGAGATTTTTTCCATGATCGCGCCCAATCGCCGGTGCATCGCCCCCGGCATGGCCTGACGCGAAAAGACCGGGGTTTGGTCAAGCCAGTCCTGGATGCGCCCCGCGTAAACCGTCGTGGTCCCGGCATCCATGGTGATCTCTGTACCCTGGTCGATCCGATGGGTCGCCTCCTTGGCGTCCACGATCGCGGGGATGCCGAACTCCCGGGCCACTGAGGCCAGATGGCTGCCCACCGCGCCCATGTCCGTGATCACCCCCTGAACCACGGACATGTACCGGGCGAGTTCCGGAGAGGTGGTCCGAGCCACCAGAATCACTCCTTCGGGGACATTCCCAGGATCCGCGGAGGTAACCACAAAAGCCTCCCCTGCAGCCAGCCCCGGGGATGCGGTCTTGCCGGCGCTGAGCAGCACCGGATGCTTGGCCGAGTCAATCTCCGACCGTTTCGTCGAAGCCTTTTCCGCCACCTTCAACGGACGAACCTGCAGGATCCGGATGCGGCCCTTCTGGTCAATGGCCCACTCAATGTCTTGGGGGCTCTGGAAATACTCCTCCAGTTGGATGCCATAGCGGGTCAACATTTCAATATGCCGGTCGTCCAATACCGGCGTGTCTTGCCGCTCGGCGGAGACGTCCTCGGTCCGGGTGCCGCCCTGGTCATCCAGAACAAGCATTGTCTGCTTGCGGGCGATGTCGCGACCCACCACGCTGAGTTTGTCTTTTCGGACCCGGTAGACATCCGGACTTTGCTCTCCCCCCACCAGCGCCTCCCCCAGCCCCCAAACCGCGGAGACGGTCAGTTCATCGGGTTTCGCGCCGGAAGGGTCCACGCTGTACAGGACGCCGCTGCCCATGGCGTCCACCATGGGCAGCACCAGCACGGCCATGGGCGTTTCCTCGTCCGTCAAGCCATGCTGCATGCGATACGTCAGGGCCCGGGCACCGTATTTGCTCGCCACGACACGTTGATAGGCTTGCAAGAGCCCGGCCTTGTCCACTCCCAGGACCGAGGTGTACTGTCCGGCAAAGGACACTTCGCCGTCTTCGCCCACCGCGCTGCTGCGCACGGCCACCGGACAGTTCTCCCCATAGCTTTGTTCCAACGCGGCATAGGCCTCGGTGATCGCCTTGTTCAGCTCCTGCGGCATTTCAGCCTGGAGCACGGCTTGCCGGAGCTTTCTACTGGCGCTGTCCACCTCATCCTGGGAATCCGAGCGCAGTTTGTCCAGCTCCTGCTTGAACGTCTCCTGAAGCTCGTTCTCCCGCAGGTAGGTCCGAAACCCCTCGGCCGTGATCACAAAGCCGGGGGGGACCGGCAGGTCCAGTTGACCGGCCATGATCCCCAAATTCGTGGCCTTGGCCCCGACGAAGGTGACCATTTCCGGAGTAATGTCCGTCAACGGCAATACCAATTCTTTCCGGGATTCGGCCATGGGCTGCAACTCGGCCAAAACCTCGGCGCCAATCTTCTCCACCACGCGCTCCAACTTGGCATATCGTTCCCCGCGCAAGATCTGCATGGACGAGGCCATGGCCTTGACCGACTGCAACAGCAGGCCCAGCTTGGTATTGATTTCCGCGGCACTCAGGACCCGGCCGCCATGATAGGCCGTTTCCATCTCGGCCATGGCGTCGAGTGCCGCGTAATTGTTCTCTAAAAAATTCTTGAACTGACTGTATATTTCCGCATAGGGGGACTGTTCGTCCACCAAAAGAAAGCATCGGTTTTTCGCTTCGGATTTGGGCATATTGGCGCCTTTGTTTTTTGAGGTTCAGCACTCACGGCCCCGGTCAAAATGGCAACCATGGTAATCCCGATCTGGGCCGTGGACAAAAACTTGTCCATCTTGTTCTTCAGCAGCAACGCTACGCGGGCCCTGCGACTGCCCTCATCCCCCAATGTCTTGAGCCGCGCCTTGCGCGCCGCCATCAAGGCCATCTCGGACATGGCGAAAAAACCATTGACCAGAATCAGGACAAGAATGAACACGGCTTCGAGAGAAGCGTAGGACACGTGAATCCTCCTATGTTCAGGCTCGATGAATGCTGATTATCGTTCCCACGCTCCAGCGTGGGAACGCAGCAGGGGACGCTCCAGCGTCCCGTCTTGTTCAGCACCAGGGATCAATTCCGACCAGCACCGGCTGCCCGAGGCAGCCATGCGACGACGGTGCAGGCCAAAAAATGGGGCTTTTCCGGCTCCTGGATGACATATCGGCTTCTGGCCATGACTGCTATTATTCGGGACGCTGGAGCGTGGGAACGATCGGATGAATTCACAATAAAAAACAGCAGAGTGGCGGCAACTTGCCGGTCCACTCTGCTGTCGGACGGGTTCAGCTGGCTTTGAGATGCCTGGGAGGTGTCACACGCATGTCATTATTCGTTTGATGTTTCCCCGGTGCCGACGCTCATCCAGACATTCTCCTTGAAAACCGCCTTTTTCATCGGTTCGCCGCAGCAGACCAGCTCTCCGCCACCGGCCTCTTTCACTTCCACGACATTGCCGCACAATTCACACTTGTAGCTTTCTCCGACGCTGGGCATGAAAACCTCCTGGTATTGTTAGATGTTGTGAGACAAAAACACGAAGTGCAGAGTTGCACCAAAGGCTACTCTTCTCGCTTCTTGCTCCGCCCTTCTTCCCGGCCTTCCTGATACCCCTTTTCAAAAGCGGTTTTCGCCCGGGAAAAGCTTGCCTTCCAGACCTCCCACGACGATTCGACGCCCTGCTTGAGTTCTTCCCAGGCGGATTCTCCGGCATTTTGGAGATCGGCAATCATGTCTTCCAACTCTTGGCGCTTTGCCCGCAACTCTTCAAGTTCCTGCTGATACTTGATTTTTGCGTCCGCTTCGGCCTGGTCCGCCTTGGCCGTCAATTTGTCGATATCCGCGTTCCATTCATCAATCTTGGCTTTCAGTTTCTGGATATACGCATCTCTTGTTTCCGACATGATCTGTTGCCTCCTTGTTCAATTCGTCATTTTGGGACCACGGTCCACATTACGCCCCAGCCCTCCAATTCCACGCCACTTTTTTTTCGTTGAGCGGAAGGCGAAACATAGATGATATCCAGTGAATCAGGATCAGTTTTCAGGTCAAAGTTCGTCAGGAACAGCTTGGAACCGAGATTGCCCGTCATGCGCAGGACGCGGCCATCGGTCAAGGGCCAGTCCACGGTCAGCACACTGGACGCCTGGATGTGCCAAGTTGCGGCTTTGGGCTGGATCAGTCCCAGCAGGGGCACGATGCGCTCCTGGCGCAGGGCCAGGAGATCCCGGTAGAAGGTCAGCCATTGGGAGTGCTCCACGGAATAGCGCTCATCCCAGTTCAAAACGGCGCTCAGGGCCGTGGCCGGGTCGTTGGGGTCCGGGATGCGCTCGCGCATGGCAGGGTCGGCGAACTCGGGAAAGGCCGCGAACTCCTTGCGCCGGCCTTCCCGGACCGCGTCGGCCAGATCGCCCTGGAAGTCGCAAAAAAACGGAAAAGGCTGCTCCGAGGCCCACTCCTCGCCCATGTAGAGCATGGGGATCTGCGGGCTGAGCAGGTACATGGCCGTAAGGGCCGTGCGTCTTTCCATCGGGGCCAACCGGGTCAGCCGATCTCCCAGGGCCCGGTTGCCGATCTGGTCGTGGTTCTGGATAAAAGCCACGAAGGCTTCCGGCGGAAGATGAGAGCTGGGCTCACCCCGAACCTGGTCCTCCCGGTGGGGTGAGGGCTTGCCCTGATAGGCGAAGCCCTGGGCCAGGCACCGGCCCAGCCGGTCCAGCACGTTGTCCGCGTAATCCGCATAGTAGCCCTGGGTCTCCTCGGTGCCCAGCACATGGTAGACGTGATGAATGTCATCGTTCCACTGGGCCACGTAGTATTTCGGTTCGCCGTTTTCCGCCCGGTCCAGAAACCGGGCCTGATTGGCGTCGTTTTCCAGGACCAGGTGCACGTGCCGGTCCTTGGGCAGGACTTTGGCCACGGTCTGGGTCAATTCCTCCAGAATATGCACCGGCCCGTCGTCCTGGATGGCATGCACCGCGTCCAGGCGCAGACCGTCAAACCGGTACTCCCGCAGCCAGTACACGGCGTTGGCGATGAAAAAGTCCCGGACCTGGGGCACCGAAAAATCAATGGCCGCGCCCCAAGGCGTCTGGTGGGCATTGGTGAAGAACTGGGGAGCGTAGAGATGCAGGTAGTTTCCTTCCGGGCCGAAATGGTTGTAGACCACGTCCAGAAAAACCATCAGCCCCAGCCCGTGGGCCTCGTCGATCAGACGTCGCAGGTCTTCAGGCGTGCCATAGGCCGAATCCGGGGCAAAGGGCAGAACCCCGTCGTAGCCCCAATTGCGGCGGCCCGGAAAATCAGCCAGGGGCATCAGTTCCACCGCCGTGACGCCCAGGTCCTTGAGATACGGCAAACGAGACCGCACTCCGTCGTAGGTGCCTTCGGTCGTGAACGTGCCCACATGCAATTCATAGAGCACCGTCTCCGTCCAGGGCCGCCCCTTCCAATCCGGATTTTTCCAGGTAAACCCGGCGGTATCCACGACCTGACTCGGTCCGAAAACGTCCTCCGGCTGAAAACGTGAACCCGGGTCCGGAACCAGAGTCTTGTCGTTGATTTTGAAATGATACAGGGAACCGGGCCCGGCCTCTGAATTCAGAACCTCGTGCCAACCGTCCTGAGTTGCCGGCATGGTTACATTTTCCTCCTGATCCTGCCCCACCAGGACTAGGTCCACCTGCTTCGCTTCCGGTGCCCAGAGTCGGAAACGTACGCCGTTGTCTTCGAGAATCGGGCCAAAGGGAATGTGATTATTTGGTACAGTCTGTCTGTTCATATTCGTTTCCCTTGATCTGAGTGAGAATGAAAAGATTGAACCACTGTGCGAACCGTGCACACCATCTAAAGTAGCCCGCAGTTCGCCAAGACGCCAAAGCTATACTTTCCGGACAACGGCCTGCTGAGGATCGTTGACGATGGGCCGTCAGGCTCGCGGGGAATGGTCGACTTCGAGGTTGGGGGTGGAAGAGCCGACGTTTCCGAACAGGAGTTTGGCCAGTTCGGCGACATTGGTCACGCCCTGAGGGGTGTCGGCGCTCCGAGGAGTAAGGATGGGGGAGTAGCCGAGGCGTCGGGCCTGGCGGTCGCGGACGTCCTGGCCCAGAACCGGGCGGACTTGGCCGTTGAGGTCCACCTCACCCCAGAGCACGGCTCGTTCGGGCAAGGGCTTGTCCAGGAAGGACGACAATACGGCGGCCACCACGCCCAGATCCAAGCCGGGATCCTGAAGACGCAGGCCGCCGCCGATTTTGGTATAGATGTCGAACTGGCCCAGGGGCAGGCGCAGGCGCTTTTCCAATACGGCCAAAAGCAGGTGCAGGCGGTTGGCGTCAAAGCCCAAGACGGTCCGGCGAGGCATGGCCAGGAAGCTCTTGGTGGCCAGGGCCTGGACCTCCACGGCAAAGGGCCGATAGCCGTCCAGGGCCATGACCAGAGCCGTGCCGCTCAAGCTTGGGTCCCGGTCGCCCAGGAAATACGTGGAAGGGTCCGGAACCACGGTCAAGCCGCGCTGCTCCATCTGGAACACCAGCAGTTCGTTGCTGGGGCCGAAGCGGTTCTTCTGCACCCGCAGCAACCGGAACATATGTTGGCGATCACCCTCCAGGGAGAGCACTGTGTCCACCATGTGCTCCAGGAGCTTGGGGCCGGCGATGGAGCCGTCCTTGGTCACGTGCCCGACCAGAATCAGACAGCAGTTTAACTGCTTGCAGCTCTCCACCAAGCGGGTGGCCACGGTGCGGACCTGGCTGACGCTGCCGGGCAGACCGTCGGACTCTTCCGTGGACACGGTCTGGACCGAGTCCACGATCAAGAGGGCCGGAGGCGTTCCGGCCTCCAGCATGGCCAGCACGTCTTCGAGCCGGTTGGTGCTCAGGGCGTCCAGACCGGGGACCAGGGCTTCCAACCGCTGGGCCCGGGCCTTGATCTGGCCTAAAGATTCCTCGCCGGAAACATAGACAACCCGCCTGCCGCCCCCGGCCGCCTGGGCGGCCAGTTGCAAAAGCAGCGTGGACTTGCCGATCCCCGGCTCTCCTCCCACCAGCATGGACGCCCCTGGCATCAGCCCGCCGCCCAGAACCTCGTCCAGCCCGGAAAGCCCGGTTGTCCACGCCGAAGCTGGAGCGTCGCCACCTTCGGTCAGACTGACGGGAGAGGAAATGGGCCGGATGTCACGGCGGACCGGAGAGGACTTTGGAGCTTCCTGGAGCGTGTTCCACGCTTTGCAACGCGGGCACTGTCCCTGCCACCTCGGGGACCGGGCCCCGCAGTCGGTACAGATGTGGAGGGCGGGGGGAGTTTTCATCGGGGAGGATGGACGGGGTTATACCGTTCGGTCGACAAATATCCTCCCGTTAGGGTACGGCGGGCCGTGCCCTTAACGGGAGGTATCCGAAAAAAACTACCTCGGCGGATGCTGGGCGCCGACGACTTTCAATCCGTATTCCTGAACGGTATCCGGGGGATTGGGAAAAACAACCATGAACTGAACGTCCATTCCGGGACGAATATTGGTGTTGTTGGTCAGGATGCCGACCCGGGCGCTCAAGGCCGCCTCCAATTCCTGCTCCGAAAGAATTTGGAGCTGAAACAAGGAGACGGAGTTACCGGCCAAAAATTCCTGGCGCTCCACCACCTGTCCGGCGGCGTCGAACAGACTGGCCTCGATGCGGAACAGTTCCATGGGCGCCGGAAAATCGTTGCGGGCCTTGCCCTCAATGACGAACAACTGGCCGATTTTCTCGTTGGTGACAAAATACTGGCGCACATTCTGCAACGAAACCAAGTGCACGTCTTCCGGGCCGAGCACTTCCGGCTCCGCGACGTGCTCGGGCTCGGAGGAACCGAACCAGGACGTAACGGTATCCACGGCTCCTTGAGAATACAGGAACGCCGCCAGGGCGATGATCGCGACCACGAGACCGGCCACGACATAGGTCATGGTCTTGTTTTTCGGCTCTTCCGTGGGCTGGATTTCCACGGAATATCGTTCCTCACCGTCCTTGGTCCGGCCCTTGCCGTCCTCTTCGGGCTCCACCTCGTCCAGCCAGTCGAAGTCTTCCTTCTGGTCCTGGTCCAGGTCATGCTCATGGGCCTGTCCCTGGGTCTGTTCGGACTTGACGTCGAACTCCGCGCCCGGCGGAGCAACGAAAAAGACATGGTCGCAGCGGATGCACCGGACCTTCGATCCATCCGGACCAATAACGGATTCGTTCAAATTGTATTTGGTGTCGCAGTTGGGACATTGGATCAACATCGTTTTTCCCCTCGTGTTCCTCTGATCATTCCGAGTTTTTCACGCGTCGGTTCACATGCACAAAAGGGACCAGCGGGAATATGTTCCGGTCAGACGTCCGCATTCAAGGTATAGACCGCCGGGAGATGACGGTAGCGTTCCGCGTAGTCCAGTCCGTAGCCGATGACAAAGCCCTCGGAAAGCACGAAGCCAGGAAAATCCACGCTCACGTCGACTTCCCGCCGTTCCCGCTTGTCGATCAATGCGCAGACGCGCAGACTTTTCGCACCGCGCATCCGCAACACGTTCAGCAAATACAAGGCGGAGTGGCCGGTATCCACGATGTCGTCCACCACCAACACATGCTTGTCCTGCACGGGAAGTTCCATGTCCTTGGTGAACAGAATCCGCTCTTTGCGCGAAGTCTGCGCACCGTAACTGGCCAAGCGGACAAAATCCACTTCCGGCTCGATGGGCATGGCCCGCACCAAGTCGGCGAAAAAGATGAACGCTCCTTTGAGCACGCAGACCATGATCAATGGCTCGTCGCTGTAATGTTCGGAAATGTTTGCTCCGAGTTCCCGGACTCGTTTGGCAATGGCCTCGGCGTCAATGATTAGTTGCATGGATGTGGTCATGGAGTACTCGGACAAAGTTTAATTTTAAAAGTTTGGAACTGCTCAGCTTCTTCGCAGTATACGCAGCCTGGATAGCATGATTGCTCCGGCAATCGGGGTCGGTATCGGCGCTTCGCTATCGGAGTCAGAATCGAAACAAGAAGAATTGAGAACGCATCCCAGCGTTTTCGATCCCGATACCGATCCCGACTCCGGTAACGGTATTACTCAATGCTGAAGAGTTACCAAAAAAAATTACATATCTATGGCCATGGCGATTTCGTCGCAGTCCGGGAACTTGGGACAGTGCAGGCAATCGGCCCAGACCTTCTGGGGCAGATTGTCCTTGCTGACCACCTGAAATCCGATCCGTTCGAAAAAAGTCGCTTGATAAGTCAGTGTGAACACTCGATAAATACCCAAGGTGATGGCGTCGCTCAGACACGCTTCCACCAGTCGGCGCCCCCAGCCCTGTCCTCGGCACTCCGAAGCCACGGCCAGGGAGCGGACTTCGGCCAAATCCTCCCAGGCGATGCTCAAGGCGCAGCATCCGAGAATCGCCCCGCCCTGGCTCGGGGCCAGGACGAAAAAGTCCCGCAGGTGGCTGTAGAGTTGATTGTAGGAGCGCGGCAACAACAGGCCCTGCTTGGAACAGTCCATCAACAAGCCGTGGATGGTGCGGACGTCCTGAATCCGGGCCTTACGGATGTAAATCGCGGAGGGTTCGGTCATGGGGTGATTAAGCGGCCAACGTCCTGGCACAGTGTTTCGGGGGATGTCAGGCCTTCCTCGACGATCACCAATGCTCCGGCGGCGTCGTAGACATGCAACAAGGGGATGGCCCCTACGCCCAGTTCGGCGCCCAGGCCGTCTTCAGCCAGGAATATTGGATAGTTCAATTGATTGACCTTCAGAAAACTGCGCAGGGTTGCGGGGTTGAAGTCCAGGGAAATACCGAGCATGGCCACCTCTTCCTCGGAAAAACTGTCTCGGCATGCCATCAGCGCCGGCAGCTTTTTGCGACACGGCCCGCACCAAGTGGCCCAAAAATCCACGACCACCACCTTGCCTCTCTGCTCACGCAAAAAATCGAAAAACCCCTGAACGTCCATTACCGGCAAATCATCGGTCCTCTCGGCTTCATTGGCCCAGCAGGCCCGAAACGGAGTCGAAGCGACCAAGGCCAGCAACAGGAGCGCGGGAAGTAGCATTTTTTTCATGTCCATCTCCCTTGTGCCGGAACAACGAAGAGCGGCGATCAAGAAGCCTCGGCCCGGCTCCGGGCATCCTCTCCAAGCAATCTCGCGGCCAGGCGAACCGCGGCCACGGCGTCCGGGGCGTACCCGTCCGCGCCGATGGATTGCGCGAAGTGCTCCGTGACCACGGCCCCGCCCACCATGACCTTGGTGGAGAGGCCGAGTTCCTTGACCATCCGGACCGTGTCTTCCATGCGGACCATGGTCGTGGTCATCAGCGCGGACAAGCCGATCAGACCGGCCTGTTTGTCCTGGGCTGCCCGGACGATGGTCTCGGCAGGCACGTCTTTGCCCAGGTCGTGCACCTCGAATCCCATGTTGCGCAGCATCAGGCAGACGATGTTCTTGCCGATGTCGTGAATGTCCCCTTCCACCGTGGCCATGATGATCCGGGCCCGTTGCGCGTCTCCGGCACTCTCTCGGAGCAGGGGCGTCAACCGGTCAAAGGCCCGCTGCATGGTCTCCGCGGAAAGAATCAATTGGGGCAGAAAGAACTCTCGGGTTTCATACCGTCGCCCCACTTCCATGATCGCCGGGATCAGTTCCTCGTCCAACAAGGTGCCAGGCTGGGCCCCGTCTTGCAACGCCGTTTCCAGGAGAGCAAGGATCCGGTCCTTGTCGCCCTGGATCACCGCTTCCCCGAGAGTCAGTGCGGGCTTGGCCGTGGAGCCGCCCTGGCCGGTGGTCGCGGAGCCCGCGGACCCGGCTCCCCCGGCGCTCCAGTCGGCATAGCCTCCGACAAAGTTCTTGGCCTGGGCGTCCCGGGCCAGCAGGACTTCCCCGGCGGCCAAAGTTTCCTGTACTCGCCGCGCCCCAGGATGGGCAATGACCGCGCAGAGGCCTTGGGCCATGGCCATGGCCAAAAACGTGCTGTTCAGCAGCTCCCGGGCCGGCAGGCCGAAGGAGATGTTGGACAGGCCGATCACCGTGGGCAGGCTCCATTCTTCCCGACAAGCCCGGATGGTCCGCAGACAGTGCTTCGCGGACTCCGGCTTGGAGGAGACCGTCAGGGCCAGGGCGTCCACCATGATCAGACGCCGGGGAATCCCGAGGTCTTCGGCCCGGCGCAGCAGATTTTCAATGATCTTCAGTCGCTGGGACGCGGTTTCAGGCAGGTCGCTTCCGGCCAGGGGCAAAAGGATGAACGGCGCGCCATAGGTCCGGCACAGCGGCCCCAACACTTCCATCCGGCCGCTTTCTCCGCTGATGGAATTCACCAGGGGGGACCCCGGATACTGGCGCAAGGCCGCTTCGATGGCTTCCGGCTTACTGGAGTCGATGCTCAAGGGCGTGGGAAAACGGGCGGTCAGGGTGGAAACGAGGTCCGGCAGCAGAACGGTCTCGTCCACCATGGGCGCGCCGACGTTGACGTCCAGCACTCCGGCCCCCTGGGCGATCTGTTGCCCGGCCATGTCCAGGGCCAGAGCATGTTCTCCGGCCTGAAACTGGGCGGTCAACTGCTTCTTGCCCGTGGGATTGATCCGCTCGCCGATGATCACCAACGGCTCCCGAGGCCCGATACAAACCGAGACGGCCCTGGAGGTCAGGATCAGATCCGGTCCTCCGGTCACATTGCGGGCCTCGAGCGCAGCGACGTCCACGTCCCGCAAAGCCTGGGCCATGGCTCGAATATGGTCCGGACTGGTGCCGCAACAGCCTCCCACGCCCTGGACGCCCAAAGCCGGAAAACGAAGCATCCGTTCGGCAAAGGGGTGGGGTTGCAGCGGAAACACCGTCTTTCCGTTCTCCAGCACCGGCAATCCGGCGTTGGGCTGGACCAAAAGCGGCGTGGTCGCCCGGGGCAGCATGGCCCGGATGATTTCCTCCAGGCCCTCGGGACCGAGGCTGCAATTGGTCCCGATCAGGTCCACCCCGAGGTTTTGCATGGTGTCCAGAAAGGTCAGCGGCGAAGTACCGGTCAAGCTGGAACCGGATTCAAAGGTCATGGAAACGGCCACGGGAAGATCGCAAACCCGGCGGGCCGCCACCACGGCCGCCCGGATCTCACCCAGGTCGAACTGGGTCTCGATCTGAATCAGGTCCGCGCCGCCCTGGGCCAGTCCGGCGATCTGTTCCGCGAAGGCGTCCACCAGCTCCGAAAAATCGACCTTGCCCAACGGCGCCAGCAGTTCACCGGTGGGGCCGACGCTGCCGGCCACGAACCCCTTGTCTCCCGCGGCGCTCCGGGCCGTTTCGGCCATCTTGCGGTTGAAGGAGCGCGGGTCGAGACCGGAAGGCAGTTTGAACCGGGTCCCGCCGAAGGTGTTCGTGGTCAAAAACATTGCCCCGGCGTTCAGATAATCCTCATGAATCCGAGCAATCACCTCTGGATTGCGGTCTCCGAACTCTTCCGGCGATTGGCCGGGTTGCAGCCCACGGGCCTGAAGCTGCGTCCCCATGGCCCCATCGAACAGGAGTATTTTTCCGGATTGAATCAGCGATCTGACCTTTTGGCTCATTATGGTTTCGCTCCGACTTCGACTAGTAAGGATATACGTATATCGGGGCCACGCGGGATTTTCCACGACTCGGTGAAGCCTCGCATTATCGAGACGTTACCCCGAAAAAGGAACGCTTACTGAAAAACATTGAAAAGGACAAATAAAAAATATAGGATCACCGATCATGACCCTGGGACCCAAGCCACCGGAACCCTTCGTTTCACCCGCCGCGGTTCACCCGCACCCGATGCGCTCCCACCCGAACGGACCGAGCAACCGGATACTTCCCGCATGAAGCAAAAGACTCGAGTCGCCGCAACCGCGACTGCTTCCAAAGGTTCATCCCGACTGAAGCAGGGTTTCCATCATGCCGAACCTTCGGACGATTTGGCGGACGATTTGGCGACCGACGTGACCGACGACATGTCCGAAGACGCGGTTGATCCCGAAGTCGAACTGGATATCGAATCCGATATTCAACCCGAGACACCACCCAAGGGGAGGTTTGAGGGTGAAAAAGACGCCGTTCTTGACGTCCCCGATATCGCTGACGCCCCAGGGCCCATCGACCTTTCCCTGACGCCCTCCTCCCCGGCGATCCGGGACTCAATGCAGCTCTATCTGCGGGAAGTGAACCGGTTTCCGATGCTCAAGCCGGATGAAGAGTTCACCCTGATCCGCCAATACCGGGAGCAAAACGACACCAAGGCCGCGTTTCGGCTGATCTCTTCCCACCTGCGTCTCGTGGTCCGCATTGCCATGGACTTTCAACGCAGCTGGATGCAAAACATCCTGGACCTGATCCAGGAAGGCAACGTCGGCCTGATGAAGGCCGTGCAGAAGTTCGACCCGGAACGGGGCATCAAGTTTTCCTACTACGCTTCATTCTGGATCAAAGCCTACATTCTCAAGTTCATCATGGACAACTGGCGCATGGTCAAGGTCGGCACGACCCAGACCCAGCGCAAGCTCTTCTACAACCTTGGCAAGGAGCGCCAACGCCTGCTCAATCAGGGTTTCGACGCCAGCACGGCTTCCCTGTCCAAGAGCCTCAACGTCAGCGAACAGGACATCACGGAGATGGACCAGCGGCTGGGCAGTTCGGACATGTCCCTGGACGCCCCGTTTTCCGAAGACACCAGCATGACCCGCATGGACATGCTGCCCGCGCTGAGCACGCCCGTGGACGACCTCCTGGCCGAAGAGCAAATGGTCGTCCTGCTCAAAAAACAAATCCAGAAGATGATGCCCGAACTCAACGACAAGGAACGGGACGTCCTGGAGCAGCGCCTGATGAACGAGGAGCCCGTGACGCTTCGCGAGATCGGAGAGAAATATAATATCACCCGTGAACGGGTCCGCCAGATCGAGGCCCGTTTAATCGAAAAAATCAGGGATAATTTCTCACATAACCTGGCAACCGCGACCGATAAAGGAACGGAAGACCATGTTGAAAGAACTTGAGTTGGTGAAACAGGAGGCCAAAAGCTTGGCCGGGGTTCAACCTCCGCCGCGTTTTTACGACCGGTTCGCGCCGGAATTGGCCTTTTCCAAGGAATTGTTTTTCGATCACCCCCTGGTCGTCCGATGCTGCGAGGACGTTCTACCGTTTCTCGCCGACGACTACGGCCACGGAATCGAACATGCCAAAAAGGTCGCCGTGGAATCCGGGGCCATTGCCCTGGCCGAGGCCCGGGCCTGGGGCATGGACCAGGCCAGGCATCTGTGTCTTTTGGCGCAGTTAAGTGGATTGCAGCACGACATCTGCCGCCTGGAGCCGGAGCACGCGCTCCGGGGAGCCGAACTCTCCTTTCAAATTTTGGCCGACTTCCCCTTGACGGATAGGGACAAGGAGATGATCGCCTTCGCCATCCGCAACCATGAGGCCTTCCGCCCGATGGAAACCTCATTCGATCATTTAGAAGAACTGCTGGCATCCTGCTTGTACGACGCGGACAAATTTCGTTGGGGACCGGACAACTTCGGCACCACGCTCTGGGAAATCTGCGATTACGAGGAATGGTGTCTGCGCGAGATCCTGGCCAAATTTCCGGAGGGCGTCGAACGCATCCGCTCCATCGCGAACACGTTCCGCACCGAAGTCGGAAAGACGTTCGGCCCGGAATTCATCGACCTGGGCCTCAATCTCGGCAATCGACTGTACACGCTTTTGCAACGGCATTGCCCATCCCAGAATCAGGCAATGTCCACGAGAAACTGATCAGCGCGCCCATTCGGATCAAGCGCGCCCTTTACGGGCCGTCGCGCTCCGATCAACTTCGTCAATCGCTCCGTAACTAAGGATTTATCTCCGTGACCGCCCATTCGCCGCTGAAGTGTCTTTTTTTGCTGTTCGGCCTGGCCTTCGCCTTTTCCATGGCCGCATGCGCCCCGAAGGTTACATTCACTCCGGAACCGTTCCCGGCCGCGACCATCGCCGACCCGGAGCATGAACTGACGCCCTCGGCCCAGGCCGTGCTGGCCTACCTGGAAGCCCAGGACCTGGCCCGTACGGACGACCAGGAAGGCGCCCGTGAAGCCTTGGCCCTGGCCTTGGCCCTGGACCCTTCGCCCTTTTTGGCAATGGAACTGGCCAACTCCTACTGGCGGGAAGGCCGAAACGCTGAAGCCAGGACGGTTTTGCGCCGCTCCATGGAATCGTTTCCTGAAGACCAAACCCTCCCCTCCGCCCTGGTCAACACCTACCTTGCCGACGACATGGTGGAGGAGGCCATCGCGACCATGGACGAATACCTGCGACGCCACCCTCGGGATTGGGCCATGCGCCGGAACATGGCCGCCCTGCTCTTGCAGTATTCCCGCTTTTCCCAAGCCGCGGACGTGCTCCAGGTCATCCCCGAATCGGAACGGACGGCCGAGGTGTTGTTGTTGCTGGCCAGAAGCAACTCCGGGCTCGGGTTGGTCCGCCAGACGGAAGAGTTTCTCAAGAAGGCCCTGGAGCAAGACTCGAATTTCCTGGAGGCCATGGCCGAACTGGCCTTTTTGTATGAAAGCGAAGGCGACTTGGTTCAAGCCGAGGAAACCTACAGTCGCATTCTCGACCTCCGCCCGGACGCGGACGAAATCCTGCTGCGCATGATCCAGGTCAACATCAAGCTGAACCAACCGGACAAGGCGCTTTCCTTCGCCCTGGGGCAGGAGGGACGGGAAAGCTTCATCCTGGAAGTCGCATTGCTCTTCATCCGCGAAAACCTCTTCCAGGAAGCCGGTGCCGTGCTCGACGCCCTGCCCGAAGAGGACGGTTTGCCGGAGGCCGACTTTTACCGCGCGTTGGTCGCTTACGAAGGGGACAATGACCCGGAACAAGCCCTGTTTTACCTGGGCAGGATTCCGGAAGACCATCCGCACTACGCCCGGGCTCTGAGCTTTCAGGGTTATTTGCTGCTGCAACTGGATCGCCACGAGGACGCCCGGCAACTGGCCCGGGAAGGGCAAGACCTGTTTTCGAACATGAGTGATTTTCTGCTGCTGGAGGCCGAAATTCTGTTGGGTGAGGACGAAATCTCCCAGGCCTCAAGCCTGCTGGAGATCGCTCGCCAAAAGTGGCCCGGAGACACCGACGTGCTCTATCGCTTGGGTTTTCTTCAGGAACAGATGGGCCGACGCCAGGAGGCCCTGCGGACCATGGAGGAGATCATCGTCCTGGATCCGGACCATGCCGAGGCCCTGAATTTCATCGGCTACACCCTGGCCCAGGAAGAGCGCGAACTGGAACGGGCCCTGGTGCTCATCGAACGTTCTCTGCAACTCAAGCCCGGCAGCGGCCACATCATCGACTCCCTGGCCTGGGTGCACTTCCAGCTGGGCAATCTGGATCTGGCCTGGCGGCACATTCAGTCCGCGGTGGAAATCATGGCCGACGATCCGATCATCTGGGAACACTACGGCGACATCGCCGCAGCCCTCGGAAAAACCGCCGAAGCCCGCAAGGGCTACCGCAACGCCCTGCGCCACCACCCCCAAGATCCTGACGCGATACGGCAAAAGTTGAACGCGCTTTGAGAGTCGATCCGGATCGTCATATCCGAGAGGGGCACCCCTCATGATTCCTGTCGTGCGCGTCGTTTCGTGGATTCGGGCACGCCTGCTTCCGGCGTCGGCCGCTTGCGCCGGAACGACTCAAAAAATTGTGGGTATCTACTCAGCACATTTTGTGTCCGCCCTTGCTCCGGCAATCGGAGTCGGGGTCGCTATCGGAATCGGAATCGGAACAGGAAAAATTTTGAACGCTTCCCAGCGTTGTCGATCCCGATCCCGACTCCGATACCGACTCCGGCAACGGTAGTACTCTATGCTGAATAGTTACAAATTGCCTTGGGTCCTGCTCACCGTCTGCGCCCTGCTGAGCGCTTGCGGACCGAAGCCGTTGCCGCCCGGATATGACGACCCGGACCGAGCCTCGGTCGTCTGGTCGCTGTTCCAAGCGTCGTTCGTTCAGGACTGTCACCCCGAGGATTTCTCCCTGCGGGCCAGCGTCAACTTCTCCGCTCCGGACCGACACTCCCGATTCATTGTTTCCATGTGGGGTCGGACGGACTTTCCCATCCGCTTGGACGTTCAGGCCGGCGTGGGCGCCATGCTGGCCCACTGGCGGGAGGACCGCGGCGGATGGCTCGGATATCTTCCCGCTTCCAGGGAGGCCTACGTCGCGAAGACGGTCCAGGAAGGCGCGCGGACCACGGGGCTGTTCATGCCGGTGCGCCTGGACGCCCTGGCTCAGATCTTTCTCGGATGTTGGCAAACTCTCGTTCCCTCGGAATACGAGGCCGTCCGCCTGGTCGACGATATGCTGGAATTCCACGTGACCGGGCATTTCACGCCCCTGATCCTGGTTCTGGCGTTCGACGGGCGGCCAGCGTCCGTACGCGGTCCGGACCACGGCGGCTGGACCGTGTCCGTGGACCAGTGGGAAAGCGACACTCCTTCCAGGCCGCGCCGCGTCAGCCTGGTCCAGGGAGATCAGTCCGCGGTGATCCGCGTCCAGCGCCTGGAAACGGCCGTTGAGCCGTGGCGGGCCGAAGACTTGCGACTGGACGTGCCCCCCGGTTCCACCGTATGGACCGTCCCAAATTGAGCCGAACGGACTGAGCCGAACGGGTTGAGCCAGGCCGCGGCCTTCCGGTCGCTTCACGACCTTCAAGGAAAACAAAAGCATATCCACATGGAGAGCAACATGACCACCACGAATCCCCTCGGCGGCACAAACATGCCGTTACACCGTTCGTTCTGGCTGGGCCTGAAAGTCCTTGGCAGTGAATTGACCTGGCTGTTTCTGCTTGCGCTGCGCAACTGGGAAATCGCGCAACTGCGCAAACGGTTGCGCCAGGAATACCATGCCCTGGGCATGATCGAAGCCGCCGGAGCCGGACTGGAGTTGGCCAAGAACGAGCAGGAGCTGAACATCTTCGACGAGAAGGAGCTGGCCATCAAGCAGATCGCGTTTCTGCTGGACGAAATCGAGTACCTGAAGGCACGGCTGAAGGAAGAGCGAACCGAATACGTCCAACGCCGCGTTCAAAAATGGAAATTGCCCAATGAATCATCAACCGCGTCGATCACTTCATGACCTACAACCGAGCAAGGAGAAACATATGTCGTCACCTACGGTCGTTATAGGCTCCGACCATGCCGGATTTGATCTCAAAGTCTCCATTACGCGCCATCTGCAAGAAGCGGGTTTCGAGGTCAAGGATTTGGGAGCCCGCTCCAAGGAGTCCTGCGACTATCCCCTTGTGGCCGGCGACGTTTGTCGGGACGTCCTGGCTTCGGGACATCTCGGCATCCTGATTTGCGGCACGGGCATGGGCATGAGCATGGCCGCCAACCGCTTTCCCGGCATCCGCGCGGCCCTGTGCACCAATGAATACCTCGCCCGGATGACCCGAGCGCACAACAACGCCAACGTCCTCTGCCTGGGCTCGCGGGTCCTGGGCGACGAGCTGGCCAAAAGCATCGTCGACGTGTTTTTGGCCGCAAACTTTGAAGGCGAGCGCCACCAGCGCCGCATCGAGCAGATTGAAACCCTAAACGCCAATTTATAAGAAAGGATCGCCACCATGAACACCACCGAACCGAACCAACACGCCGTCAACGTCATCAAGGGACTGGTCATGGACGCCACCCGAAAGGCCAATTCCGGCCATCCGGGCGGGCCCATGTCGTCGGCGGACATGGCCTATGTCCTGTTCCACGAGTTTCTGCGCCACGATCCTCGGGATCCGGCCTGGTTCAACCGGGACCGTTTCGTGCTTTCCGCCGGACACGAATCCATGCTGCTTTACAGCCTGCTGACCCTGATCGGGCACCTGAACATCCAGGATCTTCAGGACTTCCGCCAGCTGGGCAGCCGAACCCCGGGCCACCCCGAAGAACACATGACCCCCGGGGTGGAAGCCACTACCGGCCCCCTGGGCCAGGGCTTGGCCATGGGCGTGGGCATGGCCGCGGCGGAGCGCATGCTGGCCGTCCGCCTCGGCGCGGACGTGGTGGACCACTCCACCTATGTCCTGGCTTCGGACGGCGACATGCAGGAACCGGTGGCC
The DNA here is from genome assembly GCF_900182865.1 of Desulfonatronum zhilinae. Taxonomy (NCBI): domain Bacteria; kingdom Pseudomonadati; phylum Thermodesulfobacteriota; class Desulfovibrionia; order Desulfovibrionales; family Desulfonatronaceae; genus Desulfonatronum; species Desulfonatronum zhilinae. The sequence continues at coordinate 24,796 of NZ_FXUJ01000009.1, forward strand.
CTGGGCGCGGCCAGTCTGGCCGGACACTGGGGGCTGGGCAAGCTGATCGTGTTCTACGACAGCAACCAGATTCAGCTCTCCGGGCCCACCAGCCGTACCGACTGCACGGACTATCGCAAGCTCTTCGAGGCTTTTTGCTGGGACGTCCTGGAAGTGGACGGCCACGATCACGACCAGATCCGCGAGGCCATCCGCCGGGCCAAGGCCGAAACAGCCCGCCCCACCCTGATCATCGGCCGCACGGTCATCGCCAAGGGCACGGCCTCCATGGAAGGAGATTTTGAAACCCACGGCGCGCCGCTCAGCCCGGACGAAATCAAGGCCACCAAGGGCAAGCTCGGCCTCCCCGAAGATGAGACCTTTTACCTCCCCCAGGACGCCGTGAACCACTTCCGCGCCCGATTTCCTGAATTGACCCGGGAAGTCGACGCCTGGAAGCGACACGTCCAGGAGAAGAAGACCGCGGATATGACTTTTGCCCAAACCTGGGACCAGCACGTCGCTCCGCCCTCGCATCGTTCCTTCACCTGGCCGGAACTGGACGTCACGAAAAAGGTTTCCACGCGCAAAGCCTTCGGCCAGTGCCTGAACGAGTTGATCACCCAATTGCCGAACCTGGTGGGCGGTTCGGCGGACCTGGACCCGTCCAACCAGACGACCAAGTTCCGGGATACCACCGGCATCTTTGGCCCGGACAACCCCATGGGACGCAATCTCAGCTTCGGCGTGCGGGAATTCCCCATGGGCGCGATCCTCAACGGCATCGCCCTGCACGGCGGCTTGGTGGCCTTCGGCGCGACCTTCCTGGTCTTTTCCGACTACCAGCGCAACGCCGTGCGCATGTCCGCCATCCAGAACCTCCCGGTCCTGCATGTCTACACCCACGACTCCTTCTACGTCGGGGAAGACGGACCGACCCACCAGCCCGTGGAGCACGCCTGGTCCCTGCGCCTGATTCCCAATCTTCTGGTGATGCGCCCGGCGGACGTCGTGGAAAGCCGGGTCATGATGGAGGTCGCCCTGACCCAGGACAAGCGCCCTTCCGCCCTGCTCTTCACCCGCCAGGACCTTCCGGTCTTGAACCCCGAGACCTTCCCCCAGACAGCCGAAGCCGCTCGCCGCGGAGCCTACGTCCTGCACGACCCCGCCGACGGCGCCCCGGAAATGCTGATCATCGCCACCGGCTCCGAAGTGCACCTCGCCCTGGAAGCGGCCAAAATGCTCCCGGACCAGAAAATCCGGGTGGTCAGCGCCCCGTGCCTGGAACTGTTCGAGAAACAGACCCAAGCCTACAAGGATGAAGTCCTGCCGCCCCGGATTCAAAAACGCGTCGCCGTTGAAGCCGGCCGCTCCGATCCCTGGTACAAATACGTCGGCCTCGACGGAGTCGTCCTGGGCCTGGACCACTTCGGCGACTCCGCCCCAGCCGGCGCCCTGGCCAAAAAATACGGCTTCACCCCGGAACACCTCGTCTCAATCATCCAGGCGAAATACGCATAGCCGCCAAACGAGAACCAATGGGAAACGAACAACTTCAGGCTTGACAGGCATACCTCTCCCAAGCTAGATGCCTCCCTTTACGCCGGGGTGGTGAAACTGGTAGACGCACTGGACTCAAAATCCAGCGGGGGAAACTCCGTGTCGGTTCGATTCCGACCCCCGGCACCAAAGAAAATCAAGGGTTTACGATGAAAATCGTAAACCCTTTTTTTGTATGACCTCCTGCAAAATCCATTTTTTATCCAACTCCTGTCCAACCAATCTGTTGCAGTCCTCTTTCTACAAGATCAAAATCACGCCTTGTCCCACTTCCTGACTCTCGAGATTTCTGATCAACAATCTTCAAATAATCGAGTTCCTGCCAAAGATTTCTTCGGGAGATTGGCTTGGTCAGCCAGAGTCCGTCAAGCACGATTCATGGATTATCGGGATACTCTGATTAAAAATAAGCGGTTACAGGCCAGCGTGTTTCGACAGCATCTTCTCCAAATCATCGACTCCTACTGGTTTGCCCAGGTAGTCGTCCATACCCACAGCCAGAAAACGTTCCCGGTCGCCGGGTTGGGTATGCGCGGTCACGGCGATAATCGGAATGTTTCTTTTGCCGCCGAGAGACGTTGACTCCCGGATGGCTTTTGTCGCCTCGTCGCCGGTCATTACCGGCATCTGAATGTCCATGAGGATGCAGTCGAAATCATTCTGTTTCAGGAAATCCAATGCCTCCTGGCCGTTATTGGCCAGGGTCACGGCATGCCCGATTTTTTTCAGGATTGACCGCATAAACAATTGGTTCAGCGGATCGTCTTCAGCCAGAAGGATGTTCAGACGCTTCTTGGCCTCTCCCGGCAGAGATACGGCAGCATCAAGTTCAGCATTGTCCCCTACCGGCAGACCAAAGGGGAGGACAACATGCACCGTTGTCCCTTGGCCGACCACGCTTTCCACGTCAATGTTCCCACCCATCAACGCCACAAGCCTGCGGACAATGACCAGGCCCAGCCCCGCGCCCTGATAAGGCCGGGTGTAGGAGCCGTCCACCTGGGCGAAGGGTTGGAACAAGTCCTTGAACTTGTGGTCAGGGATGCCGATGCCGGTATCGCAAATGGAGAACATGATTCGTGTGTCTGCGCCTTTGGCGGCGGAAAGGGCGGCCAGGTGGAGCTGGACGGAACCCTTGTCCGTGAACTTCAAGGCGTTGCCCACCAGGTTAAACAGGATTTGCTTGACCCGAACCGCATCGCCCACGATACGCTCAGGAACGTCAGGAGCTTTGGTGGATTCCAGGGCGAGTCCTTTTTGCCGAGCGGTTACAGTGAACAGGCCGTGGATGGACTCCAGAATTTCGCTAAGGTCGAACTCCGCAGGACAAATGACCATCTTTCCTGCCTCGATGCTGGAGATGTCCAGGATGTCCGAAAGGAGGCGGGTGAAACGGTCCGATGACTGGATGGCAGCGGCAACGAATTTCTGTTGTTCCTCGTCCAGAGATGTGGTCTGCAAGAGTTGCATCATGCCCATGATGCCGTTGAAGGGCGTGCGTAGTTCGTGGCTCATATTGGACAGGAATTCGCTTTTGGCCCGGTTGGCGGCCTCGGCTTTCTCCTTGGCATGGATGAGGGTTTGCTCCGCTTCCTTGCGTGCCGAAATGTCCAGCACAAAGCCATCGTGGTAAAGCACCTCGTTGCCTTGGTCACGGACGGCCCTTGAACTTACCAGTGCCCAGAACATGGTGCCGTCCCGTTTCTTGACCCGCACCTCCCAGTTCACAATCAGGCCCGGCTCATCCATCAATGCCTGATATCGACGGCCGTCAGCAGGATCATAATATAACTGTTCTGTGATGATCTTACCTTCACGTAGCATCTGAGCTGACGAGTCATAGCCCGCCATTCGGGCAAAATAGGAGTTGACCTTGAGAAATTGCCCCCCTGGAATCGTCCAGAAAATCCCCACAGGTGTGTTTTCAAAAATATCCTGATACAAGCGTTCCGTATGCTCGGCATACTTCGCCAGCTCTTTGTTCAACTTGCGTATGTGCGTGTAGGTCTCGATACTTTCCAATGCAGACGCACAGGAGAGCAATACGATGGAAAGCAGGGCAAAGCTGGTGTCGGAAATCTCTGACTTGTCCTGGTCCAGGATGCCGACAAACATGCCCCTGGTGCGGTGCGGTGTAGCCACCGAGCGCAGCAAAAGCACGTTTTTGCTGACCTTACTCGCTAAAACAACAGGTTTGTTGCGCTTGAGAACCCAGGCAAAATAGTGATCCTCTATAAGCTGTTCAACTTCAATCCCAAGGGCCTCCCCAACTTCCGGGACATCGCAAAAGGCTTGATAAAAGGAGTTGGAAGGCTCATCCACAAGATACAATGACACGGCCTTGAACTTGATCAGAGTCTTAAGGCGATGCGCCGTTTCACGCAAAAGGGACTCTCTATTCATGGACTTGTCTGCGGACATGTCAAAGGAGCCTAAACTGGCAGCCATTTCCAGGGCATCAATTGAGTGACGCCGTTGCTCGCGCAGGAAGCGGACTTCTTCCTCAAGACGAGCAATGCGATCTTCAGCGGAACTCATGTTGGGTGCTTCCTGTTGAAAAAAATATGGAAAATTTCATCAATCTGTCTTTGGGCCTGCTGAACCATTGGAGCCAGGTCAGCGATATCAAGCTTAAGGATTTCCCAGGCCGCATTATGTAAATGAGGAAACACCCCCTCCCCACTGGCTCCGGAACCGACGGCCAGGGCCAAGGTGTTGGCCAGATGGATAGTGCTCACATCCTGGATATACTTTGAATTGCTTGGCTCGTGGTGGTAACGAACCATGTGCTCCAAGGTCGAGGGCATTCTCCAGCCTTTGCAAAGCATCCCGCCCACCTTGGCATGGTCATATCCAAACAGCCTTTGTTCCGCATGAAACAAAGGAATCCCTTCGAACCTGGACAAGGCCATGGCGTCCAAACAACGCTCGGGGGACTCCTTGATCATCAGCAACCGCCCCAGGTCATGGAGCAGGCCGCCCACGAAAAAACGCTCGTCACTCCCTCCCTTACAGTTGGAAGAAAGCAAACTTGCATAAACCCCACAACTGATGCTGTGTTCCCAGAAATCCTTCATGTCCAGCACGTCCAATGGGATGCCGTCAAAAACTTCGACCACGGAAATACCCATGGCCAGAGAGGTCAGCTCTTTGGTGCCCACAAGGGCCACGGCCCTGCTGATGGAATCAACCTTGGAAGGAAATCCGTAAAAGGCGCTGTTCACCAGCTTTAAGAGCTTGGCTGTGAGGCTACTGTCCTTGCCGACAACCTCGGCGATATGGAACGCGGAACTCGTGGGCGATTCCATGACCTCCATGACTTTATGAAACGTTGTCGGCAGGGAGATTAATTCCGTCTCACCTCGGACAAGGCGCAGGGCCGCCCGGACCCCCTCTTCCGGCGAAATGGGAGGGTCGGGTAGATCTGTCGGCTGCTTGAGCCGTCCATCGTCCTGGGGCAAAACACCCCCGTCGGCCAATTGCTGTGCGGTCCTTTCGAGGGCGATCCTGGAAATTTCAGCCATTGCCGGATGGTCCACGTTCGCGTTGCGCAGCCACGGCCGCAAAAACAGTCGGCTCTTTTCGAGCAGTTCCTGGTCGATTAAGGCCATCTTGGCCTCATGCAAGCGTTGCTGGTCCTGCCCAGGCACGTCCGCCTGTCTGACCCCCCAGGATTTGCAGGTCTTGATGGTCCTATCCTCAAGCACAGTTCCCTTGGGAAGCAGAAAACGTCCCTCAGGAGTCAACAGGTCCGATGCCAAAACCATCCCAGGCTCAACAAAGTCGATATTTACAAGGCCCATATGTTTCTCACCTCAACCAAGATTAGGCCGAATTGTTGTTCAGCAAAAGGCTACTTGTCCACTCCTGATATCCGCTGATCAGACAAGTGCTCTACCGATCTACGCATTAACTCCTCCACCATGTCGAAAGCCCTGCCCCAAGGCCTTCTCCAGGTCCTCCATGCGCACCGGCTTGGCCAGATAATCGTCCATGCCTGCTTCAAGAAACTTCTCCCGATCTCCGAGCATGGCGTAGGCGGTCAGGGCGATGATGGGGATTCTGGGTTCACGGTTCAACGGTTCACGGTTCACGGTTGGGGCCGTGGTGTCGTCGGGATGGGTTGCATTTTGCGCAACTCCGTCGGGCGCACCGCGGTGCGCCCCTACATCAATACCGTCAACCGCTATCTTGCCAACCGTTGAACCGTGAACCTTTCCACGTGAACCGTGAACCCCTCCCTGAACCTCAATGGCGCGGATGCGCCGCGTCGCTTCCACGCCGTTCAGCACGGGCATCTGCACGTCCATCAGGATCACGTCGAAGTCCTGACCTTGATACAGGTCCAGGACCTGCTGTCCGTCCTCGGCCAGGGTCACGGTGTGTCCCGCCTTTTCCAGCAGTTTCATGATCGGCATGGCATTGGACGGTTCGTCCTCGGCCAGCAGGATGCGCAGACTTCGCTTTGCTTCGGCCAAATTTCCTGACTCTTGCTCAGCGGCAATGCTCACTCCCTCGGGCAATTTGAAGGGCAGAAGCACACGCACCGTGGTCCCTTCGCCAACGACGCTTTGCATGGAAATCTTCCCGCCCATAAGGCCCACAAGACGTTTGACAATGGCCAACCCCAAACCGGCCCCCTGGAAGCTGCGGGTGTAGGAGCCGTCCACCTGGACAAAGGGCTGGAACAGGCTGTCCAGCTTGTCTTCCGGGATGCCAATGCCCGTGTCGGAGATTGAGAAAAGCATATTGAAGGCGTCATCCTTGCCGGTGCCCAGCGAGGTCATTTCCAGCCGGACATAACCTTGTTTTGTAAACTTCAAGGCATTGCCCACCAGGTTGAACACAACCTGCCTGACTCGCGCCTCGTCGCCGAGGAGGTGCGCGGGGATATCCGGATCAATGGCACATTCCAGATTGACGCCCTTGTCCCTGGCCGTGACCTTGAACAAATCGGAAACCGAATCGCCAACGTCCTGGACCTTGAATTCGGCCTCAAAGATATCCATCTTCCCCGCCTCGACCCTGGACAGGTCCAGGATATCCGAGAGCAGCCGGGTCAGCCGGTTGGCCGAGGACTTGGAGAGGTTAACATATTGTTGTTGATCGGCATCCAGGGTCGTTGTCTCCAGGAGCTGCATCATGCCCATGATGCCGTTGATGGGGGTACGGATTTCATGGCTCATGTTGGCGAGGAACTCGGATTTGGCCTGGTTGGCGGCTTCGGCCTGTTCCTTCGCCTGGATCAAAGCCTGTTCGGCCCGCTTGAGATCAGTCAGGTCGATATCGATGCAGAACATTTCCGGTAGCTGGTTAGGTTTCTGGACAATTGCATGGCTGGAATAGACCTGAATATGTGATCCATCTTTGCGTTTGAGCTGAAGTTCGGCGCTTGGAATCGGGATTCCGCTTTCAGACATGTCTTTCATTTCCCGAATGACGTCTTGGCGCATATCGGCTGGAATAATCAGGTCCACAAGATTCTTTCCAATAGCTTCATCCGGTGAGAATCCATAGAATCCTTCAGATGCTCTATTCCAGAAGAGCGTTATGCCGTCCATCGCATATCCCTGGACTGCGACAGTGGGCACATTCTCAAACAGATTGCGGAAACGTGCTTCACTCTCTTGCAGTGCCTCTTCGGCTCGTTTCTGCTCTGTGATGTCCCTGAATTCAACAACTCGAACCATTTTACCCTTGTATGGAATATTTCTCGCCTCAAGGCGAAGAGGATATTCTTCCCCATTTTTGCGTAATCCGAAAGCTTCATAGGGTTTTTCATACCCGGCAAGAATATTGCTCATCACCACTTCACGGGACTTTTCTGCTATCAGGAGCAGTCCATCCATTCCGATAAGCTCATCATAACTAAACCCGGAAATTTCCGAGAGCCCATGGTTGCACTCCAGGATGATGCCTTTATCGTGAATGGTGATGCCGCCGAAAGATGCATTGTGAAGAGCCTTGAAACGCTCTTCGCTTTCCCGCAGCTCATCTTCAGCCCGCTTGCGATCGGTAATGTCCCGGGAAAAAATACTGACACCGATGACCTGGCCATGCTCGTCACGGATCGGGCTATGGGCGACTTCTAAATACACCCTGGAAAGGTCCTGATTGCCGGAAAAAGCCTCATCTATGAACGATTCACCACGCAAGGCCCGATCCAGATTACGACGGGAAATCTCCTTGTCCTCCTCAATGGTTTGATATTCATAAAGACTTTGTCCAATCTTGATGTCCACGCCATACAGCGCCTTCATCCCCTGGAAATGCCTTTTATTGAAACTGGTGTATCGGTATTCGCGGTCCAGAGAGAAAATGGGGGTGTGGCAGCTCTCCATGATCCCCTCCAGCAGTGCATTCTTGAAGCGCAATTCCTCCTCAGCCAAATAACGTTCCGTAATGTCCCGATTGACAACAATGGCAGCTTCAACATTTTCCTGTTCGTCAAGCACTGGTGCAGTATAATTGAGGATAATTTTTTTCTTGCCGTCAAAAGCGTCGATTTCCAGTAGTTCATCAATTATGGTTACCTTCTTATTCACGGAGTGTGCTAAGGCCCAGTCTTCTGGAGCAATTTCCTGCCCGGAAGGAAGGCGTCTGGCCTTGAATACACCGTATTCACTGTGATCAACTTTGGGCTCCATCCCCCAAATACTTACACCTGCCGGATTGCCCTGCATGAGTTTTCCGTTCTTGTCCGCAATCCACAAACCGATGGGCAATAATTCGAAGACTTTTTTGAACAGGCTCTGGCTTTTTTGTAGCGCCGTCTCAGTCTGCTTAATCTCAGTGATGTCGCGAATCACACCAACCAGTAGTTTTTCACCAGTATCGGGCATTGTAAGTAACGTTTTCTTGGTGGAGATCGCATGCCGCACACCATTCAAGTCGGTAAAATACTCTTCGCTAATGTTACACTCTCCGGTTTCAAAAACAAATTTGTCTTTTTCCCAGAATACATCCGCTTCTTCCCTGGGGAAAAATTCGTAGTCGGATTTGCCGAGTAATTCCTCGCCAGAACGGCCCATAAATGCGCAGAAAGCTTCATTTAGCCGTATCCAGCGGTGATTCATGTCTTTAACGAATACAGGATCTGGGACAGCGTTGAGGATAGTATCCAGGTAGGTCTCAGCATAGCGGCGTTGTTCCACTTCCTGGATGAGGCGCTGCTCGCTTTCCCGCAATGCTTGTTCTGCCCGCTTGCGGTCGGTGATGAACCGTGCCTGCTGCAGATTCTGGTACGCGGAGTTTGAAAGCTGGGTGGCGAGTGTAAAGAGCGCGTTGGCAATCTGCTCAAACTGCTGGCGTGACATTGCAGGCACTTCACGAAAGGCTTCTGCCGCGACATCTTCATCGACACCAATAGTTCGGGCGTAAGCGCGTATTTTATCCTCGTCCTGCTCCTCGTCGCGCACTTGACCGATAAGCCAGTTGGCGATGTGACGGTCGCCAACATAAATGGCTGCACCAGCATCCCAGAGACCGCCGCTCAGGCAAGTCTGCACTACGGGTCCGCCAGGATTCATGCGCCCCAATTCGGAGTCAGACTTGATGCAGTTGGCATGGCCGATTTCGGTTTTGCGAATTATTTCGCACAAACGACAAAAGTTGGTCGGTGCAGTGATGGGTGTACCGTCGGGATGCGTGATCAGAGCCGCCACATTGGTTGCCTTGGCGAAATCATCCTGCAGGCGCTGCAGTTCGGCAATGCTGAACAGTTGATCAAAACCAAACCATTCGGAACTGTCCAGCGGCTGTGTAAGCGCCACCAGACGTTTTTCCAAGGCATCCTCGGCCTGTTTGCGTGCCGTAAAGTCTCTTGTGCTGAACAGAATTTTTTCTGGATTGCCGTGTTCGTCATGAATGAACTTTCCGACGGTCTCAAACCAGAGATAGCTCCCATCCGCCCGACGGTACCTGTACTCGACCTTTCGTCCGTCCTCCCTGTTGGCCAAAAAAACCGCAAAAGCGGTTGCAACTGCCTGGTAGTCATCAGGGTGGACATGCTCCATGACGTTTGCGCCGATCATTGCGTCCAGGTCATACCCCAGAACGGCATGGGAAGGCGCGAGGTACGTATAGTTGCCCTCCAGGTCGGTAATGGACACCAAGTCAAACATGTTTTCCGTAATGGAATTGAGTCGTTGCGTCTGTTCTCGCAATCCTTCATCAGCCTGTTTCCGTGCGGATATGTCCGTGGTGAAGCCTTGATAGTAAATTATCGCACCAGTCTGATCCCGAATCGCCCGTGCGTTGCGAGACACCCAGAAGATTGCCCCGTCCCTCTGACGAAACCGACATTCGTGATTGACCACCTCGCCGTGCTCTTCAAGCAACCGGATGAATTCCTTCCGGTCTTCCGGGTCGGCATACACCTGGGTTGCGATGTCCGTGACCGCTTCGATCAGTTCATCTGGCGAATCATAGCCATACATCCTGGCAAGGGCAGGGTTGGCCGAGATAAAGCGCCCCTCGGGCGTGGAGGAGAAAATGCCGATGGGCGCGTTATCGAAGATGTCCTGAAGATCGACGCCCGGCACAGGGTTGGGTCCGTTTTGGGCTGGTGATCGCTTGGGCATGAAGGACTCCAAGGGGTTCGAGGAAAAAGTGGGAAGGTTCACGGTTCTACGGTTCACAGTTCAACGGTTGAAGGCATCCTGGCTTACTTCGCAGGTAGGGTGAAACACACCGTGGTCCCCTTGCCCAGCACACTTTCCGCCCGGATTTCCCCGCCGTGCTGCTCGATGAACTGTTTGCACAGGACCAGCCCCAGGCCGGTTCCCTTTTCGCCTTCCGTGCCCAACTGCCGTTTCTCTTTATCCAGGGTGAAGAGTGTGGACAACACATGCTCCTTCATTCCGATGCCGTTATCCTGAATCGACACCCTGACCGTCCGCCCTTCCTGGCGAGCCCTGATGACGATCTCGCCGCCCCGGTGGGTGAACTTGATCGCATTGAAGAGGACATTGCGGATCACGGTCTTGAGCATGGGCTGGTCGACAAGAACCGTCAGACCTTGGGGGAAATCTTTGCGGATTGTGATATCCTTGGCCCTGGCCATGTCCTGGCCGGTGGAGAGCCCCATGGTCATCAGGTCGTTCAGGCTGCTCGACGTGGGCGCATAATCTATGCCCCCCTGGCTCATGCGTGACCATTGCAGCAGGTCTTCAAGAAGTTCAAAAGTGTTGACAGCGTTTTTGTGCATTTCCTTCGCAAGAAAGCGGAAATCCTGTTCGGAAAAGAGCTCAGGTTCCATCGCCAGCATTTGCGTCGATCCCACAAGGCCGGACATGGGTGACTTGAGGTCGTGGGCAATGATGGTGAAGAGCTTGTCCTTTTCGGCCAAGAGGTGTTGTAGTTGTTCGGTCTTGTTCCTGATTTCGGCCTCGGCTCGCTTGCGCTCACTGATTTCGCGAACAAAAACCAGGGCTCCATCCTCCCCTTGATAGGTGATGGGCACCGCGGACACTTCCACCGGCACCCTGGTTGCATCCAGGCGAAGATAGACCTGTTCCAGATTTGGCACGGCCTGTTTCTGCTCGTTGAGGAGCCTGGTCCTCTTTTGAACCTGTTCGCGGAACTCCTCGGGGGAGCGGTCCATCACGGACTGCCTGAGCAGCTCCGACTGGGAATGCGCGCCAAAGAGAGCCAGGGCAGCCTGGTTCAGGTAGGCGAACTTGAGATCGGTTTGCACGAAAACCGCATCAGGTGCTCCTTCCACGATGGAGCGAAACCGTTCCTCGCTTTCCTTGATTTGCTGGGTATCCTGGAGGCGCATCAGGGCTATACCGATGCTATCGCTGATCTTTTCAAGGAAGTGAATCAAGTCCAGGTCGAAAAAGTCCTTGCGGTGATCATTGAGCTGGAGCAGACCCACGATTTCCAGGTTCGCCCGCACCGGTACAAGGGCCACGGATTGATACCCTTGGTGGATGCATGTGTTTCTGGGATGAAGCCTGGGGTCTTGATTTCCCGGCAGTTCCAGCAACGGGAACGAATCATTGGTCCAGCAACTACCATTGGGCGTGAACAGCGGGTTTGAGGGGTCAGTCTGCCCTGTAAGAACCAAGCCGCAGGTGCATTCCAATGCGGGCTCCCCGGCGGAATTCCTGCAGACATCCCCATGCGAGTCACGCGCCAATAAGGTGTTCTCCTGATGCAGAAAATCCTTGGAGAAACCATGATGAGCATAATAGGGGAAGTCGTCTCCCTTACGCAGACGAATGCCGCATGCGTCGATCCCTGTTTCCTGCTGGATGCTTTCCAGGATAAGATTGATACCATTGGCGAGATCTTGCGAGTTGTTGAGAATTGCGAGAATTCGGGCCACGAGTTGCTGCCGGCGTTCGAAGCGGGCTTGAGAGCTGCGGTCGTTGAGGACGAGTAAAAGATGCCGGACAGTTTGTTTTTCTTGTTGTCCGTAATGGATGTTCTCCACGCGTCCCGTGCACCTGACCTCAAGCTCTCCGGCCTTAGCGTTCAATCTGAAGTCGAGGTGCTTCTTCTCGGGATTATTGAAAAACGACTTGAAGCGGCCGTAGAACGCGGACCGGTCAGTGGAGACCATCAAGTCCGCCAAAGGCTTGCCAATCAGGTGATGGGGCTCGAGGCCAATCATGGCTGCGAATGTCTTGTTCGTCTGGAAGATGACCCCTGCCTGATCAATGATCAGGTACCCAGCCGGGGCAATGTTGAAAAGCTCCGCGTAACGTTCTTTGACGGATTCCAACTGTCTCTGGGCATTGCGCAGTTCCTCGTTTTGCAGTTCCAGTTCGATCTGATTGACCTGATAATCATGGATCAGCTCCCTGACCTTTTCCGGCGGGAGATCCTCGACAGGCCTTGATGTGTCGGCCAATAGCGCTTCGGCCTGCTTGCGCAATTGCTCATTTCCGGCGTTAAAATCTTTGTCCATGCGAATCCTCTGTCAACCACATTTGCACCGGCTACTGGCGTGTTCCCTCAGATTGGTGGAAATGTTTCTCCAGCACCCGATTCAAATCCTCCATCTTCACCGGTTTGGCTAGGTAGTCATTCATCCCGGCTTCAAGGAACTTCTCTCGATCACCGAGCATGGCATAGGCGGTCAGGGCAATGATGGGGATTCTGGGTTCACGGTTCAACGGTTCACGATCGTTGGGTTCACGGTTCAGCGGTTCACGGTTCACGGTTGGGGCCGTGGTGTCGTCGGGATGGGTTGCATTTTGCGCGACGCCGTCGGGCGCACCGCGGTGCGCCCCTACATTAATACCGTCAACCGCTATCTCGCCAACCGTTGAACCGTTGAACCGTGAACCGTGAACCTCAGCGGCGCGAATGCGCCGCGTCGCTTCCACGCCGTTCATCACCGGCATCTGGATATCCATCAGGATCAGGTCGAAATCCTGCCTGGCGAGCGCATCCAGGGCCTGCTGCCCATCCTCGGCCAGGGTCACGAAATGCCCGGCCTTTTCCAAGCGTTTCATGGTTGGAAAGGAATTTGACGGTTCATCCTCGACCAGGAGAATGCGCAACCGTGGGGAGGAAAGCAAAGACGCTCCGTCGGAGAGTTCCGGGGAAGTATTGCCACGAACCTTGAAATACAGGGCAAAATGCACTGTGGTTCCCTGCCCGAGGGCGCTTTCGATACATAACCGCCCATCCATGAGTTCAATCAGCCGCTTGACAATAGCCAGCCCGAGTCCCGCGCCCTGGTGCGTCCGCGTGTAAGAGCCATCCACCTGCACGAAGGGCTTGAACAGATCGTTAAGTTTATCGTCAGGGATGCCGATGCCCGTGTCGGTCACAGAGAACAGTATCCGGACGGCCCCTTCCTGCCAGGAGCGGATCGGTTGCATCCGGACGGCGACCTTCCCGCTTTCGCTGTATTTCAGCGAATTGCCCACAATGTTGAACAGAATTTGCCGCAGCCGGGCCTCGTCGCCCATCAGCCTTCCGGGGATCGCCGGGTCAATGAAGCATTCCAGGCCCATTCCCTTTTTTCTGGCCGTCACGGTGAACAGGCCGATGATAGAGTCTTGCAGCTCTGCCATGCTGAACTCGGACTCGTGATACTCCATCTTACCGGCCTCGACCCTGGACAGGTCCAGGATGTCGGAAAGCAGCCGTGTTAAGCGCTCGGCGGAAGAATTGGTCAACTGAACGTATTGGCGCTGCTCTTCGTCCAGCGCTGTAGTCTCCAGAAGCTGCATCATGCCCATGATGCCGTTGATGGGCGTTCGGATTTCATGGCTCATGTTGGCCAGGAACTCGGACTTGGCCTGATTGGCCGCGTCGGCGGCAAGCTTGGCATCACGCAGAGCGGACTCCAGACGCTTCTGCTGAGTGATTTCGGTGGTCAGGGTCGCCACGCCCAGAAGGTGCTGCTCATCAGTGTCGTAGACCGGGAATTTTTTTGTCAGAAAAGTCCGCATGGTCCCGTCGTCACCGGGAAAAAATTCTTCCGTTGTATGGACCTGTCCAAAAGGGAGACCCAAGGCTTTCTTGTCGTTTTCCATGTAGGCCTGGATTTGTGAATCCGTGGCCAGCCCTTTGAAAAGTTCGGCATCCGTCCTGCCGACAAGTTCCGCTTGGTTCGCGAATCTCGTCAGACGCAAGTAGGCCCGGTTTACCGCGATGTATCGAAGCGTAGGGTCTTTCATTACCGCGATGCTGTCGACGTTTTCCAGGATCTGCGCCAAGGCGCGCAATTCTTCCTCGGCTTTTTTGCGCTGGGTTATGTCGCGTATCAGCTCAACTGTATAGAGGACTTGTCCATCCCCTGAAAGAATCGGATTGGTCCGGCAATTGAGGTGCATGTTCAGTTCCGGCACAAACTTTTCCAGAGCCACCGGGCGCTTTGTTTGGATGGCTTCCAGGGTCGCACAGGGTTTGCAAGGAGCGTTTCTGCCGATGAGCTCAAAGCACCTGGTTCCTTCAAGGTGCTCCTGGTTCAGGTTCAAAAACTCGTATCCGGCCTTGTTGTAGAGCACCACGCTCAGGTCCGGTCGCTTGACGCTCATGATGTCGGGGATATTGTCCAGTATCCCTTCCAGCAGCAGGGTCTTCTCCCTGAGTTCCTGCTCCCGCTTCTTCCGTTCGGAAATGTCAAGGCCAACACCGGTGAAATACTGCTGACCGTCGATGGTCAGCAGGGCTGCCGTGAAATGCATCGGAATACGGAAGCCGTCCTTGGTTTGCAGATACGCTTCGGCCTCGCCATACCCCTGCTCCATGGTCCTGGCGATGCCGTGGTTGACGGCTGCCTGGCTTTCCGCATCCCCCCAATACCAATCCATCAGGTGCATATTCGCCAGTTCGTCCGCGGAGTACCCGGTCAGGGTTTCGTGCATCTTGTTCCAGCGAATCAGCTTGCTGTTCGCGTCGTAGACATAAATCATTCCTGGGCTGCTGGTGAAAATTGCCTCGGTGAACGTCTTCTCCATCCGGTATTCCGCTTCGGCAACTTTTTGCTGGGTGATGTCTCTCAGGAACCCTTCGTAGACGAAGTCGCCGGTTCCATGCCTCTTGAGCCTGGTGTCCATGGAAACCCAGATCGTACGCCCATCCGTGCGTTTCAACTCAGCTTCAAAACTTTTAACGACATGCTGCTTCTGCAGCAGATCCACATAGATTTTTCTGTCTTCGGGGCGGACATAAAGCTGTTGGGCAATGTCCGTAACGTGTGCGATCATTTCTGCGGGACTTTCGTATCCGATCAATTGTGCGTAGGCGGTATTCAAGGAAAGATAGCGTCCTTCAGGAGTCGATTCAAAGATTCCAATAGGTGCATTTTCAAAGAGTTCCCGGTACCTGGCCTCACTCTTTCTGCGTGCGTCTTCCGCTCGCCTGCGCTGGGTAACGTCAGTGATGAACCCCTGATATTGAGCGATGTTGCCTTCTGCATCCCGAACACCACGCCCACTTCGAGACACCCAGATGACCGTACCATCCCGGCGAACCATCCGTAACTCCTGGTCCTTGGCCTCGCCTTGCTCTGCAACAAGGCGCTTCAATTCATCTCGATCAGCAGGGTCGGCATAAAGTTGCGCGGCGATGTCCGAGACGGACGCAATCAAGTCCTGTGGGGAGTTGTACCCGAACATTGTTGCCATGGCCGGATTGGCCGCCAAAAACCGGCCATCCGGGGTGGACGTGTAGATTCCGATGGGGGCGTTGTTGAAAAGATCCTGGAAATCGGCAAGGGCTTGGAAGGGAGTGGTGTTGGAAGATATAGAGGCGTGATCCATGGATGACCTTCATGCAGGTAAAAGGAAGGAGTTCAGGAGCCGTAATCAGGGTGGCCCGTGACAGATCAGAATGTACATACTGATTTGTGATTAATTTGTGAATTATTGCCCAAAAAATATCGTAACTCTCTGGTCCACAATCAAATTTCTTCGGGAGATTGCCTTGGTCAGCCAGAGCCCGTCAAGCCCCGTGGCCCTGGAAAGGGCAACATAAAGTTGGCCATGGGCGAAACAGCATCCACCTCGGAGGTCGAGGCACACCTTGGGAATGGTCATGCCCCGGCTCTTGTGAATCGTGATGGCCCAGCCCAGGCGTAGCGGGTACTGCTCAAACTTGCCCACACTTCCTTTTCCAGCTTCCCGTTGGCCCAGGTGTAGGCGATGGATTCCCAAAAGCGTATACTTGAGCTTGCAGTAGACAAGCTGCGCAGCGCAGGACAATACGCAGAGCAGCTCTACAGCGCCATGATATCCGAAGTATTCGGGGCAGCTATCGACTTTTTTTGTCTGGACCAGGAATTATGTCAAAGATCATAGATGGTTGCTTTGCAGGCAGCAACCTCGAAAGTTGAGGGCGTAAGAGTTAAGCTGGCCGGGTAAGGCCTTAGGTGATGAGGACTTCCCCGGTTTTTTTTTGGCAGTTGACACGGTTGAAAAAAGGCAGGAAGAAATGCCAAAACTTGTCGCAACTTGAACAAAGTTGAAATGTTTTTGCAGCCCCTAATCTGGGCTACGCCTGATACTTTCCGCCTGTATTCATTTGCTGCCATCCTTTCCCCTTGATCTCTCGGGAGCCCGTATGACGCAGAAGCAAGCCCCCTGAAATTCCTGCCGCTCAAGTAGCCTTTCCCAACTCCCACTTCAGAATGTGCTCCAGTATCAGGGTATCAACATGGACACCACCGAGACAAAGCTAGCCGAGCAAGCCTTGCAGGAAGATGCTGCTCGACGCCGTATTCTGGTTGACCAGTCCAGGGATGGAATCGTTGTGCTGAACCAGGACGGAAGCATCCATGAAGCGAACAAGCGTTTTGCTGAAACGCTCGGATACACTCACGAGGAAGTTCTTCAGCTTCACGTATGGGACTGGGACAAACAGTGGTCTCGCGACCTGCTCATTGAGATGATACAACAAGTCGGGGCAGAAGGTGACCACTTTGAAACACTCCACCGACGTAAAGACGGCACATTCCTTGACGTTGAAATCAGCACTAACGGAGCCATGATTGGTGGGCGAAAACTCGTATTCTGTATTTGTCGTGACATAACCGTTCGCAAGCGAGCAGAGTATGAAAACGCCAAGAGTAGAGAGATGCTGCTCCAGGCTGAAATTTTAGCGAGGTTGGGCTGTCTGGAGTGGGACATCCCTAACGATACTTGGTTCGTCTCGGACAATTGGCGTCGTATTATGGGCCATAACTCCCCACGGTTGTCTTCGTCGGAATTATTCGCCTACGTTCACCCAGAAGATAGGTGGCGTGTCAGGAAGGCTATTGCCACGACCATGAGCACCGGGAAGCCATACGATATTCAACACCGCATCCTGCAAGGCGACACTGGCGAAGTCTGCCATGTTCAAACCTATGGGGTGGTGGAGCTTAACAAGTCAGGCGAGCCTGTTCGGGGCTTTGGGACTATTCAGGACATCACCGACCGTAAACAGGCCGAGGAGATAATCAGGGCCGCCAATGAACAGCTTCAGAAGGCCAATGCTGAAAAGGACAAGCTTTTCTCCATCATTGCCCACGACCTCAAGTCGCCCATGTCCGGGCTTGTGTCTTCAACAAAGATGCTGGCTGATGAATCAGAAGTGTTTTCTGAACAGGATATTCGCACCCTCACAAGGGAAATGCATAAAAGTATAAAGAATACGTTCGCCCTCCTGGAAGACCTGTTGCAATGGTCCCGCATGAACCAGGGTGGCATCGATTACGCACCAACGCCATGCAGCTTGAATGAGCTGCTCAACATGGGACTGTCCACGGCCCAAGACTTGGCCAAGAGCAAGGGAATCTCCATCCGCCAAGATGCTCATCAGGGGCTGACCGTCCTGGTTGACCAGCCCATGATCAAGACCGTGATCCGCAACATTCTCTTCAATGCCGTCAAATTCACCCGGCGCGGAGGCGAGATTGCCGTTTCCTTTAAACAGGAGGGTCCGACCGCAACCGTGGCAATTCAGGACACTGGTGTGGGTATGAACGAGCAGGTGCTGTCTTCAATTTTTACCATAGAAAAAAAACGACAGTTGGGCACTGAGGGCGAAAAAGGCACCGGTCTGGGGCTGATCCTGTGCAAACAGTTCATTGAGCAGCACGGTGGGCAAATCTGGGTGGAAAGTGAGCCTGGCAAGGGCACGACGGTGTTTTTCACGCTGCCGGGTTCACAAGAAGACTGACCGCACACGCTGGGAAGCCAGGAAGCACGTCGAATCCCTGCTGGCCATCATGAAGACCGCCATCATGCACGACCACGCCCTGCTGATCTCCGGGTTCGGCAAGTTCGAGGCGTATGCAAAGAAGGCCAGGAAGGGCCGCAACCCGGCGACCAGCGAGGCCATGACCCTGGAGCCGCGCAAGGTGGTCGTGTTCAGGCTGTCGAAGAAGTTGAGGGATGAGTTGAATTAGTGGTTGGCATCAGTGAATAGCAGAACATGAACCTCACCTTCACCGGCCCCTTCACTTTCGCAGGCCCTGACTCAGTCTTTGAGGCCCCCTGCTCTGCTTCGGCTGGCGCCTACCGCACTGCTGAGAGCGAAGGCGTTCCCCTACCCTGGCCGCATACCCGGAAACAATCTGCTCAAGCTGATCCTTGTCCGTGACGGCCTTGGCGAAGGTCCGCGAGCAAACGATGCTTTTGGCCCTTGCGCTCTGCCCTCGACACCAACAGCTTTCCAGAATTTCTCGGGTCGCCAGGAATGTTGGCAGTGCCAACGGAATGGGCGCAAACAGTGCGGCTTTATGCGGTTGGCGCTTTCCTCTACCATCTTGGATTCATGCTGCTTTATTCATGGCATGGATCGTGCTTAAAGAGATGCAAGACCACTACGGTCCAACCTCAACAGGAGAAATAATCATGAAGAAGCTTCTCGCGATTGCAATTATGGCGGTTCTGCTCTGTCTGTCCGGGCAGGTTATGGCCGAGACGATTACCGATGTATGCGTGGACAATAGAGATGGGACCATAACGGACAAATGGAAAGGCCTTATGTGGCAGATTCCGACGGCTGGTTCAATGAACTGGAATGACGCTGTGAGTTACGCCTCCGGACTTTCACTGGGTGGCCATTCGGATTGGCGGTTGCCAACCACGAATGAGTTAAAAAAGCTGTACAACTCGCCATGTAAAAGAATGATGGACGTTAAGCCAGGAGACTACTGGTCGTCCAATGGGTCTTCTGATCAAGCCTGGGCCGTGCACTTCCACGACGGTGTCGAGGGCCGCTACAATGCGAACAGCGGCTTTCACGTGCGGGCAGTGCGTTCGGCACAGTGATGGATGATTTGATTCTTCGGTGATTTGGCCCTTTGGCCAGGATGAGGTTGTCGCTGAGGACAGCCTCAACCTGCCAAAGAAGAAGCCTGAATGTTTTCAGCTTTTTAAGATCATTAGATATCATCAAGGAGCATCGTCATGAGAAAAATGTGGAGAAAGGCTTTCGGAACAGCGGCCCTGGCTTTAATGCTCTGCCTGACCGGGATGGTCATGTCCGGCACGACCTTTGCCCAGCAGTGCGTGGACAACGGAGATGGGACCGTGACGGATAACGGAACCGGCCTGATGTGGCAGAAAGCAACGGCTGGTCCAATGAACTGGGATGCGGCCATGAGTTATACTTCCGGCCTTTCATTGGCTGGACATTCTGACTGGGCATTGGCTGATGCAAATACACTAGTCAGATTGTATTCTTCGGCATGCAAGTCAATGCTAGAAGGGGCAGCAGATTCTTTATATTGGTCATACACCTCTACTGGTTCCGAAGCATTGACAGTCACCTTCAACAGCTCTGATACAATTTCTGTTGATAAATCCATCCGTCACCATGTTCGTGCCGCACGGCAAAATAATGATGGATACACAAAAGCGACTTGCAGACCGTGGTGTGTGTCGAATTAAATAATTTGGAATGAAGCGAAAAAAACAGATAGCCAGTCAATTTAGACATTTATCTGTTAAAAAACCTGTCACTGGATCAGTGATTAGCGGTTGCACCCCCGCCGCCTGTCCACCGATCCGTCCAGTCCAGAACGGTCCGATACCACAGTACGCTGTTCTGAGGCGACAGAACCCAGTGGTTCTCTTCGGGGAGATAGAGCAGTCTGGCGGGAATGTCGCGCAGCCTGGCCGCATTGAAGGCGCTGAATCCCTGGGATTCCGGAACCCGGTAGTCGCGTCCCCCGTGGATGACCAGGAGAGGCGCTGTCCAGTTCTGGACGAATCGGTGCGGAGACGCGGCATAGCTGCGTTGAACGCTGGGATTGTCCCTGTCCCAGAACGGCCCGCCAAATTCGGAGTTGACGAAAAAGATTTCTTCCGTCTCCAGGTACATTGATTCCAGGTTGAAAACACCGTCGTGGGCCACCAGCGCCTTGAAGCGGTTGTCGTGGTTCCCGGCAAGCCAAAAGACGGAAAACCCGCCAAAACTCGGCCCCACCGCGACCAGACGGTTGCTATCCACCCAAGGCTCTTTGCCAACGTCGTCGATGGCCGACAAGAGGTCCTGCATGGGCTGACCGCCCCAATCCCCCAGAATGGCTTCTTTCCACTGCTGCCCAAAGCCCGGAGCTCCCCTGCGATTGGGACCGACGACCACGTAGCCTCTCGCGGCCAGGGTCTGCAAATTCCAGCGGTAGGACCAGGAGTGGTCCACGGAAACCTCCGGCCCGCCGATGCAGTAGAGCATGGCGGGATAGGTTTTTTGAGGGTCGAAATCCGGCGGCAAGACGACCAGGACGAGCATCTCCTGGTTGTCAGTGGTTTTCACCCAGCGTTCCCGGACCTCGCCAAGGGCAAAGGACGACAAAAAATCGTCGTTGACGCGGGAGATGTTGAGCATCTCCTGATTGGCCGGATTCAGGAAGAAAACCTCTCCCGGTTTGGACAGGGTTGATTTGACCGCGACAATGGCGTTGCCCGCGCTGACCAGTTGGGAAAAGGTGTGTTTGCCCTCGGTCAGGGGGGCGATGTCGCGGCTGGCGGGATCAAGGCGGTAGATCTGGGTTGAAGCGTGGCGCAGGCTGGTTAAAAAGATGGCCTCGCCGTCCGTGGACCAGACAAACTCGCTGACGTCCTGATCAAGGCCTGTTGTCAGGTCAGTGATGCTCTCCGAAACCAGGTCCAGGACCAGCAGCCTGTTCTTGTCCGCTTCGTAGCCGTCCCGCTCC
Source organism: Desulfonatronum zhilinae (assembly GCF_900182865.1). NCBI lineage: Bacteria > Pseudomonadati > Thermodesulfobacteriota > Desulfovibrionia > Desulfovibrionales > Desulfonatronaceae > Desulfonatronum > Desulfonatronum zhilinae. The sequence continues at coordinate 45,950 of NZ_FXUJ01000009.1, forward strand.
ATGCTCAACCAGGCAATGCGCTTTCCGTCCGGAGAGAATTCCGGGTTGCCGTCGTACCCTGTTCCGGTGCTCAGGGTCCGGGTTTGGCCGGTATCCAGGCTGTGGAGCATGATCCGTGAATCCGTGGACAAGGCGTAGGCCTTGCCGTCGATGTTTCGGGCGGAATAGGCGAGGGATCTGCCGTCAGGACTCCAGGCAACCTGCTCCATGCCGCCGAAGGGTCTGAGCGGGGACTCCAGCCCCAACCCCCGCATGATGTCCACGTACTCCCCCAGTCCCGCATCGGAATACTTAGCCACATGGAGATGGCTGAACGACTCAATCCAGGTGTCCCAATGCCGATACATCAGTTCGTCCACGATCCTCGCGTGAGCCTTGTCCAGACCGGCGAACAGATTCTCATGCCCGGCCTCGGAAGGGACAGGGCCGGCAAAGACGATGTTTTCCTGTGTCGGCGAGTAGCTGAACCCTGTGACTTCGGCAGGGATGTCGGTGAGCCGCGTACGCCCTGAGCCGTTAGGATTCATTTCCCAGATTTGCCCTTGATGCAGGAAGCCGATCCGCGCCCCGTCGGGTCGCCATTCGCCCTGGCCGTCGTTGCCGTTGTTCTCAGGCGAGATGCGCCGCCTGTTGCTCCCATCCATATTGGCCACATAGAGGTGACTTTGGCCGATATTGCCCTCCAGGTCGAAGTGCTTGACCGAGAACAGCACCTGGGACCCGTCCGGGGAAATCCGGGGATCGGAAACCCGACCGATCTCCCAGAGGGCTTCCGGGGTGAGCAGGCTCGCGACCTTGCTGTTCTGTTTTGAATCCGCCGTTGCTGTGAATATGTTGAAAAAACAGAAAAATATGATAATTATCCCGACAAGCCCGAGGCGCGTATATCCGCCCGCGGTTGTTTCTTGATCATTCATCGTGTTGTTTCCTCCGTGGGGATATGTTGTCCGCGAGTTGGCCGTCCGGCATATTTTTTCAAGTTTGAATCCTTATGTACACAGCCTATTCTTGCCCAACTCACCCCAAACATCGGGATCAGCGCCAAGCACCAGCTGAGGCCGTGGCCATCCGCATACACTGGCCGTCGCCGATCTCCAAGCTCAACATTTGATCACAGTACGCCTCTCATTGCCCCACTCCCTGTTTCCTGATACTCACATCCAGACCATAAATCACACCACCCCGGCGTGTTCCACTAACGGCTGGGAACGCCTGGGCCGTTAAAAACCCGTACAGAACATATTGAGAATGAACAGCAAACGCACGCAAGTCTTCGCCCTTCTGGCTTGGCTTGCCGTCACGTTCGTCGCCGCGGCCGTGGGCGCCGGGGCTTCGATCAACGCCCAGTCGTTCTACACCCAGCTTGTCCAACCGGGATGGGCGCCGCCGGGGTTTGTGTTCGGGCCGGTCTGGACGGCGCTCTACACCTTGATGGGCCTCGCGGCATGGCTGGTCTGGCGTGAAGGAGGGCTCAAGAACATCCGGGCCGCCCTGGGTCTCTACCTTATCCAACTTGTCTGCAACGCGCTGTGGAGCTGGCTCTTTTTCGTCTGGAATCTTGGCCTGCTCTCATTTTTGGAGATCCTGTCGCTTCTAGCCCTGATCCTGGCCACGACAATGTCCTTTTGGCGAATCAAGCCTCTGGCCGGAGCACTGCTCATGCCCTACCTGCTCTGGGTGATCTTCGCCGCGTTCTTGAACTATTCGCTGTGGCGGATGAATCCTCAGGTTCTGGGATAAAAACTGACAGCCGCCTTGGGTTCAACTGAGCCTGCCACTGAGCCTGCCACATCATCCGTCTCTTTTCCGGTTCCAGGCGCTACACCATCATTACGTTTCGAGGGTGACCGGCTTCTCGTCGTCAACCATCCTACAAACAGGAATTGTCCATGTCTCCAGGCCACACACCAGACCAAGCATCTGACCACGCATTTGGCCAAGCATCTGACCAAGCATCTGGCCAAGCATCTGGCCAAGCCTCTGGGCGCTTCATGCGCGAGGCCATCAGGCTGTCCAGGGAAAGCGTCCGGCAAGGCGGCGGGCCGTTCGCGGCCGTGATCGTGAAGCACGGCGAGATCATCGCCCAAGCCTCCAACAGCGTCACCCTCGACAACGACCCGACGGCCCATGCCGAGATCAACGCCATCAGGCAGGCCTGTCGCGCCTTGAACACGTTTGACTTGTCAGGTTGCACGATCTTCACATCCAGCGAACCATGTCCCATGTGCCTGGGGGCGATTTATTGGGCCCGCCTGGAGAAAATCTACTACGGTAACACCAAAAAGGACGCGGCCGACATCGGCTTTGACGACGCCTTCATTTATCAGGAGTTGGACGCTCCTCCTGAAAAACGCGCCATTCCCATGGTCAACCTGTTGCCGGAAGAGGCCGGGAAGGCGTTTACGGAGTGGGAAGCCAAGGAAGACAAGGTCGAGTACTGACGGAGAAGCTCTAAGCCATTACCGGAATCATCATCCCAGGGCGGGCACGAAACCATCTTGATGGTGAACGACGAGCCCGAAATCCCGGAGTTGACCCAGGAGGCCGTGTGCGTGTGCGATGCCGATGGAGTAAACACCGATGCCGAAGTGGCCTTCCTGGAACGCCTGCGCTCAGCCCTGGGGCTGGATGCCCAGGCGTCAACGACCTTTGCCACGGAGGCAGCGGCCATTGCGGGCTCCTCCTTTGAGACGGAAAGCGAACCGGCCCCCCAGATCCCGCCAGTCTCAAAAGTCCCGCCAGTCCCACCAGTCCCACCAGTTTCCGGCAGGCCCGAGGCCCAAGTCAACGCCCCTGAGTTGGACAAGATGATTCTCAACACCGCCATCCTGAACGGCGCACTGGAACTCCTGCCCCAGTCCCTGGCCTCCATGGCGATTCTCCCGCTGCAGATGAAGATGGTTTACAAGGTGGGCAAGGCCTACGGCTTTGAGCTGGACCGGGGCCATATCAAGGATTAGATCGCGGGGTTGATCCGGGGGCAGTGAAGGTTTGTGGATTCAATAGAGAGTCAAGCCACGCTCACTCACCCAACACCTCGTCAAGCAAGGGCCGCAATACCGGCAACACAGCGGCCACGATGGCGTCCACACCGGCCTCGTTGGGGTGCAGGCCGTCGGGGAGGGTCAGATCCAGGTTGCCGGGAATGCCTGGGAGAAAGTCGGGCATCAGGGGCACCTGCTTTTCCCTGGCCAGTTCCTGATAGAGATTGTGGAACCGTGCGTCGTACTCGCCCTGGCCGGACAGCGAGCGGACGCCGGTCAGGAGCACCAGCGCACCGGCACCTTGGCATTTTTCGATGATCCGCGCCAGATTGGCCTTGATCTCTTCCACCGGCAACCCCGAATACCAGTCGTTGGTTCCGAACTCGACAATGACGAGGTCAGGGTTATGGGCAAGAAGGCGATCAATGCGGCGCAGGCCGTCATATGCCGTATCCCCGGACACGCCGCCGTCGATCACTCGGACATCCCTGCCTTCGTGATTCAGAATCTGTTCCAGCCGGGATGCAAAGGACGCTTCCGGCGCAAGGCCGTATCCTGTGGTCAGGCTGTCGCCCAGGGCCAGGATCGTGATCATGATTGAGCTCCATGGTTTCTACGAAAAATGAAAACCGTTGGGCAATGCCAACGGGCATTCACTGCTTATTCCAGCATTTCCCCGATACCTCGAAGTGTTGGAGACGAAAGGCAATCCTGCAAAAACAAAGGGGTTAAGCTTATGATTGCCGTGACTTCGCCTTGAAGGTTTGCTTCAAATTCCATGTCCAAACAACCATATCCGTAACTCCCAACATTTGTCGTCACCCATTGGCTCGGAGCAAACTCCGGCCAGTCCCAATCCTGGTCCAACTGGTACCCGAAGGTCTGATCGCCGCCGTTTGGCCGGTCGAAGCTTAGCTCATAACTGAGACTGGGGCCGCCAAGCCCAGAATGTCGAAAGCGGCAGGCCGTAAATGTTCTCTCCCAATGCAAGCGGGCGGTCTCCAAGATAGAAGAGGATGCCGACAACCTGCCATGTCCTGCCAGGCCCCAAGGTTTTGAACCAGCGCAGGTTTTTGATGTCATCCGCGTTCAATGTCGATGACGCCTTGACTTCCATGGCCACGAGCATCCGATCGCACTCGGCCAGCAGATCCACTTCCCGGCCTTCCTGGTTGCGCCAGTGCCAGAGCCGCCAGTCGCGGGCCAGATAAGGCAGGTTTTTTACCAGTTCATTGTGGACATAGGTTTCCAGAAGATGACCCAGTGCAGTCTGATCCCCTGTCGGTCCAAACGAGGTGGAAGAAAATCCCCTGATGGCGGCGGCAACCCCGGTATCAAGAAGGTGTACCTTGGGACGTTTAATTTCCCGACCCGCCGCTCCGGATGCCCAGGCACCCAGTCGCTGCGCAAACGACAAGCGGGTCAGGACATCAAGATATTGTTCCACCGTGTTGCGCTGGACACCGACCGCTGAGCATAACCGCTCAATGGAAAATTCCTCAGCGGTTCGGGAGGCAAGCTGATCAATCAGCCGACGCAAGGCGTCGGTTTTGCGGACTTTGAGAACATCGGCCACATCACGATCAACAAGAGCATCAATGGCATCACGGTATCGTTTGTTGCGAGGCCGGTCGGGCAGGTCGCGAATCTCGGGATAACCGCCTTGGACAATCAGGTCGATGTACGCTTGACGTCCGGCGGATGGGATGTCCGGAAGCGTGGCCAGGGATGGGTTTTCAGCTGCCCAGTCCAGAATCCTGGCCGGACCGTAGCGGAAAGCCTCGGCAGCGCTCAGCGGATGCAACATCAACGTGGAAACCCGCCCGGCCAGGGAATCGGTCACATGTGCGGCGGCGAAGACGTTGGACGATCCGGTCAGGAGAAACTGCCCCTTCTGGCGACGTTCGTCCACAATGCGCTTGATGGCCAGTGCCAGCGCTCGGGATCGCTGCGCCTCGTCGATGACCACGGGTGCGTCTTTGGCGTTCGCCGTCAAAGCCGTCAGTTGGCCATAAGGATCGGTTTCCATCGCGGCGAGGACGCCGGTATCGTCAAGGCTCACAAAGTGGCTTGAGCCGAGCAGATCCCTCACCAATGTGGTCTTGCCCACCTGACGCGGACCTATGACGTTCACGACCCGCGTTGATCGGAGCGCACTCTCCACCTCGCCGCACAGATGTCTCGGAAGTAATTGCTCAGACATTCATTGTAATCTTATTTGGTTATGAGGGATGCTTCAGAAAAGGTCTGGACTTGGGCACAGGCGGCCACTGGTAGTGATGGCGGATCGTCCTTGTCTTCCTTGGATAATGACGAGACGCCTTCAGTCCCAGCAATGCGCATCTTGGAATGACAATCAATGACGAAACCGCCCCAGTTTTTCCAACGATTTGGCATGAACGTTCCGGAAAATTTGTAATAGCTTCCCCGGCAAAGTGTCAACAGTTAAGCCGTCAAATTACCAATAGTACACGATTCGGAGGATTGCTCAACACCGGCTCTACGATTGAATCCCTTCAGGATTAGTATCTACTCAGCACAATTTTACGTCCGCTCTTGTTCCGGCAATCGGGGTCGGGGTCGGTATCGGAATCGAAACAGGAAAAATTATGAACGCTTCCCAGCGTTTTCGATCCCGATCCCGATTCCGACCCCGACAACAGCATTGCTTTCATCCTTCGTCTTCCCCTCCCTAGCCAGAAAGATCGCCGCGCGGTCGCCTGTCCGCCCTTGATGCCAGTCACGTTTTCGGGAAGAATGCGAAGCGGGCGGCCTTGAAGCGAAAATGGCGGACCGTTCGAGGTCGCCATGGGCTTTGATGACGCCTTTATTTTTCTGGAGTTGAACACTCCTCCTGAAAAACGAGCCATTTCCATGATCAACCTGTTGCCGGAAGAGGCCTTCACTCATTGGGAAATCAAGAACGACAAGATCGAGTACTAACGGAGAAAGCACCGGAATCGGAGTTTGTGCATCCCGCGGGCAAGAACCCGCTCCGTCCCCAGAAAACCTACAGCCCCCAACTTTGCCGGAGGCCGCATGACCTGGAGTCGCCCCTCTGAACCAGACCCCGACCAACCAACATTTCCTGACGCCCAGGACATCCTGGCGAACGCGCCCATCGGCATCTCCATGTCCACGCCGGAAGGCCGCTTCATCTCGGCCAATCCGGCCATGGCCATGATGCTCGGCTATGCTAGCCCGGAAGAACTGATCGCGTCCATTACGGATATCGCCGCTCAAATCCATGCCGACCCGCGGGACCGGGATTCGTTGCTTCGTCTTCTGGAGGACAAGGACGAGGCGGCCAACCAGGAGTGCCGATTTCGCCGCAAAGACGGGACGTTCTTCTGGGTGTTCCAAAATGTCCGCACCGTCAAGAATGGGAATGGACGGATCGTCGCCTGCCAGGAGTTCACCCAGGACATCACCGCGCGGAAACAGGCGGAAGAAGCGCTGCGGGAGGAGGTCGTCCGGCGTCGCATCCTTGTTGATCAGTCAAGAGACGGGATCGTGGTTCTGAACGAGGATGGGAGCGTTTACGAAGCCAACAAAAGATATGCTGAAACGCTGGGCTACTCCCCGGAAGAGGTCCGGCGACTCCACGTTTGGGATTGGGAGATCAACTGGGGCCGCGAACAGCTTCTCGAAATGTTCCGAAAAGTCGACGAAGAAGGGGATCACTTTGAAACACGCCACCGACGCAAGGACGGCACGTTTTATGACGTTGAAATCAGCACCAACGGAGCCGTGATCGGAGGGCGAAAACTTATTTTCTGCGTTTGTCGCGACATCACCGAGCGTAAGCGAGCCGAGGCGGCGCTGCATCATTCACGCGACTTGCTGAACTACATCGTGGAGCACATGCGCAGCGCCGTCGCCGTCCACGACCGGGATTTGAGATACATTTACGTAAGTCAGCGCTATCTCCAGGAATACGGGGTTCAAGAAACAGACGTCATCGGAAGGCATCACTACGAAGTGTTTCCCGACCTGCCGCAAAAATGGAGAAAAGTTCACCAAAGGGCGTTTGCCGGAGAAGTGTCCAGCGCCGAGGACGACCCATACCATCGCTCTGACGGCAGCGTGGAGTGGACTCGCTGGGAGTGTCGGCCCTGGTATGAACAGGATGGCTCGGTTGGGGGGATAGTCGTGTATACCGAGGTCGTCACGGAGCGCATAATGGCGGAGCAAGCCCTTCGTCTGGCCAAGGAGCAAGCCGAAGCCGCCAACAAAGCCAAGAGCGAATTCCTGGCCAACATGAGCCATGAAATCCGCACTCCCATCAACGGAATCATGGGCATGATGCAGCTTTTGGAGACCACTTCCCTGGATGTCGACCAAAGACAGTATGTCCAGCTATGCACAGCCTCGGCGGAGCGGTTGACCAGGCTGCTGTCGGACATCCTGGATCTTTCCAGGGTCGAGGCGGGCAAGATGACGATCCATGAGGCCGAATTCATGGTCCGGGAGCTTGCCGATTCCGTTTCCGGCCTTTTCACCTTCAATGCCAGAACCAAGGGAGTGGAACTCGATTGCAGCATCGACCCCGCCTTACCACCCAAGCTTGTCGGAGACGAGGCGCGAGTCAGACAGATTCTCTTCAACCTGGTCGGCAACGCCCTGAAATTCACCGACAAGGGACATATCCGTGTTGCAATGACTTCGTTGGAATCCGACATGAATGACAGCGTCAATGTGCTGCTCACCATCGCGGATACCGGCATCGGTATTCCGGGAGACAAGGTGAAAGACCTCTTTGAACCGTTCTTTCAGGTCGAGGAATCGCACACGCGCAATTTTCAGGGCGCTGGCCTTGGCCTGCCGATAGTCAAGCACCTTGTGGAACTGATGGGCGGGAAAATTTCCGTGACCAGCACGCTCGGCGAAGGAACCGCAGTAAATGTGCTTCTGCCCTTCAAACTTCCCAAGGGCGAAGGCGTCCTTGACCAACACGAATCGAAGCGACTTACGGAGAGCGGGCTGAAACTACGTATTCTCCTGGCCGAAGACGAACCGTCCAATGCCCTGCCGATCATGAAACTGTTGGAAAAGGCCGGATACGCCGTGATCCTGGCCGAGGACGGCCGCCAGGCACTGGATCTGCTCGCGGCCCACGACGTCGATGTGATCCTGATGGATATCCAGATGCCGGTAATGAACGGACTGGAAGTAACGCGAGAGATCAGGAGGTTGGAACAAGAAAGAGGGAATCAGGAGTTGAAGGATGGAGATCAGGCGATGAACGTCAAAGAGCGAAGCTCCGACCTTCAGTTCTCAGGTTTCAGCCCTCAACCCTCCTACCGGCGTATGCCGATCATCGCGCTGACCGCCTACGCCATGCTCGGAGACCGGGAGAAGTTCCTGGAAGCGGGGATGAACGATTATTTGGCCAAGCCGGTCAGGATGGAAGATTTGGAGAAAGTTTTGGAACGGGCTGTCGGGCAGAGTGACGGACGGACCTCATGAAGCGCCCCACGCCGCGGCCCCAACCGGAATTCCTGCCCATGAGCCGTGCGGAAATGGACGCCTTGGGGTGGGACGAGTTGGACGTGCTGCTGGTCAGCGGGGATGCTTACGTCGACCATCCGGCCTTCGGTGTTCCGCTTTTAGGCCGGTGGCTGGTAGCCCACGGCTTTCGGGTGGGGATCGTGGCCCAGCCGCGCTGGGATACGTTGGATGACGTCCAGCGATTGGGACGTCCCCGGCTTTTCGCCGGGGTCGGGGCCGGGGCGCTGGACTCCATGCTGGCCCACTACACCGCGTTTCGCAAGCTCCGCCGGGACGACGCCTATACCCCTGGAGGGAGCGCCGGAGCCCGGCCGAACAGGGCGTGCATCGTCTACGCCAATCTGCTGCACCGGGCCTTTCCCGGGCTGTTCGTGGCCCTGGGCGGCATCGAAGCCTCCCTGCGGCGCATCGCCCATTACGACTTCTGGACGGACAAGGTCCGCCGCTCCATCCTCCTGGACAGCAAGGCCGACCTGCTGCTGTACGGCATGGCCGAACGCGGCATTCTGGAGCTGGCCCAGCGCCTAGATCAGAACCTGGACCAAAACCTGGGCCAGACCGCCGATCCAGGCTCCACGCCCGCCCAACTCTCCGTCGGCCCTTCAGTCAGCCTGGACATTGAGACCCTGCTCCAGATTCCCGGCGCGGCCTTTGTCTGCCGCCCGGAAGAACTGCCTCCGCTCCCTTCCACCCTGGAACTGCCTTCCCACGAAACCATCCTGGCCTCCCCGGACGCCCTGCTCCAGGCCACCGCGCTGCTGGAAGAGCATGTCCACCAGGGCAAGGATACGGCCCTGCACCGGATCGGAGACCGACTCCTGGTGCTCACTCCCCCGGCCGCCCCGCTCACGGAAACGGAAATGGACGCGCTCTACGACCTGCCCTTCGCCCGCCGCGCCCATCCGTCCTATACCAAGCCGATTCCCGCCGCGGAAATGATCGCCTCCAGCGTCACCACCCATCGCGGCTGCGGAGGCGGCTGCTCGTTCTGTTCCCTGGCCCTGCACCAAGGCCGACGGATCAGCTCCCGGAGCAAACGCTCCATTCTGGAAGAAATTGCGCGGATGAGCGCCGCGCCGAATTGGAAGGGGGTGATCAGCGACGTGGGCGGCCCCAGCGCGAACATGTGGCGGGCCGTTTGCGCCCTCGAAAAAACAGAAATAGAGGGAAAAGAAGCTGGAAAGAAAGGGCCGGACGGAAAACCCGGCCCCTGTCGTCGGGCCAGTTGTCTGCATCCGACGATCTGCCGTCATTTCCGCGTTGACCAGCAGGCGACTTTGGCCATGCTCGAGGATGTCAGCCGCTTGCCGAAGGTGCGCCACGTGCGGGTGGCCAGCGGGGTGCGCTTCGACCTGCTTTTGCAAGACCCGCAAGCCGCTGAGCATCTGATCCGCCGGTTCGTGGGGGGCCAGCTCAAGCTGGCCCCGGAACACGCCTCCGACAAGGTGCTCCACCTGATGCGCAAGCCCGGCTTCAGCGTGTTCGAGCAGTTTCTGAGCCTGTTTCAGCGCCAGTCCGCCCAGGCGGACAAACAGCAATTCGTCGTCCCCTACCTGATGAGCGCCTTCCCCGGATGCACGGCCCAGGACATGGCCACCCTGGCCGACTGGCTGCGCCGCAAAGGCTGGCGGCCGCAACAGGTCCAATGCTTCGTGCCGACCCCCGGCACCATGGCCACGGCCATGTACCACGCCGGAAAGGACCCACGGGGCAACCCACTGTTCGTGGCCCGCACCGACGCCCAGCGTCAGGCCCAACACCGAATGCTGGTCGAACCCCAATCACGATCCGGACCGCGAAAACCGAAAAAGCAAGGTGACGGAAGAAGCGGCTGAGCACCAAGCCTCTTCACCCTTCATCCCCCTGCTTCACCATCCGCGAAAACTCCGCCCCGTCCAGAACCGTCAGCCCCAGCTCACGGGCTTTCGTCAGCTTGGCCCCGGGCTCGGCTCCGGCGACGACAAAATCCACCTTCTTGGAAATCGCCCCGACCACCGTTCCCCCGGCCTGTTCCACCAGCTTCTGGGCCCGGGTTCGAGACATGTCGGGCAGGGTTCCGGTAAACAGAACCCGTTTGCCGACGAACGGGGAATCCGGTTTTCGGGCCGCTCTCTCCTGATCCCCGGCGCTCGGCCAAAGCCCCAGCTCCCGCAGTTCCTCCAGAAGCCGCTGATTGTCCGGGTTGGTGAAAAAGCCGTGGATGGAGGCGTCCACCTCCGGTCCGATATCCGGGAGCCGTTGCAGCGTTTCCCGGTCCGCCCGGCCCAGGGCGTCCAGGTCCGGGAAATGGTCCGCCAGGACCCGGGCGGTCTGCGCACCCACATGGCGGATGCCCAGGGCGCGGATCAGCGTCGCCAGATCCGCCCGGTCCCGGGCCTGGGCGATGGCGGCGATGATGTTTCCGGCAAGCTTGGGCCCCATCCGATCCAGGGTCAGCAAGTGTTCTTCCCGGAGCCGGAAGATGTCCGCCGGAGTGTGGATCAGGCCCTTGTCCACCAGGATCTCCACCCATTTTCGGCCCAGGCCCTCCACATCCAGCCCGGCCTTGGACACGAAGTAGGCCAGGCTTTCCCGCAACAGCGCCGGGCAGGCCAGGTTCTGGCAGCGCCAGGCCGCCTCCCCGGGCAGGCGTACCGCCGGGGTGGCGCAGGCCGGGCAGACATGGGGAAAGAAGAACGCATGCTCCCCTCCGGTGCGCTCTTCCACCACCGGGCCGACCACCTCGGGGATCACGTCCCCGGCCCGCTGGACCACGACCATGTCGCCAAGCCTCAAGTCCTTGGACCGGATTTCGTCCTCATTGTGCAGGGTGGCCCGGGACACCGTGACCCCGGACAAGGCCACGGGCTCCAGCACGGCCACCGGCGTCAGAACCCCGGTCCGGCCAACCTGGACCTGAATGTCCAGCAATCGGGTCACGGCCTGGCCGGCCGGGAACTTCCAGGCCAAGGCCCAGCGCGGAGCCCTGGCCGTGGCCCCCAGGCGGCGCTGCTGTTCCAAATCGTTGACCTTGGCCACCACCCCGTCGATTTCGTAGGCCAGGGTGTCCCGGAGCCGGGCCACGTCGGCGTAGTGGCGCTCCACGTCCGTCGGGTCGGAGCAGAGCCCGGAATGTTCCGGAACGGAAAATCCCAAAGCCCGCAAGCCGTCCAGAATCTCTTTTTGCGTCGCCCAACCTTGTGCGCCCTCAGGCCACTCCACCAGGCCCACGCCATAGGCGTAAAAGCGAAGAGGACGCTCAGCGGTGATCCTCGGGTCCAGCTGGCGCACCGAACCGGCAGCGGCGTTGCGCGGATTGGCGAAGGTTTTGCGCCCGGCATCGGCCTGTTCCCGGTTCAGTCGGGCAAAGTCCTCGTGGCGCATGACCACTTCACCACGCACTTCCAAAAGACTTGGAACGGCCCCCTGGGCGTCAAGCCGCAGCGGCAGATTGCGCACCGTTCGCAGGTTCATGCTGACATCCTCGCCCGTGACGCCGTCGCCCCGGGTTCCGGCCCGAAGGAAGCGCCCTTGCTCGTACACCACTTCCACGGCCAATCCGTCCAGCTTGGGATCCGCCCAAAAGGCCAAGGCTTCTCCAGGCAGCGCCTTGCCCAGACGAGCCACGAACGCTCGCCATTCCTCCAGGGCAAAGGCGTTGTCCAGGCTGTACATGGGCAGGGAATGGGCAAAAGGCCGGAAAGCCCGCGACGCCTCCCCGCCGACGCGCTTTGTGGGCGAATCCGGGTCCGCCAGCTCGGGATGCCGCTCTTCCAGGGTCCGGAGTTCCCGGAACAGCGCATCGTATTCCGCGTCGCCGATCTCCGGATCGTCCAGCACGTAATACCGATGATCATGGTAGCGAATCAACGCGGCGAGTTCGTGCATCCGCTTGCCGGGGTCGTGATCAGATGGCCTCACAGTCGATCCTCGTCAATGAAAGTGTTTTGGGCTTGGCGCAGAATCCCGACATGGTCCGGGCCCAGACGGGCCGCAAGATATTCCCGTTCCCGGCGTGCGGCAATCTCAAGAAATCCGGGCACGTCCCTGGCCGCGGAGTGGTACACGTGGCGCATTCGGACCTGATGGTCCACGACCACCGGCCACCCCGCCCGGGAAGCCCGCAGGGAAAACCACAGGTCCACGCCGTAGCCGCGGGGATTATCCGTGCAATCCAGCCCACCCAAGGCTTGCCAGCACTCCAGGCTGATCAAAGGGGCCACCCCGTCCAGCACGGTGGCGCGGCGATAAGCCCGGGCCGTATCGGCGATCATCTGGGGATGATACGGATGGTGCTCGAATGCCGGAGAATAGATGCCCACCGGGCCGATGGTCCGCTCCAAACGGAGCATCCGTTGCCAGGCCCGTTCCAAAAAGGGTGGGTTGGAAATGAAAAAGGCGTCGTTGTTCAAAAACCAGACATGGGACCATCCGCTTTCCCGGCCCAGCAGCAGGACGTACTCCAGGGCCCCGGCCCAGAACAGGTTTGCGTCCAAGCGCCGCCAAGCTTGCGGATAGGGCTCCGGAGCATGATTGTCCAAAACCATGATCCGCTCCCGCCAACCAGGGTCGCTGCTAAGCAACTGACGATGCAAACGCCGGGTCACCTCGGGGCGTCCGTAATGCAGGATGACGACGACGGGCTGCTTGTCGGCACACGAAGCAGCGTCCGACCTCAAGCTGGATTCGCTTTCTTTATGCTGGTCGTCTTGACAGAAATCGACGGAGATCATTACGTTCTCTTGCATGTATGCGATCACACAATTCAACGAATTGGAATCCAAAATGCCCCCTGAACGTCTGGCTCGGGCGGACTTGAAGGCCAAGGAAATTCTGACGGAAATGCTCATGGCCGAGATTAGAAGGCAGACCGGCTTGACGCAAAAAGAACTCTGCTCGGCGCTTACGGACAATCAATGTACTCCTGAAGCTGAAGCCCGGGAGGAAATCGGGATCAGTACGCTCCGGCGCATCGTCGAGGCCCTTGGGGGACAGCTTGAGTTGATCGCCCACCTCCCCAAAGGCGCCGTCCATCTCCTGCCGACTGAACGACACTCCCCCAGGAGCATGGCTGAAGTCGGATAACGGACGACTCTCGTCCGTCCTCGCCCTCCCGCACTTGCACATCAACTCCCCCCATCTCCATCCAGCATCTTGCGCCGCAACAGGGCCACTTCGTCGCGCAGGGCCGCGGCGCGTTCGAATTCCAGTTCCTTGGCCGCGACGCGCATCTCCCGTTCCAGGCTTTTGATCCGGCGGGCCATGTCCTTGGGGGAGAGGTTTGCGTCGCCGTATTTGCCCCCGGCTTCGCGCAGGGTCGCGGATTGGTCCTTGTCCCTGGCCTCGGCGTAGATGTGACCGAGGATGTTGTCCATGCCCTTGATGATCGTGGTCGGGACGATGTCGTGGGCCGCGTTGAACTCCTGCTGGACCTGGCGACGGCGGGCGGTTTCCTCCATGGCCTCGGCCATGGAGCGCGTGACCTTGTCCGCGTAGAGAATCACCCGGCCCTGGACGTTGCGGGCGGCCCGGCCAAATGTCTGGATCAGGGAGCGGAACGAGCGCAAAAAACCTTCCTTGTCCGCGTCCAGGATGGCCACCAGGGAGACTTCGGGCAGGTCCAGCCCCTCCCGGAGCAGGTTGATGCCCACCAGCACGGTGAATTCTCCCTTGCGCAAAGCCTGGATGATGGCCACCCGTTCCAGGGTGTCGATGTCCGAATGCATGTACCGGGCGCTCATGCCCATGTTTTGCAGGTACTCGGTCAGATCCTCGGCCATCCGCTTGGTCAGGGTGGTCACCAGAACCCGTTCCCCCCTTTGTTCGCGCAGCTTGCACTCGGCCAGCAGGTCGTCCATCTGCCCCCGCACCGGACGGACCTCCACCTCCGGGTCCACCAGTCCGGTGGGGCGAATGATCTGCTCCACCACCGTGCCGTTGCTTTGTTCCAGTTCAAAGGGGCCGGGAGTGGCCGAGACATAGACCACCTGCCCCACCCGTTCCCAGAACTCCTGGATGCTCAGCGGCCGGTTGTCCAGGGCCGAAGGAAGACGAAAGCCGAAGTCCACCAGGGTTTTCTTGCGGGACTGGTCGCCGTGGTACATGCCGCCGACCTGGGGCACGGTGATGTGGGATTCATCCAGGAACAGCAGAAAATCCGAGGGAAAGTAGTCCAGCAAACAGGCCGGAGGCTGTCCGGCCCGGCGGCCGTCCAGATGCCGGGAGTAGTTTTCGATCCCGGTGCAGTAGCCCAGTTCTTCGATCATCTCCAGGTCCAGCATGGTCCGCTGCTCCAGACGCTGGGCCTCCACCAGCTTGTTTTCGGCCTTGAGCAGGCGCAGCCGCTCCCCGAGTTCGTCCCGGATATCCGCCATGGCTCGCAGCAGGTTCTCCTTGTCCGAGACATAGTGGCTGGCCGGAAAGATCACCGTCTTCTGGATTTGGCAATGGGTTTCCCCTGTCAGAGGGTCGATCTCGTGGATGGTCTCCAACTCGTCGCCGAAAAACTCCAACCGTAAGGCCCGCTCGTGGCTGTAGGCCGGGATGATGTCCAGGCTGTCGCCCCGGACCCGAAAGGTGCCCCGGTGGAAGTCGATGTCGTTGCGCTCGTAGAGCACCTCCACCAAGCGGCCCAGCAGGTCGTCCATGGAGAGCCGTTGCCCGGCCTCGATGGGAATGACCATCTTGGCGTAGTATTCCGGCGATCCCAGGCCGTAGATGCAGGACACCGAGGCCACGATGAGCACGTCCCGACGGGTGAGCAGGGCATGGGTCGCGGCATGACGCAGCTTGTCGATCTCCTCGTTGATGGAGGAGTCCTTCTCAATGTAGGTGTCGCTGTGCGGCAGGTAGGCTTCGGGCTGGTAATAGTCGTAATAACTGACGAAATACTCAACGGCGTTATTGGGGAACAGCTCCTTGAACTCATTGAAGAGCTGCGCGGCCAGGGTCTTGTTCGGGGCCATGACCAGGGCCGGACGCCCCAGCCGGGCAACGACCTGGGCCATGGTAAAGGTCTTGCCCGATCCGGTCACGCCCAGCAGAACCTGATGCGTTTCACCGGACCGAACCCCGGCCACCAGGGCGTCGATGGCCTGGGGCTGGTCGCCTTGGGGCTTGTATGGACTGATCAGTTCAAACGGAGTTGTGGGCAAAGGGCCGGAAGAGGTCGTCATTGCGGTACGTGGCGTCGGATGATAGGAAAAAATGTTGGATTCACGTTCATTATCAACCCAACGGCGAGTCGACTCGTGAACCAAATGGACGGTCGCAGTCTAGAGATTTCCACTTGGGCTGTCATCATATGCCAATTATCCTTCGGTAATGCGGTATTCGCTTGAAACAATGCAGTTATCGGGGGCGGAATCGGTATCGGCATCGGGATCGATACTGTTTGTTCGCCATAACCTTGATTCGACCCCGATTCCGATTCCGACCCCGATATCGAAAGAGAAGCTTTGAACCAGAAACGGCATTTCCCGGCTAAACCTTATTGCACTCATGTTATGAGAGGAACCACATGGAACTGAACATTCTCTGTCCTGAAAAAGAACCGTCTGTCCCCCGGGCTCACGTGATGACCATGGCCATCAAGAGCTTCAAAGGGCGACGCAACGTCGAAGTTCATCTGTACCGGGCCGGCTGGAAGCCCGAAGAGTTGGACGCCTATGACTGGGACCACCTCTTGGGCGAACCGATGCAGGCGGACACTCCGATTCCTCATGAAAACAGCAAAAAAGTCCTCCTGGAGGCCTTCACCGCCGAGGAGCGGGATCAATTGGTCGCCTACCTGCAACACCGTTACGGGGAAAAGCTGGCCTCCATCTCGGCCTGCGCCCTGGACTTCCCCATCCCCAAGGGGCTGGCCGCCCTGTCCGACGTTCCCGAAGGCAAAAGCGTGGGCCGGATTCGCCTGGAAACCGTCCCCCAGTTCACCCTGCCCTTCCCGGTCCATGGCCTGTACGACCTCGGTCAGCATGAACCGCTGATGGAGGCCAACGGACGGGAAGCCGCCTGAAAAATGTAGGGGCGGACCTGTGTGTCCGCCCTGGTGTAGGCCGTCATCCCGTGATGGGCGCACACATAGGTGCGCCCATCCTCCCCATCATCAAGCCTCCGTCCACCGGCCAAAAATGGTCGGCTGGATCGTGGCCTCTTCCAGGATGGCCATGAACTGCCAACGGCGGATCTCCTTGGCCCCAAAGCGTTGCATGTGCGCCGTGGTCTGCTGACAATCCAACAGCCGGAAATCCCAGCGTCGCAATCGCTGAACAAGATGGACCAGGGCGACCTTGGACGCGTTGGGACGCAGGTGAAACATGGATTCGCCGAAAAAAACGCGGCCCAGGGCCACGCCGTACAGTCCGCCGACCAGTTCCCCGTCCTCCCAGACCTCCACGGAATGCGCCAGTCCGACCTCATGCAACAGGGTGTAGGCCAGCTGCATTTCCGGCACCAGCCATGTTCCCGGGCCATCCGGCCTGGAAGCGACGGCGCAGTGGCCGATCACCTCGGAAAATGCCCGGTCAAAGGAAACCTGAAATGGTTCCCTGCGCAAAACCTTGCGCAGGCTGCGGGAGACGTGCAGTTCTTCCGGAAACAACACCAGGCGCGGATCCGGCGACCACCAAAGAATCGGCGAGTTGGGCCCGTACCAGGGGAAGATGCCCTTGCTGTAGGCATGTAGCAACCGTTCCGGGGACAAATCCCCGCCCACGGCCAGCAACCCGTCCGGTTCGGCTTGTTCCACCGGAGGGAAAATGATCTGAGGATGCAGTGCATGGACGGGCATGGTGGAAAAGGGGGTAACTACTCAGTACATTTTGTGTCCGATCTTGCTCCGGCAATCGGTGTCGGGGTCGGTATCGGGATCGGAATCGGAACAGGAAGAATTTAGAACGCATCCCAGCGTTTTCGATCCCGATCCCGATTCCGACACCGGCAACAGAATTACTCTGTGCTGAGTAGTTACGAAAAGGGAAGAGCCTGGGGCGATTAGCGGGAAAGGTTTCGCCTCAATGCGAAAGGGCCGAGCCACAAGCATGGCTCGGCCCTTGTATTGGAGTCGAATACAAATCGTTCAGGCGAATTCAAACACCAAGGCTTCGTCCTCGCCTTGATCTTGATCCGCAGCCGGAGCGTCCACCCGCACCGTGCCGCCTTTGACCAATCGACCGAACAGGATCTCGTCGGTCAAGGGGTCCTTGATGGAGGTCTGGATTAAGCGGCCCAGGGGTCTGGCTCCGAACGACGAGTCAAAGCCGCGTTCCGCCAGCCAGGTCAAAGCTTGCGGGGCCAGGGTGACGACCACCTTCTTGTCCTTGAGCTGCGTGTTCAGCTCATCCACGAATTTAGTCACGATTTTTTCCATGACCTCGGTGGTCAGGGAGTGGAAACAGATGGTGGCGTCCAGCCGGTTACGAAACTCCGGGGTGAACAGCTTTTCCACGGCCTTCTTGCTCAGGTGGCCGCGGTCGTCGTCCTTGCCCGGCTCGCCGAACCCGATGCTCGTGGCGCACATGTCCTGGGCCCCGGCGTTGGAGGTCATCAGCAGGATGGTGTTCCGGAAGTCGGCCTTGCGTCCGGCGTTGTCGGTCAAGGTGGCGTAGTCCATGACCTGAAGCAGGATGTTGAACAGGTCCGGATGGGCCTTCTCGATCTCGTCCAACAGGAGTACGGTATGCGGGTGCTTGCGGATGGCGTCCGTGAGCAGGCCGCCCTGCTCGAAGCCGATGTATCCGGGCGGCGCGCCGATCAGCCGGGCCACGGCGTGCTTCTCCATGTACTCGCTCATGTCGAAGCGCAGGAAATTGACGTTCAGAATCTGGGCCACTTGGCGGGCCAGCTCGGTCTTGCCCACTCCCGTGGGCCCGGTAAGCAGGAAGCAGCCGGTGGGCTTGTTTTCCGCACCCAGCCCGGCCCGAGAGCGTTTGATGGCCCGGGCCAGACTCTCCACGGCTTCGTTCTGTCCGAAAATGACGTCCTTCAGCCGTCCTTCCAGCTCCTGGAGTTGACTCTTGTCCGAGGCCGAAACCCGTGTCTCGGGGATTCGAGCCATCCGGGCCACGACCTGTTCCATTTCCAGGGGCCGGATCAGGTTTTTCTTGCGAATCTTGGGATTGAGCTTGAACACCGCGCCGGCCTCGTCGATCACGTCGATGGCCTTGTCCGGCAGAAAACGTTCGTTGATGTGGCGCATGGAGAGGTCCACCGCGGCCTCCAGGGAACTTGGCGCGTAGCGCACCCCGTGGTGCTCCTCGTAGTACGGCCGCAGCCCTTGCAATATCTGCACGGTCTCGTCCCGACTGGGCTCGGGAATTTCCACTTTCTGGAACCTTCGGGACAAAGCCCGGTCCTTTTCAAAGTGATTCTTGAACTCTTCGTAGGTGGTGGAGCCGATGCAGCGCAGCTTGCCCGAAGCCAGGGCCGGTTTAAGCAGGTTGGAGGCGTCCATGCTCCCGCTGCTGGTGGCACCGGCACCGACAATGGTGTGGATTTCGTCGATGAACAAAATCGCGTCAGGAACGGACTCCAGTTCCTTGAGCACGCCCTTGATCCGGGCCTCGAAATCACCTCGGTATTTGGTCCCGGCCAGCACCGCGCCCATGTCCAGGGCGTACACCTTGGCCTTGCCCAAATACTCCGGCACGTCCCCTTCGGCGATGCGCAGCGCCAACCCTTCGGCCAGGGCGGTCTTGCCCACGCCGGGGTCGCCCACGTAGATGGGATTGTTCTTGCGCCTCCGGGCCAGGATCTGCATGGTCCGGTGCAGTTCCAGTTTTCGGCCCACCAGGGGATCGATCTCGCCGTTCTTGGCCTTGGCCACCAGGTCCACGGTGAACTGCTCCAGAAAGGATTCTTTCTTCTGTTTCTGGCTCTGGGTCCGGCACTTCGTGCAAGACTCATCCTCGGGCTGGCCCTGATGGTCGTGGGTGGGAACGCCGTGGGAGATGTATTCCAGAATATCCAGTCGGTCCACGCCATAGGATTGCAGAAAGTAATTGGCGTAGGATTCCTGTTCCTGACAAATGGAAGCCAGGACGTCGCCCACGCTGACCTCGACCTTGCCCGAGGACTGGACGTGCAGAATCGCCCGCTGAATGACCCGTTGCAGGCTGGGGGTCTGGACCACCTCGGTCATTCCGCCCGCCGGCATGATCTGCATGTGATCCAGAAAAAAACGTTCCAACTGCCCCTTCAGCTTGACCAACTCCACGCCGCAATGCTCCAGGATGTCCTTGGCCGTGGAGTTCCGAATCATTGCGTACAGCAGATGCTCCAGGGTCAGAAACTCATGGTTGCGGACCCTGGCTTCGCGCACCGCGACCAGAAACGAGCGTTGCAATTCCTTGCTCACCATATATCTATTCCTCTTCCATGGTACATTTCAGCGGAAAACCGTTCTTTCTGGCCATGTGCCGGACCAGGGCCACCTTGGCCTCGGCGATCTCCGCGGTGTAGACCCCGCAAATCCCCATGCCCTCCTGGTGCACCTTGAGCATGATCGCGGCGGCTTCGTTCTCGATCTTTCCAAAGACCACCTTCAGGACATGCACGACGAACTCCATGGTCGTGTAGTCGTCATTGTGCAGCAGGACCTTGTACCGCTTCGGCAGGTCCAGAAGGTCGTCAACCTCAATGTCTCCCTCGATCCGGGGATCGGATATTTCGACGCTCAACGGTTCATCCTTATCTTCAGCGATCCATTCGACAAAAAGAGAATCCGAGCACCCATCGTCGTTTCGCCTCGACCGGAAAGGGATACCTCGGATTCCTTCGGACTCGTCTCCTAACTAACATCCGCGATGCGCTTGTCAATTCCGGAAAAGTCCGGATTGAGCTCCTTGACCCGGAGGAACAGCGCCAGGGCTTGGTCTTTTTTCCGAACCTGCTGCATGGCCACCCCGATGTTGAACGCGGTGATGTCGTTGGAGAGCATGTTGATCTTGTTGACCTTCAAGGCTTTTTCGAACGCGTCGTGGGCGTCCCAGAACCGCCCGCCCTCCATGTAGGCCATGCCGATGTTGTAATGCACGATATCCGTATCAGCGGCCACGTTGAGGACCTTCTTGAATTCCTTGATGGCCTGCTCCCACTTGCCCTGCTTGCGCAACGCGATGCCCAGTCTGTTGAAAACATGAACATCCGACTGGGTCAAGGTGGACTTCCCGTCCAGTATTTCGCGAAAATACTTTTCGGCAAGGGCCGCGTCTTTTTTCAGGCAGGCCTCGGCCACGGTCAGCTTGACATGATCGAGCATGTCCCTGGCCTGCTTGGTGGAAATCTTCACCGCCTCCTTGAAATACGCATCGGCTTCCTCTGTGTTCCCCTGTTCCAGATGCAGCTCACCGATCTCGATCTTGCGGTCCATGTTCATCGGGCTGAGACGTTCCAGTTTTTCCAGGTATTCCAGTTGAGCCTGGAGGTCGTTCTTTTCCCGAAAGTATTCAACGATCTTTTTCAACGGCTCCAGGTACATCTTGGCTTGTTGGGCCGCGTGGAGATAGGACTGCAGGGACTCGGCGTCGCGCCCCATCCGGAGAAAGGCGTCTCCTTGGATCATCAAGGCCGCGGAACTGTTGGGCTTGATTTCCAGAATTTTCTCCACCACTTCCAGGGCTTTTTCATACTCTCCCTTTTGAATCAAATCCTTGCCGTGCCCCACCAGCTTGGGTAATTGCCCCTGAGGGCGGATGGTCAAGGCGATCTTCTCGATGAGCGTATTCACGGAAACCGGTTTGACGATAAAATTGTCGGCTCCTATTTCATGCAGATAAACCAGGAGATTTCGATCCGCCTCCGTGGTCATCAAAATGATATAGGATTCCGGGTAGGTGGTCTTCAAAAACTTGATCAACTGGTTGTTGCTGCGGTTGTTGACGACGCGCTCGATGAAAAACAGCGGCTTCCCCTTGATGTCGACAATCCGGCGGGTATCCTTGAGCAGTTCGTCCTCGCGCAGCGCGAGTCGCATGCAGTCCTTCAACTGGAGATGGCTGGCGAAGGTGTTGCGCAGAATCTTCACCGCGATGGTATCATCGGTAAAGACAAGGCAATACCCGCGCTGATCCAACACGAAATCCTTGATCACCACCTCGTACTTCTTGAGTTGCTGCATCGCGGCCAACTGATTTTCATACATCGACAACCTCCTTGGGAGCCAACCATTCAACCACGCCAAGCGGCGCGGTCGTTGAACAAAGGATCATCGCATGTCCCTTGAAGTTGAAAAAAAATATTTAAAACCGAACCTGCAAGACGTCTGCGGACTTCTTTTGGACGCGGGGGCGACGTTTCGAGCCCACCACCTTGAGGAAAATTGGCTGTTCGACACCCCGGACCTACGGCTGCGGGCCGCGAAGATCCTGCTTCGCCTGCGCCGAGCGGACGGGGCCACGCTGACGGTGAAAAAGAAGCCGGATGCCGCCGTGCCGCTGGATCCGCGGTTCAAAGTGCTCGAGGAATTGGAGACGGAAGTCGCCGACTTGGCTTCGATGCGCGGCATTCTGGAGCTGTTGGGATATGTCATCGTATTTCACTATGAAAAGATTCGGGCGATATGGGAATGGCAGTCCTGCACCATCTGCCTGGATACGCTGCCCTTCACCCAGGTCGTGGAGCTTGAGGGAACGCCGGAATCCATTGAGCGGACCGCTCACCGACTCGGCCTGGATGGGTTGGAGTCATCCACCTGGAATTACATGCGGATGTATCAGGAGCATTGCCGAACTCTGGGCGAACCGAACAATGATAGGTTTCTTTTTTCCAAGACGCAACGCAACACGGCCTTGGCGGCGTTGCGGGAGGCAGATGAAAGGCTCACCCCATGCGCAGTATTTCTCCGGCCAGATTTCCCAGGGGCATGACCTTGCGCACCCCGCCCAGCTTGATGGCCTCGTTGGGCATGCCGAACACCACGCAGCTTTGCTCGTCCTGGGCCACGGTATGGGCCCCGGCGTCGAACATCTCACGCATGCCCTTGGCCCCGTCGTCCCCCATTCCGGTCATGATCACGCCTACCGTGTTGGCTCCGGCATACCGGGCCGCGGAGCGGAACAGGACGTCCACTGACGGCCTGTGCCGTGAAACCAGCGGTCCATCCTTGATTTCCACATAATACCTGGCCCCGCTGCGCTTGAGCAGCATATGCCGGTTTCCGGGCGCGATCAGGGCTTGTCCACGGAGCATGGTGTCGCCGTCCCGGGCTTCCCGGACCGTGATTCGGCAGATTCCGTCCAGGCGCTTGGAAAAGGCCGCGGTGAAGTTCTCGGGCATGTGCTGGACCACGGCGATGGCCGGACAATCCATGGGCAAGGCCTCAAGAAGAATGCGCAAGGCCTCGGTTCCGCCGGTGGACGCCCCCACCACCACGACCTTTTCCGTGGTTTTGACCATGGCCTTTGGCTGGTGGCTCATGGAGGGAATCACGGCATCCGCGGTCAGTTTAGGCCTGACCGTGACCGGCGTGTACACCCGCAGCTTGGCGCTGGCCGCGGCCTTGACCGCGTCACAGATGCGAATCCGGGACTCCTCGAAAAACTTCTTCGTCCCGACCTTGGGCTTCTGGATGATCTCCACCGCGCCGTACTCCAAGGCCTTGAGGGTGGTTTCCGCCCCCTGTTCGGTCAGCGTGGAGCAGATGATCACCGGAATCGGATGCTGGGCCATGATCTTGCGCAAAAAGGTCAGCCCGTCCATGCGCGGCATTTCCACGTCCAGGGTGATCACGTCCGGAACGATCTCTTTCATCCGTTCCACCGCGGCATACGGATCTCCGGCGGCCCCGATCACCTCGATGCCCGGGTCCGAGGAAAGCAGTTCAATCAGCGTTTGCCGGACCAGGGCGGAATCGTCCACAACCAGCACCTTGATTTGCTGTTTCATCGGCCTGACTCGTTTTGCTGGATTGTTGAATTGGAACAGACGGTTCGATCATCCGGAAAAATAGAACGTTTGATCCGCTTGACCCAAACCTCGCCCGTATGACTCAAAAAATATAATTTCCGACCCACCGGGCCGCCGACATCCGAGGCCATGACCCGCAGCCCGGCTCGTTCCAGTTCCATGATCGCCATCTGAACGTTCTTTCGTCCGACGCTGCAAGAGGAAGAACGTTTACCACCGGTGAACCCAAACAGTTCCGCGCCGCCGAAGACCTTGATCTGAATGTCCTTGCGCCGTCCGCCGTGTCGCTCAACGGCCGAGAGAATGCTCTGAATGGAGTGATTCACGAACCGACAGGGCTGCTTGGCGACATTCTCGCCGTTATAATCCGTCGAGTCCGGCAGCAGGGCATGAAATATGCCCCCCAGAGGAATGGCCGGTTGAAAAAAGGACACCGCGACGCAGGACCCCAGCACCGTGCAGACCAGCGTGGGGTCCTTGGACAGGAAACATTCTCCGATATGGAGATGAAAAACCGGATAGTTTGAAAAATCCGTCATTTGAAAAACCTTGTCCCCACACTTTCATGCGCGGATGATATTCGCGACACTGCCCCCCACAAGGAGGCTTCGGCGAAAAACAGCGCGGCGCATCCCAAGATAGCCGACTTCCTCAAGGCTATCAATCCGTAAGCAAAAAAACCTGTAACGACTCAGTCCATTCTGTGTCCGCTCTTGCTCCGGCAATCGGTATCGGGGTCGGCGCTTCGCTATCGGAGTCGGAATCGAAACAGGAATTGAGAACGTATCCCAGCGTTTTCGATCCCGATTCCGACCCCGGCAACAGAATTACTCTGTGCTGAGTAGTTACAAAAACCTTCGCATCGGTAATCCCTGGATCAGTTCAGGCTTCCGAACGTTCCCCAAAAAAGGGGGCGTGATTGGAGGTGAACAAGGGCGGGTCGCGGCGCAAAATCGCGGCAATGGCTGGATGACGTCTGAATTCCCGGTCTAGAAACCGACGCACCAAGGGACGATCCCAGCCTTCGGGATGCTGAAAGCCGGCATACAGGGAAAGATCGTCATCGTACGGCAAAACCTCCAATTCGGCTCGCCCCCGCCCGGCCAACGGCAGATTGAACAAAGCCAGGTTCAGAAAGCTGATGGCGCGGCTGTTCCGGACCGTAAATTCCAGAGTGGCCCGGGCCTCGAACTCGGACTCCGAGGGCGTGCCGAACAGCAGGTAAACGTAACGGGCTATCCCGGCGGCGCGCAGACTCTCCAGCACCCCCTCGGCCAAGGCCAGGTCCACGCCCTTGTTTTCCCGATCCAGCACGGCCTGACTGCCGGACTCCAGCCCCAGCTTGAGCATCACGCAACCGGCCCGGCGCAGGGCGCGGCAGTACTCCGGGTCCGCGAGACGCGGGAAAAATCGGACGAAACCATACCAGGGAGGTCCCGGCGGGGTGCGGATCAGTTCGTCCAGCAGAGCCGGGCTCAGGGCGTTGTCCACCAGATGCAGCAGCACGGGCCGATGTCTTTCGGCCAAGGTCCGCAGGTCATCCACCACCCGGCCGCGGCCCACGGGAGCGTACCGGTTGCCCTCCGCCGGTTCCGGACAAAAGGCGCACCGATTCCAGTAGCACCCCCGGGAAGCGGCATAGGGCAGAATCAGCCCCGGCGCGAAATAATCGTTCAAGGGAAAAAGACCATAGTCCGGGAGTCCGGGTGGAACCTTTCCTGGCGCGGCCTTGTCGAGCCATTGGAGCAGCGGGCCTTCCCCCGGCCCGGAAATCACCGCGTCCACCAGTCCGGAAAAAAGACCATCCAGGGTTTTTAAAGCATCCCTTGAAACGTCCCCTGATGATGCGTCCCCTGAAGTCGCCCCCACCGATTCGCTCGACGGCTTCAGCTCACAACCCGTCAGTGGCTCATCTGCTTTGGTCAGTCTCCCGGACCACGAGGTGACCAGCCCGCCGCCCAAAAGGACCGCCGTATTCGGCCAGCGGCGACGGATGAAACCAATCAGGGCGAAGGTGCACAGAGCCTGGCTCAGATAATTCAGGGAAAAGCCCACGGCTGAGGGCTGAAGCGTCTCCATGGCCCGAGTCAGCCGGGGCCCGAGAACGGGGAGAAAGGGATTGGCTTCCGGGGTTTCCGCGGCCCGCAGCAGATCCCGGCTCCGCGTGGGAGCCAAGCGGTCGTCCTGGTAGTTGGCCAGGGAAATCCGGATGCCCGCGTCCGGACCGTCCGGAACGTCCGGAACGGACCGCTCCACCAGGCGATTCAGGTCCGCGACCACCCGGGCGTAGCGATCGGGCGAGTCATAGGTCTCCCTGCGGCGGATCGCGTCGAGGTTCCGGTCCCAGTGGCGCGCGGCCCGCCGGGTCCAAGCGTCGTCTCCGGCCACGTCTGCCCGAATCAATCCCCTCAGCCCCTCCAGATTCAGGTCCAGAACCGCGCAGTCCACTCCGGCCCGCTCCAGGGTTCCGACCAATGCGGCAATGCCTCCCGGCGGCTCGCAGGCCTTGGCCACCGGGGGATGAATGAGAAGAATGGAGGGCAATCAGACCACGCCGGCCGCTTGAAACGCGGCGTCCACCAAAGCTTGGGCCTCCTCGGCCAGTCGCTCCAAATGCGCCTGGTCGCGGAAGCTTTCGATATAGATTTTGTAGATGTCCTCGGTTCCCGACGGCCGGGCCGCGAACCAGCCGTTGGCCGCGACCACCTTCAGGCCCCCGATGGATGCGTCGTTGCCCGGAGCGTTGGTCAGCACGGCCGTGATCGGCTCCCCGGCCAGCGTATCCGCCCGGACCATCTCCGGGGTCATGGATTTGAAGGCCTTTTTCCGGGCCAGATCCGCCGGGGCCTGACGCCGCTCGTAGACCGGCCTGCCCAGTTTGTCCGCCAGATCGTCATAGAGTTCCTGAGGCGTCTTGCCGGTCACGGCCAGCATTTCCGCGGCCAGCAGATCCATGACCAGCCCGTCCTTGTCCGTGGTCCAGACCGAGCCGTTTTTACGCAGAAACGATGCTCCGGCGCTCTCCTCGCAACCCAGTCCCAGGCTGCCGTCCAGCAGCCCGGGCACGAACCACTTGAAGCCCACGGGCACTTCGTGCACCTCCCGGCCCAGAGAGGCCGCCACCCGGTCCAGCATGGAACTGGTGACCACGGTTTTGCCCACTCGCACCTTCGCGCTCCATTGCGGGCGGTGAGCAAAGAGATAGGCCACGACAGCGGACAGATAGTGGTTCGGGTTCATCAACCCGGCCGGGGTGACGATGCCGTGACGGTCATAGTCCGGATCGTTGCCGAAACAGAGGTCGAAACGGTCCTTTTGCTCCAGGAGTCCGGCCATGGCATACGGGGAAGAGCAATCCATGCGGATCACCCCGTCCCTGTCCAGGGGCATGAAGGCGAAGCGCGGGTCCAGGTTCGTGTTCACCACGGTCAGATCCAAACCGTAGCGCTCGGCCAAGGGCTCCCAAAAGGCGATCCCCGAGCCGCCCATGGGATCCACGCCCAGGTGCGGTTTGGCCCGGGCAATGGCTTCCATGTCCACCACATCGGCCAGGTCGGCGATATACGGCGCGATATAATCATATTCCTGGACGGTCTTTGCGGCCAAAGCCCGCGCCAGGGACACGCGCTTCACGCCGCGCAGATTCTGCTCCAACAGTTCGTTGGCCCGGTTCTCCACGACCTTGGTCACGTCCGTGTCCGCCGGGCCGCCGTGGGGGGGATTGTATTTGAAGCCGCCGTGCTCCGGAGGATTGTGGCTGGGCGTGATCACCACTCCGTCGGCCCGGGATCCGGCATGGTCGCGATTGAAGGTCAAAATTGCGTGGGAAATCACCGGGGTGGGAGTGTAGCCCAATCCTTTCTGAATCATGACCTGGACGTCGTTGGCCGCAAACACCTCCAGAGCCGTGGCCAGAGCCGCCTCGGACAGGGCGTGGGTGTCCATGCCCAGAAACAGCGGCCCGGTTATTCCGGCCCCGGTCCGGTACTCACAGACCGCCTGCGTCACGGCCAGGATGTGCGCCTCGTTGAAGGACCGGGCCTCGGCCACGCCACGATGCCCCGAAGTGCCGAAGGCCACTCGTTCCTCGGCCAGGCCCGGGTCCGGCTCCAGAGTGTAGTATCGGGAAAGGGCGCGGGGAATATTGGGCAGCATGTCTTGGGGAGCGATTTTTCCGGCCAAGGGATGAACGGGCATGGGACCTCCTGGAGAATGAGTTCTTGTAGGGAGAATGGACGAGGCAGAGTGACGGGCGAAAGGTCCTCCGCCAACGTCGCGGCACCAGAAACGACTGGCCCGGATTTTGTAGAACTTCAGGGAACAATTCACAACCAAGGAAGAGGAAAGGAAGAGGAGATGATCGTCAACCAACCCTGGTCGCCCTTGCTATTCCCCGGCCAACAGCACAAACCGTCTCCGCTCTCGGGCCAATCGCCGGGATCGGAACAGCGTCAGAACGCCGACTTTTTGGCCGAGATGCTCAAGATGTCCTTGAACGCCTCGGCCATTCAATCCATGGGCGATCTTCCCCAGCAGGGAGGCGGACCATCCGCTGATCCAACAGCCCAATTGCTGTCGGGCACATCCCCCTTGACGCACATGAGCCGGAAAGCCGCCTCGACACATGCCGCCCCGGAAACAGCTACGGGAAAACTCCCGGGAATACTCCCGGAATCGATCTCCAAAACCGTCTCGGAACAGATTCCGGAAACCCTGCAAAAGACCGTGTTGGACTCTCTCGCCCCAATGCTGAACGGAACCGGCGCTCCAGGTGCGAGCGGGCCTGATCCCCTCTCTCAACTGATCGGCCATGTCACCGGCTCCCCGCAAAACCCCGGGGCAAGTTCCCTGATCGGTTCCCCGGCGGCTCTGGTAGCCCTGATCCAGTCCGCGGTGGTGCAACCGCCCTCTCCCCCCGCGCCGTCGCCCGCGAACCCGTCCACCCTGCGCCGGGCCATTTCCGCGTACACGCCCCAGTATTCAGTGGACGGCTTGCGCCAAAAAATTGACCATTCAACCCGCCGCGATTTGGGCCCGGCCCACCCCGGCCACGCGACACCGACCGAGCGGCTGCATGCCGGGCGCAACGGGACGGCGGACGGAGGGTCATCGCTCCAGGCCGCGACGCCCTTCCTGGAACAGAAGGCCGCCGACCCAACGGAGCAAAGCATTTCACAGTCCCAGCCCGGGATTCTGGCGGCCCGGTTCGAGTCCGCCAGTCGCCCGGACGCCATCGGCTATGACCGCCTGGGCGGCACCTGCTACGGCACGTACCAACTGTCTTCCAGGATGGGCGGCATGGATGCCTTTCTCAAATTCCTGGACTCCGAGGCCCCTCAATGGGCCAAGCGGCTGCGCGAGGCGGGGCCGGCCAACACCAAAGGCCGCACCGGAGCCATGCCTGCGGAATGGAAGCGCATCCACCGGGAAAACCCGGAACGGTTCGCCGGATTGCAGCACGCCTTCACCCAGAAGACCTACTACGATCCCGCGGCCAACCTGATAAATCGCCGCACCGGCATCGATCCGAACCAGGCTTCCCCGGCCCTGCGGGAAGTACTCTGGAGCACGGCGGTGCAGCACGGCGTCAACGGAGCCGCGAACATCTTCCAACGCGCTCTGGACACCGTTTCCGCCAACGCCCCCCCTCGCGAGAGCGACCTGATCCAGGCCATCTACAGCGAGCGGAAAACCCGATTCACCGGCTCCACCCAGGCCGTGCGCTCCGCGGTCCAGAACCGCTTCGAGCAGGAAATGCAACTGGCCCTGGCCATGTTGCCCGAAGAGCGGGATGTCTTGGTCTGAACGGCCTGAATCATTTACCAGCTCCTGGCTGAGCACGGTCAGGAAAAATCCCGCATGGAGTCGAAAAACGTCTCCACGTCCCAGTCTTCTCCGACCATCCCTTCCATCTGCGTAAAAAACGCATCCCACCCGCTGATTTCACCCAGCTTGGAACCGTTCTTGAAGACCTTGAACGTCGTCCCCTTGGGACACTTGGTCATGTTCACTTCCACCGAGGCCCCGGAAGGCATTTGCTCGGTCCAGTGCGCGGACCAGGAACTCCGATCCCCTTCGGTTTTCTTGTACTTTTCAAAAAATTCCTCAAATACGCGGACGATTTCCTGCTGATCCATCGCGGCGACTCCTGTTTCGGTGTGAACCGGTTATGTTGTTTGGGTGCTGGATGTTTTCACGAAACAGGCGCATACTCAACACTTCAGTCCCTCACAACACGCATCTTGAGAGCCGCATCGTGTCCACCAGCAACAATCCTGCCTCCTCCCGGCATTGTCCACTCGGGATCATCACGACGATCCGCGTCCAAGGGAACGTTTTTCATGCCGACTAAACCCTGCGTCGGTTGCGGATGGTGCTGCCTTACGGATCAATGCATGGAGTCCCACCGCAAGCACGGCTATCTGCCGCGTTGTCCGGAAATTGTCTGGGACGCGGAGAACGTTCGCTATAATTGTCGCCTGATGCAGGATCCCGTCAGCGGCGGGGCCTCTCGAAAGGCCCTGCTCCAGGGCAAGGGGTGTTGCGCTCCGCTGAATACCTGGCGAGACAACGTCCGCAATCGCGATCCGCTTCCGGCTGTTGGCCCCGCGTAAGCCTCGCTCACCTTCCCCCACCGAAACGCGCCAGATACTCCTGGTTCCCCTTGGGGCCAAGAATCCCGGACGGGACGATCCCCAGGCAGGTCAGCCCCAACACCTCTTCGGCATGGGAGCGGACATCCGCGACCACCCTCTCCCGGACTTCCGGGTCGCGGATCACGCCCTTGTCCCCGACCCCCGGTCCGGCCTCGAACTGGGGCTTGATCAGGGCGATGATTTCCGTGGTTGGTTTGCGGAAGTGCAGACAGGCAGGCAGGATCAGGCGCAGGGAGATGAAGGAGCAGTCCGCGACGATCAGGTCCACGGGCCCGGGCAGCAGGTCCGGTCCGGCATGGCGAAAGTTCACCCCTTCCAGATTGACCACCCGCGCATCCTGGCGCAGCTTCCAGTGCAGTTGGCCCCGCCCCACGTCCACGGCGTAGACCTTGGCCGCGCCGTGCTGCAGGAGACAATCCGTGAACCCGCCGGTGGACGCGCCCACGTCCAGGGCGACCATGTTCCGGACGTCCAGACCGAAATGCTTCAGAGCCGTGAGCAGCTTTTCCCCGCCCCGACTGACGAAGCGCTCCCCGGCGGCGACCCGCAGTTCCGCATCCGGGGCCAGAGGTTGGCCGGGCTTGTCCACGGGCCGGGCTGAACCGCCCTGCACCACGGACACCCGCCCGGCCATGATCAGCCGTTTGCCCTGCTCCCGGCTTTCGACCAGACCCTGCTCCACCAGGGCCTGGTCGGCCCGAACCTTGGCCGGCAAGGCCTACCCTCGCTCCCTGACCTGCAAGCCGAGCACGCCCGCCACAGCCTGGGCCGCCTGGACCGTGAACTCCTGGGCCGGAAGTTCGGCCTTGACCTCCGGAGACAGGACCCGTTGCGGCGCGTTCATCAGTTCCTCTTTGGGCGTAATCCCGTATTCCGGCGGGAAGCTGTTCTCAAAGTACATTTCCTGGAATCCGATGAACTTCAGGGCATGGGCCGTGGCATCCAGCACCGCGGTTTCCCCGGCTTGCATCAGGCCCAGCTCCCGGGCCCGCAACAGCCCGGCCAGACACTCCCCGCCCTGGGTGCAGGCAATGTGTCCGTGACGGTTGGCCAGGAGCATGCCCTCGATCACGGCCTGTTCCTCCACCTGGACCACATGAAACAGTCCCGGCCCCCCGGCCTGCTCGTACCGGTCCACCAAATGGCGCACCCGGGGGAAGGAGACCGGATTGCCGATCATCGCCGCCTGGGCCACGCTGGCCCGCACGGTCACGGGCCGGTACGTCCGCTTGGCCGGATCGGCTTCGTGATAATACCGATACACCGGGTCGGCGTGGGATGATTGCACCCCGAAAATCCGGGGCAGGTTCTCGATGATCCCCAGGTCGTGCAATTTTAGAAAACCGCTCATGATCGCCGTGACGTTGCCCGCGTTGCCGATGGGCACGAACACCGCCTTGCCCGCCAGATCCCAGCCGTAGTGCTGGGCCACTTCAAAGGCATAGGATTCCTGACCCAGGATGCGCCAGGCATTTTTGGAGTTGAGCAGAGCCACCCGGTAGTTCTCGGCCAGATGCTCCACCACCTTCATGCAGTCATCGAACACGCCGGGCAACTCCAGAACCACGGCCCCGCTGCCCAAAGGCTGGGCCAGCTGCTGCGGGGTGACCTTGCCCTGGGGCAACAGCACCACGCTCTTCACGGCCCCGCCCACATAGGCGGCGTACAGGGCCGCGGCCGCCGAAGTGTCCCCGGTGGAAGCGCAGACCGTAAGCACCTGGTCCCAGCCGTGCCGCCGGATCAGGGCCTTGAGATAGCTGAAGGCGCAGGCCATGCCCCGGTCCTTGAACGAAGCGCTGGGATTCTGGCCGTCGTTCTTGAAGGCCAGCTCCTGGCCCACATGCCCGGCCAAGGCCGGGGACGCGGGAATGATCGGCGTATTCCCGTCCCCCAGCCAGATGATGTCCTCCGGCTCCAGTACCGGGGCCATCAGTTCGTAGAACCGAAATATCCCCTTGAGTTCCGGACGCCTGGTAGCGGCCCGCAAATCAAAAGTCTCCCGCCACTGCCCGGGCTTCGTTTGCCGCAAGTCGTCGAAGTCCAGATCTTCCAGCAGCAAAACCTCGTTGCATTGCGGACAGGTGTAATACAATTCATCAATATCCAACCGGGCCCCGCAGCCCAGACAAACATACTCCATCCGCCCCCGGCGGGACGGAAACTGGTCGTAAATCGTGTTCATGATATCGGCTCTATGGTTTGATTGTTGAAAACACTTACCCCTACTCCGTCACGTTCCGAAACACCCGTTGCCAAGCAATCTCCAGCTTCAAACTGTCAAAATGCAACGGCTTTTCAGCCAGCACATCACGCAAAGTCCAGACGCCCTCGTCCGTGCGCTGAAAGATATCCACAGCCAAGCGTTCCGGATCAATCAACACGTACTCTCGCAAGGACGGGATCAAGCGATACCTGGCAAACTTCTCCCCCCGGTCATAGCCCTCGGTGGAAGGCGAAAGCACCTCGACCACCAGAACCGGCGAGCGCATGAACCGGTCCGCCTGATGATCCACCGGATCACAGGTCACGAACACGTCCGGATAATAATACACCTCACCCGCCACCGCCTCCACCATCATGTCCGCCATGTAGGCACGACAAGGGGTATCAGTCAGTATCTGGTCAAGTGCCGCAAAAACATTTCCCGCAACGGTCACATGCCGCCGGGAAGCGCCGCCCATGGCAAAGACTTCGCCCAAATAATACTCATGCTTGCCCGCCTGCTCCGCTTCCCAGGCCAAATACTCCTGGGCGGTAAATGGGGATATGGGTTGAGGTTGGCCCATGATGTTCGCTCCTTCTTTTGACGGCTGATGGAATGCGGGAATCGGATTACGGTTTGGGCAGGCGTCGGTCAAGATTGGTTAGCGCCTTGCCCTGGCGCACCTGAAGGCGGGGCTCGATCTGCATCACCAGCACATTGGCGCGACCAGTTGAGAGTGATCGCCTGTTGTGCGGACCAGCGACGTTCATACGAGGTATTTCAGTTTATCAAGCAGGGCGAGGTGATGATACCATGGCAATTGTGCAATCCCCTCCTGCACAAATTCAGCCTCGGGCCACGCCTCGAAAAAGGCGAGCATATACTTGAGATTTCGCGGTGAAAAGCCCTTTCATCGCCGGGCTCTGCTTTCTCCGGCGATGATGCCATTTTCTCCGTCATGCGCCTGCGTCCTTCCAAGTAATACCACGCAACGCCTCTCGACGGACCGCGAAACGATCAGAAGCCGGATACGATTGCTTCCACTCCAAATGTCGTTTAAAGGCTTCAACATTTGGTACGTTATCGGTTTCCCGAAGCAGTACCGGAATTTGACGATGGCTTCCCGATATGCGTGATAACGATCACGGGAGACACTGGCCTTCAAGACCTTCTCCCAGTCGTCAACAGTGATCACGGTCCATCATTTCCTCCGAGGTTGGCTTTATGCCCCGCTCTTGTGGTGATTATATGGCTGCCGCATATAGCGATCTTCAGCACAAAGCATAAAGCTGACCTCGGAGTCAAGAAGGATTTGATAGACATTTCTCAATACATTGAAATAACGTGGCAAATGCGGACCATTTTTTCAAAAAGTGCTTACCGAATCAATAGGTGTTAAGGCCGGGAATTTTGGAATACGAATTTTGTGAGTTCCGCATAATAACACTGTTCGGCGGTTAAAAATAGCATGCAGGTGAAATAATGAAACTTTCAGAGCAAGAGACCAAACTCTATTATGAATCAATGTGGGCGTTACAGTTTTTTGTAAATCAAAAGCTCCGTATTCATGACATAAATACTATCGATGAGTATGTTGATACTGGAACTGATCTGAAGGTAAATGTTCGTGAGGCACTTTTCGAGAATACTAATTTAATCGATTCTTTTGTTCAAGAAAATCCTCAAGGTTTTCCCGAAAATACTTTGAGAATCATCTCAGAATGGAAAAATTTCATACGCGGCAATTTTTTCATTGAACGACTTTTAAAGAAATACGCAGTTTTCATACAAGAGGAAAAAGTATACGCAGTAGTTGGAATTTCGCAGAGCTTTGACGAGTTAACTTGTCATTTAAATTTACCTGTATATGTCGATGCGGTCTTATTACCATTTAAAGGTAAAATTATTTATGACGGTCTTTTGGGATTTCGAAATATCTACTTTGGGAGTGAGATTAAACGAAGCTTAAAAGAAACATATATGCGGGCCAAGCAAAATGATCGAATTATCGATAATTTGGGCACACTTCACGATAAAAAACCAAAAACAGTAAAACTCGATTCATTAAAAGATTGGAAACCTGAATTGAATGAGTTAGCCAACAAGGCTAAACAATTGAAGGGATCTGCGGAGCACCCGGCAATTTACAGTCCGGCATTCAGTTTAGTAAGAGCAAGCATTGAGTTCGCTCAACTTGCTGTATCGGGATCGAATGATCCAGTAAACCTTCATAAAGCCCTGAAGAAAGTAAGCCGTGCATTCAATAAATCACACACGGTACTTTATCGTGAAGAATAATGACAGAAATCGCCGAACAATTTGCTGGGGCCGATCAGCCCCGGCCCGTTAGCCAAAATATGGAAGTCATATGAGCCCTAAGAAATATATCGTTGTCAGCTCGCATGAGAGTGAGTTTCCTAAGCCAATCACCTTCAAAAAAGGCGATCCTCTTCTTGTAGGTGAAGAATACGAAGGGTCTGAGGGTTGGGATAACTGGTTCCTATGCACTACGCCTGGGCAAGAGCCCGGCTGGGTTCCTGGTCAGGTTATCGAGCGTTTCGAGAACTCACACGCTAGAGCACTTGATGACTACACGGCAAAAGAGCTAAATGTTCTGGAAGGAGAGCTACTCATTGGTTCAAGGGTTTTGAATGGCTGGCTATGGTGTGAAAAATCGGCCAGTACAGAATCAGGGTGGGTGCCATTAGAGAACCTTAAAGAGGTCGCGGAGTAGCATCCGTGGCTAACAAGGCCATCAAATTCGCTCCCTGCGGTCCCCGGACGCTCGTTCCTCGCGCCGTTTATGGCGGCGTTAAGTTGATACGGCGATCGCCTTGACGTACGTACCGGAAGGCGTACAATCGATAAAAAATTGAACACGCGAGAGGTGCGTCATGACCGGAATCACAGCAACTGAGGCGCGCAGTAACCTTTATCGTTTGATTGATGAAACTGCCGAGTCCCACCAACCAATCGTCATCATGGGTAAGCGGAACAAAGCCGTCCTGGTGTCCGAAGAAGACTGGTCGGCAATTCAGGAAACACTTTATCTGCTGTCCATACCAGGTATGCGGGAGTCTATTCGTGAGGGGATGGGTACCCCCGTGGATGAATGTGATGAGGAGCTGGACTGGTGACATGGAAGTTGGTTTACACCAAGCAAGCCCAGAAAGACGCGAAGAAACTGGCCTCCAGCGGCCTCAAGCCAAAAGCCCAGGCATTGTTGGCACTGATTGCAGAAGATCCATACCGCAAACCGCCTCCGTTTGAGAAGCTCATTGGTGATCTTGCGGGGGCCTATTCACGCCGCATCAATATTCAGCATCGTCTGGTCTACCAAGTGCTCGAGGACGAGCGAGCGGTAAAAGTTCTCAGGCTTTGGAGCCACTACGAATAATGCATAGCAGTGATGGGACGGGGCCGTCCCATCACTGTTACCCCATCATAATATCCGCGCGGAATTTCACCAGCCACTACACCTCATCCATCCCACTTTTACGTATCGCCGCAACGCCCCCTTGCAGATTCAGAGCGTCCTGGATACCGGCCTCTTTCAAGGTGATCTGGGCCTCGTAGGACCGGCCTCCGGCGTTGCAGACCAGAACCAGCGGCTTGTCCCGTGGCACTTCGTCCAGCCTGACCCGCAGTTCATCCTGGGGAATATTCATCCAGACATCGGGGTGTTTTTCCAGGAACGGTTGGGCATTGGCCGGTCCGCGACAATCCAGCACCCGGAAGTCGCGGGCCGGGGCGTTCCAGAGCCGGGCGAATTCCGAGACGGTCATGGCGGCGCAGCGGCCCTCCAGGATGTTTTCCGCGGCGTTGGCCGCGGCGTTGACGATGTCCATGGCCGAGGAAAAGGGGGGAGAATAGGGATATTCCAGATTGCCGATCACGGAGACATGCGGATGGTCGCCCAGAACCGCGGCCACGGCCCCGACCCGGCCCACCAGACCATCCCCCTTGGCGCACAGCCCCTGCGCGCCAAGGACCCGGCCTTTTTTCGGGCCGCTTTTTTCCACGACCATTTCCAGGTGCATCAATTCGTTTTCCGGGAAAAAATGGGCCCGGTCCGACTGGACCACATGGGAATGAACGGCATCCAGCCCGGCCCGTTGAGCCGCTTCCGGGCACAACCCGGCTCCGGCCACGGAAATTTCAAACAATTTGACCGCGAAGCTGCCCACGGCTCCAGGAAACTCGGCGTCGCCGCCTGCCAGATTGGTCCCGATCACCCGGCCCTGGCGGTTGGCCAATGAGCCCAAGGGGTAGTACCCGGGTTGGCCCGTGACCAGATTGGTCACCTGGACGCAGTTGCCGCCGGCGTAAATGTCCGGGTCCGAGGTCCGCAAGCGCGTATCCACGACAATGCCGCCGCGGGGCGACACCTCCAGCCCGGCGTCCTTGGCCAGTTCGGAGTTGGGAATCACGCCCACGGAGAGAATCACCAGATCCGCCTCCAGTTCCTCTCCTTCCAGGAGCACCCGCTCCACGGCCCCGTCTCCGTCTCCGGCGGCTCCGGCTCCGGCAAATCCCTTTACCGTAGCCGACAACCGGAAGCTCACTCCCTGCTCCTGCATGTGATGCTGGGCCATCCGGGCCAGTTCTTGGCTGACGAAACCGGGGAGGATCTGGTCCGCGATTTCCACCACCGTGGTTTCCACGCCCCACATGTCCGAAAGCGCTTCGGCGATCTCCAGGCCGATGAACCCGGCCCCGACCACCACGGCCTTGCCCACCTTGCCCGCCTCCACCCGGGAGCGGATGCCCTCGGCCTCCTCCAGGTTGGACACCACGAAAACCCCGTCCAGATCCACTCCGGGCAGGTCCGGCCTGCGCGGACGGCTGCCCGTGGCCAGGACCAGCTTGTCGTAGGCAAACGCCATATTCTCCCCGGATTCCAGGTCTCGGGCATGGACGACCTTGGCTTGGCGATCAATGCGCTCGGCCCGCGTTCGGGTCAGGACGTCCACGCCCTTGGCCTCGTGAAAGAACTTCGGGTCGCGAATCATGTGGAAGCTGGTGGCCTGCAATTCCTTGACGTCGCTGACGTCCCCGGAAACATAATACGGAATGCCGCACCCGCCGTAGGAGACCCTGGCCCCCTGATCAATGATGGTCACCCGGGCATCCGGCATCAGCCGTTTCAACCGACACGCCGCCTTGGGCCCCAACGCCACTCCGCCGATAATCACAACATTCATGGTTCTATTCCTTTCATGACAAAGGTTATTGCCGGTCAACCGGCAACGTGAAAAAACACGCTCGTTCAACAATGAGTTTGATCAGTAATGCGGTTACCCCGCTCCCGCCGCCTTCGTCGCCTGCTTCAACCGCAGCCCCAGGGAGCTGATGATCTTTCGGGACACGCTGGGGCTGTGGGACAGGAGGTCTTCGAAGACGTTGAAGGAGAGGAGCAGGAATTCTGAGTCGGTTTCGGCTCGGGCCGTGGAGTGGCGGGGCTGGTCCAGAAGGTAGGCGGTTTCGCCGAAGAAGTGTTTTGGTTCGATGACGATCAGGGGCTCGGAGTCCGGGGTTGGGTTTTCGCCGAACAGCGCGACCTTGCCGGTGTGCAGATAGTAGATGTCCCGGCCCTGGTCGCCTTTGTGATAAATGACCTCTCCAGCCGGAACACTCTGGGCGTACTTGGAGAAAATGCGCCGGGATGAGCCGAAGAGTTTGTCTTCCACGCGCCCGCTGATTCCGGTGGAATTGCTCTGGGAGGTGATGATCCGGTCCAGGGCCAGGATGTCCACCCGGCCGGCCACTTCCACGAACTGGGCGAAGAGGAAAAAGAGCAGAAAGACGAGATAGACCCAGAGCAGTAGAAAGATCACCGCACCCAGGGACCCGTACACGTAGTTGTAGGTAGCCAGGGAGACGTACTGCAAGAAGGCCAGTTGCAATCCGTGGATGGACAAGGTGCACAGCCCCGCGCCCAGGGCCGCGTGCCAGGTCTTGGGCTTGGTCAGGGGCAAAAAACGGTAGCAGATGAAGATCAGGCTGAAGACCAGGGCCAGCGGCACCACGAAGCCGGAAAGCGACAACAGCAGGTCGTAAATCTGGATCAGCCAGGAAAATTCCCCCAGCTTGTCGGACAGGAAGCGCAGAATCACGTTGGTCAGCGCGGAAAGCAACAGCAGAATCAGGACGCCGGGCACCAGGACCAGGGACAGCAGGTTGCTCCAAACGAAACTTCTGGAGTGATTGCTGGGGAAGATCACCCCAAAGGCGCTCTGGATGGAACTGATAATCAACCGACTGGTCCAAAGCACTCCCAAAAGCCCCAATCCACTGATCGCGGCCTGCGTTTCCAAGACCCCGATGCGTCGAAAAAAGTCTTCGTTCAGCTCCGTGTTGAACTCGGCCAGAAAGGCGAACAGTTCCTCGGTCAGTTCCGGATGGTTGACCAGCGAGGTGTTCAGGATGGAGACGACCACCAGGATCAGCGGCCCGATGGACAACAGAAAATAGTAAGCCGCCGCGGATGCGTGGCTGGAAAGCTGATTCTTCAAAAACTGGAGGACGGTGCCGTACGTGGTCTGCAAAAACCAGTTCAGCCCGTCCCCCAGAAGATGGAAGGGAAGTTTAAGCCACGACCTTGGCCACACGATCGCCGACCTCGTCCGTGGTCATGCCCATGCGTCCGGCGGCCTGGCTGGCCATGGAGGGCAACAGGTTGATCACGGCCTGCTCCACGGCCTGGGCCGCCTGAGCTTCCTTGAGTTCAACGAGCATCATTTGTCCGGCCAGGATCGCGGCCAGGGGGTTGGCCTTGCCCTGCCCCGCGTATTTCGGGGCCGAGCCGCCGATGGGCTCGAACATGGACACGCCCTCGGGGTTGATGTTCCCGCCCGCGGCAATGCCCAGCCCGCCCTGGGTGATGGCCCCCAGATCGGTGATGATGTCCCCGAACATGTTGTCCGTGACGATCACGTCGAACCACTCCGGGTTCTTGACCATCCACATGCAGGTGGCGTCCACGTGGGCGTAGTCCAGCTCCACCTGGGGGAATTCCTTTCCCAGTTCCCGAAAGACTCGCTCCCACAAGCCGAAGGCAAAGGTCAGGACATTGGTCTTGCCGCACAGGGTCAGCTTTTTGCGCGGCCGGGAGGCGGCCAGTTCAAAGGCGTACCGCAGACAGCGCTCCACGCCCATGTAGGTGTTCACGGACTCCTGGACCGCGATTTCATGCTTGGTGCCCTGGCGCAGGCACCCGCCGCTGCCGGCGTACAGGCCTTCGGTATTCTCCCGAACCACCACGTAGTCGATCTGCTCCGGCCCCTTGTCCTTGAGCGGGCACTCCACGCCGGGATAGAGCTTCACCGGACGCAGGTTGATGTACTGATCCAGGGCGAAGCGGATCTTCAGCAAAACCCCCTGCTCCAGAATGCCCGGCTTGACGTCCGGGTGGCCGATGGCCCCGAGGTAGATGGAATCCAGGCCGCGCATCTCCTCCAGCACGGAGTCCGGAACCAGCTCCCCGGTCTTCAGGTAGCGCTCCCCGCCCAGATCGATGTGCTGCCAGTTGATCTTGAATCCATATTTCGCCCCGGCCGCGTCCAGCACCTTGCGGCCCTGCATGGTCACCTCCGGCCCGATGCCGTCCCCGGGGAACCAGCCGATATTGTAACTGCGCATGTCGTCGTTTCTCCTCAGTAAAGTTCATGGTTCACAAAAATGAACCGCACGCTTCCGATGGTCGCTCAAGGCGCAAAGTTCGCCAAGGAAAACATTTTGGAAAGCAGGGAAAGAGCTGCTTTCCAAAAGGATTGCCGCTTCCTGACGGGAGACAGAAACATCGCCGTCAGGCGGCAAAGCTTTTGCCTTCCGCATCTTTCCGGCGGAAGGCAAAAATCTATTCTTGACGTCCTTGGCGGCTTGAGCGAAGCGGGCGGTTCCCTCTTTCAAAAAACAGTCAGATCACCCCTCCGTCATCTGCCTGCGCACATACCCCACCAGGCCCCCCTGGGCCAGGATTTCCCGCATGAACGGCGGGACCGGGGTGCAGGGGATGTCCGTGTTCTGGGTCAGGTTGCGGATCAGGCCTTTTTCCGGGTCCACTTCCAGGCGGTCGCCTTCGTTGATGGTGTCCGCGGCGTCGCCGATTTCCAGCAGGGTCAGGCCCATGTTGAAGCCGTTGCGATAGAATATCCGGGCGAAGCTGTGGGCCAGGACCACGGGCATGCCCGCGCCGAGAATGGCGATGGGCGCGTGTTCCCGGGACGAGCCGCAGCCGAAGTTCGGCCCGGCCAGCAGGATGTCGCCCTTTTGCACCCGGTTGATCCAACCCGGCTCCAGCCCTTCGAAGCAGTTCCTGCCCAACTCCAGTGGGTCCGTGGTGACCAGAAACCGGGCCGGGATGATGGCGTCCGTGTCAATATTGGTGCCGACCTTGCGGGCCGCTCCTGTATAACTCATGTTACCTCCTCCCCACGATTTCAGCCGGATGGCAGACTCGTCCCGCAATCGCCGTGGCCGCGGCCACGCCGGCTCCGGCCAGATAGACCTCGCTTTCCAGGCTGCCCATCCGGCCCTTGAAGTTGCGGTTGGTGGTGGCCAGGACCTTTTCACCGGAAGCCAGGATGCCCATGTGGCCGCCCAGGCAGGGGCCGCAGGTGGGCGGGCCGACAACGGCCCCGGCGTCCATGAAGATTTCCAGCAGGCCTTCACGCAGGGCCTGCTTGTAGATCAGCGGCGTGGCCGGGAGGATGATCAGCCGCAGGCCCTTGGCGGCTTTGCGGCCCTTGAGCAGTGCGGCGGCGCGGCGCAGGTCGCTGATCCGGCCGTTGGTGCAGGAGCCGATGACCACCTGGTCCACGACCACGCCCGCCACCTCCTCCACGGGCCGGACGTTGTCCGGCAGGTGCGGGCAGGCGATCTGGGGCGAAAGGCCGGAGACGTCGAAGGTCAGTTCCTGCTCATAAACCGCGCCGGGGTCGGCGGCAACAGGGGCGGCGCCAGGTCGCCCGGCGGCCCGGGTATAGGCCAAAGTCTTGTCGTCCGCGGCGAAAAGCCCGACCTTGCCTCCGGCCTCAATGGCCATATTGGCCATGGTCATCCGGCCTTCCACGTCCATGGCCGCGATTACCGGGCCATCAAACTCCAGGGCCTTGTAGGTGGCCCCGGCCACGCCGATCTTGCCGATGAGCAGCAGGATCAAGTCTTTGGCTTCCAGGTGCTCGGGCATGGTTCCGGTAAAGGTCGCCCGGATGGTGGGCGGGACCTTGAACCAGGTTTCGCCCAGAGCCATGGCCGCGGCCACGTCCGTGCTGCCCATGCCCGTGGCAAAGGCCCCCAACCCGCCATAGGTGCAGGTGTGGCTGTCCGCGCCCACGATCACGTCGCCCGGACCCACCAGGCCCAGTTCCGGCAACAGGGCGTGCTCCACCCCGGATTCGCCGCCGTCATAGAAGTGGACCACGCCCATCTTGCGGGCGAAATCCCGGACCACCTTGACCTGCTGGGCCGAGTCGATGTCCTTGTTCGGGGTGAAATGGTCGCAGACCAGGAAGACCTTTTCCGGGTCAAAAACCTTGGTCGCGCCCATGGCTTCGAAGGACTTGATGGCCAGGGGCGCGGTGATATCGTTGGCCAGGACCGAGGACAGCCGGGTCCGGACGATCTGGCCCGGGCCGGTGATCGTCTCCTCGGTGCGGCCCTGAAGAATTTTTTCAGCTAAGGTCTGGGGCATATTTTTTCCTCCATTTTTTTGGCGATGCGGTTCAGGGCGTTCAGGTAGGCCTTGGCGCTGGCCACGATGATGTCCGGATCAGCGCCCCTGCCCACGGCCGAAGCCCCCTGTTCCTCGATGCGCACGGTCACCTCGCCCTGGGCGTCCGTGCCCCCGGTAATGGCGTTCACCGAGAACTGCAACAGCTTGGGGTCCCGGCAGCACAGCTTGGCAATGGTGTGGAACACCGCGTCGATGGGGCCGACGCCGAAATCCGCCAACTGTTTCTCCTGGCCGTCCACCTCCAGCTTCATGGCCGCGGAGGGAATGGCCATGTTCCCGGAGAGCACGCTCAGGTACAGCAGCTTGTACTTGTCCGGAATGCGGTAGATTTCCTCCAGGACCAGAGCCTCAATGTCCTCGGTGGCGATCTGCTCCTTCTTGTCCGCCAGGCGCTTCAGGGCCTGAAAGACCAGGTCCACCTGGTCCTCGTCCAGCCGATAGCCCAGCTCCTCCAGCCGCTTCTTCAGGGCATGCCGGCCGGAATGTTTGCCCAAAACCATTTCCGTGCCGGAACGGCCGATGCTTTCCGGAGTCATGATCTCGTAGGTGGAACGATGCTTGAGCATCCCGTCCTGGTGGATGCCGGACTCGTGGGCAAAGGCGTTGGAGCCGACTACGGCTTTGTTCGCCGGAATGGGCCGACCGATGATCATGGACAGCAGGCGGCAGGAGGGAAAGAGCTGCTCGGTCTTGATGGTCGTGGTCAGGTTGTAGACGTCCTTGCGCACGTTCAGGGCCATGACCACTTCTTCCAGAGCCGCGTTTCCGGCCCGCTCGCCGATCCCGCTCAGGGTCACCTCGGCCTGCCGGGCTCCGGCGCGCAAGGCCGCCAGGGTGTTGGCCACGCCCAGGCCCAAATCATTGTGGCAATGCACGCTGAATACGGCCTGGTCGCTGTTGGGCACCTTTTCCAGCAAATAGCGGATCAGGGCGCCGAATTCGTCGGGCTGGGCATAGCCCACGGTGTCGGGGATGTTGATGGTCCTGGCCCCGGCGGCAATGACCCGCTCCACCACCGTGGCCAGGAAATCCCATTCGGATCGGGAGGCGTCCTCGGCGGAAAATTCCACGTTGGAGGTGTATTTGACCGCATGGCGCACCGCGGCCTCGGCCATCTCCAGAACCTGATCCGGAGACTTGCGCAGCTTGTACTCCATGTGCAGGGGCGAGGTGGCCAGAAAGGTGTGGATACGCGGGTTCGCGCC
The DNA here is from genome assembly GCF_900182865.1 of Desulfonatronum zhilinae. Taxonomy (NCBI): domain Bacteria; kingdom Pseudomonadati; phylum Thermodesulfobacteriota; class Desulfovibrionia; order Desulfovibrionales; family Desulfonatronaceae; genus Desulfonatronum; species Desulfonatronum zhilinae. The sequence continues at coordinate 89,128 of NZ_FXUJ01000009.1, forward strand.
GTCCTTGATGGCCTCCCAGGCCCGGTCGATGTCCCCGGGCGTGGCCCGGCACAGCCCGGCCACCTGGCAGTCCTTGACCGCCCGGCTGATGGCCTGGACCGCTTCAAAGTCCCCCTGACTGGCGGCAGGAAACCCGGCCTCGATGATGTCCACGCCCAAAATTTCCAACTGCCGGGCCAGCCGGATTTTTTCCGGCATGCTCATGGTCGCGCCGGGCGACTGCTCGCCGTCGCGCAAGGTGGTATCGAAGAAAAGTACTCGTGACTCGCTCATGATATCCTCGTGATGTTAGAAGAATTTGGAGTTGGTTCTCAATAGGTTGACATTTTACTGACTGCACAGCCCATGCGGTTGCTTCATCGGACCTGCGACAGGCCGTAGGGGCAGGCCTTGCGCCTGCCCTTCGCCCATATCAACATGGCGGCACGGATGATCGCTTATTCGGCGCTCCTCCTCAATGACCCTCCCACCCAGGGCGGCCGCGAGGGCCGCCTCTACATGAAATTTGTCAACCTGTTTTTCGTAAGAAATGAACCATCCCGTATCCGCATCTTTCCAGCGGAAACCGAAAAATCTTCTTGGCGTCCCCCGTGCCTTGAGCGTAGCGGGCGGTTAGTATTTCAGAGGCTACAAATCTGCGCTCATTTTCGGAACACCATCGCGTCACCGCGAACTGTTCACGAAGCAAGGAGAGAAATCAAGAAAAACTATGAGGGGGTGGGGGGTTGGTTACGGGAGTTCATGAGGGGACTCCCGTAGCAGACGGACTTTGCGATAAGGTAGAATCAGGAAGGAGAGGACCAACCCGGAAATCAGGTAGGTCAGAAAAAACAGGAATCCCAAAACCTTGGGTTCGGAAGCGATGACCACGAAGATCAGCATGGCCGCCACGGTGGTCCGGAACGGATGGCTGCGAATACCGTCGAATTCTTTCAAAGACGGATAACGCACCCGACTGACCATCAAAAAGGAAAGCATGTACACCAAAACCAGGGTGATCGTGCCGTACTTGTCTTCGAGAAGGGCCGGGGATTGGGTGCTGAACAGGACCAGGGTAGCAAGGACGCAGGCCGCGGCGGGAATGGGAAGGCCGATGAAGTATTTCTGGGAGATCTTTCCGGATTGAACGTTGAACCTGGCCAGCCGCAACGCGCCGCAGGCCACGATCAGGAAGGAGGCCAGCAAGCCAAGACGTCCGAATTCCTGCAACTGCCACATGTAGACCATGATCGCCGGGGCCACGCCGAAAGCGACCAGGTCGGCCAGAGAGTCCAGCTGGACGCCGAACTCGCTGGTGGAGTGGGTCAGGCGGGCGACCATTCCGTCCATGCCGTCCAGAACACAACTGACCAAAATGGCCAGGGCGCTATACAAGAACTGCCCTTCAATGGCCCAGATGATCGCCAGAAAGCCGGAGAACAGGCTGGCGGTGGTGAAGAGGTTGGGGAGGAGGTAGACTCCTTTACAGATGGGCTGATTCGGACGGTTCACGAGGACTCGGTGGTGTTGGTTTGGGCTTTCAGCTTGGCCATGACCGTCAGGCCGGCGCAGGTTTGTTGCTGTTTCGTCACGCAGACTTCATAAGCATCCGGAAGGTAAAGGTCAACCCTGGAGCCGAATTTAATCAATCCAACACGCTGCCCGCGCCGCACGTCGTCACCCTCTTCAGCCCAGCAAACAATCCGTCGGGCCACCAAGCCCGCTATCTGAACCACGGTCCAGCCATGGCCGTGCTCGTCCACGATCCGAAACTGATTGCGCTCGTTGTCCTCGGAGGCCTTGTCCAAGGCCGCGTTCAGGAATTTTCCGGGAAAATAGGTGATCCTTTCCACCCGCCCGGTCACCGGAGTCCGGTTCACATGTACGTTGAACACGTTCATGAAGATGGAGACCTTTGTCCGCACCTGGCCCGTGGCCGGATCGACGGCGGGGCCGATGAAGACGATCTTGCCGTCCGCCGGTGCCACGGCAAGGCCCGGTTCCTGGGGCGTGACCCGTTCCGGGTCACGAAAAAAGTTCAGGGTCAGGGTCGTCAGGATCAGGGCGATTACGGCCGCGACTCCCCAGCCGAGAACGGCCAGGATCAACGTCACGAAGGCCCCCAGTCCGATATACGGCAGGCCCTCTTTGGCGAGCCCGGGCGAAGATTGGCGCATTTCAGTGCTCCTTATTGTCAGGATTATCAGATCAAGGTTTCAGGTTGAAAAATCCGTGGGATCGCCGCCACCAGTGGGGCATGGCTTGGTCAGTCTCCATTGGTAAATGACCCCATGAAACACTGCTCCGCCTCGGCATTGCCGATCATGATCAATTCCGTGTCCGGATCAATGGAGCTGCCTGGCGAGGGGTTGATGTTCAGTTGGCCCTTGTTGTCGATGGCGATCACGTTGCAACCGGTCTTCTGACGGATATTGCTTTGCTCCAAGGTTTTTCCGACCAGTTTTTTGGGCGCGCGCAACTTGAAGATGTTCAGCCCTTCGGAGACCATCAAGGTGTTGTCCTGCAACAGGTAGTTCGTAATGCTGGTCACGCCCAGGGAGGCGTAGGACATCACCAGGTCGGCTCCGGCCCGGTGCAGCTTGGAAATATTTCGATCCAACGTGGCGCGGGTGATGATCTGAATGTCCGGCCGGAGGCGACGGCAATAAATGGTAAGGTAGATGTTCATGTCGTCGTCATGCGTGGTCACGATCACCGCGGGCGCGGTGTCGATGCCCGCCTTGCGCAGGGTTTCCAGGTCCGCGGCGCTGCCGTGGACGTACTCGTCTTCCCGGCCCTTGATGGCGCGAATATTTTTTTCCACGATCTTATAGGCCACCCCGCGGGCCTTGAGCGTATCCGCCGCGGCCCTGCCGACCCGTCCGCCGCCCAAAATCAGTACCGGCGCCTCGCTGGTCGCATAGCCGCCGAATGTTTCGTCATACACGGCCAACTGCTGATCCGAGCCTGCCAGGACAAGGACAGTAGAGGCGGAAATCATGGTATCCGGTAAGGGCACCTTGTACTTGCCCCGCTCCCAGACCCCGGCCACGGTGATCCCGGTCAGCTCCCGCAACCGGCTTTCCAGAATGGTCTTGCCCTCCAACGAACTGCGCATGGCCGGGACTTCGGCGATGAGCAGATCATCGAACCGACCGATGATGTTCGCCCGCATGCTCACGCCCAGGACCCGCCGGGCCAGGGACTGTCCGAGCATCTTGGTAAACTGGTAGACGTGGCTGCTGCCGGCCAGTTCAAGAATATCCACGGAATCGTCATCCGAGGCGTTGGATACGATGGGCGTTTTTTCGCACAGTTCACGCAGGGTATAGACGATGTTGGTGTTGATCTTGTCCTCAGTGTGATTCACCACGATCAAGGCCGCCTTGTCGGCCTGAATCCGGCGGTACGTCTCAATATCGTCCAGTTCGCCGAGCACGACCTTGAAGCCCTGCTCATACAACCGTAGTGCTACCTGCTGGTCTTCGACAACCAGGTAGCACTTGCGATTGTATTGCTTGAGCTTGTTATCCAAGCTTAATGAGATGGGATCAATGCCCACGACGATGATGTGGTTTTCCGTATTGTCGGGGATAGTCCGGATTACCCTGGACTTTGACTGGGCTTCCAGCCAGGGAGCATAAAAAAACTGGATAAAGGTGAAGGGCAGCATGACCAGGAGAAATACGACGCCGGAGAGAAGAACAATCAGGGAAAAGACAAACCCCAGGTCTGAGTGAAAGGTGATGTCTCCGAAACCAAGCGTGGACATGACTACGAGGGTCCAGTACACGCCTGTAATCCATGAAAAATAACGCCCTTCATGGTACATCATGATCACATGAAACAAGATGCTGTAGGTTGTTACTAACAGCACGAGAATCATCAGAAATTTGGACAGAACACGCAAATCCCGTTTAGCGGTTCTTTTTTGGAGCAGGGCGACGATTTGGGCAGGGAGGTACTTCATGAAGTGGACTCAGGAAATCACCGTTCGGGGTTCGCTACTGGTTCAATCTAAAATGAAAAACCGTACCACGTTGAGTCCGGTCCAGATCTGAATCAGGGCCAGGAACAGCATGACGGCGTTGTTCAGCCCGTGCAGAACAGGCAGTCTTTTATACTTTCCCTTCTGCCTGTCCAGCAGCAGCCCGCTGACCAGGCCGAAGATCATCAGCGGCCCCAAGGCCAGGCCGATCCAGTAATGGTGCTGGGTATAGCCGATTCCTCCCCAGAAATACGCCGTGACCGCCGCGCCGCCGATCAAGCCGACCAGAAGAGCCGTCAGCGTGATCAGTCCGAGAGATACATGGCGTTTCCAGAGGAATGCCGCTTTTTTTCCGGAGAAAGCGGCCAGGAGCCGCGGCCATCCCAGGTAAAAAACGTACACGGCAAGAATGGTCGCCGCAAACTGCCAAAGCGGATGAATGTAGTAGGCCATGAGGCACCTCGATGGTTGTTTTCGCTAAACTTTTTCCGACACAAGCACGGACAAGCGCGGGAAGAAGGTCGTGGAGACGAGGACAATCCGGCGAAGACCGGGAAAATCTCAACTCACTCGGGCCTTGTCAAGGCGATTGTTTGGCCTTATCCACAATCCACTTCGCGCACGGGCAGTTTTTGCCTTCCGAAGTAAAATGACCTATATTTTCTTTTTGCATTTTTATTGCCACCCATCTTTGAAGAGGAAACCATGATCGGTATATCAAAACTCTATTGCGGAACGATTGAGCCGTCCGACGCACTGCGTTACGGTCGGCATTCCGGCAAGCTGCCCTCGCATCTGCTCCAATTCTCCCAGGACAAAAAGCCCGTGGTGGTCTGGAACATGACCCGGCGCTGCAACCTGAAATGCGTCCACTGTTACGCCCAGGCCGTGGATCCCGACGGCACGGACGAAATCTCCACGGCCCAGGCCAAGACCATGATCGACGACCTGGCCGCCTTCGGCTCGCCGGTAATGCTCTTTTCCGGCGGCGAACCCCTGGTACGCAAAGACCTGGTGGAACTGGCCCATTACTCCGTATCCAAGGGCATGCGCGCCGTGATCTCCACCAACGGCACCCTGATCACCAAGCAAAAGGCCAAGGAACTCAAGGACGTCGGCCTGTCCTACGTGGGCATCTCCCTGGACGGCGGCGAGGAGGTCCATGACCGCTTCCGCGGCGTGACCGGATCGTACAAGAAAGCCCTGGAAGGCATCGCCAACTGTCAGGCCGAGGGGCTGAAGGTCGGCCTGCGATTCACCATCAATAAGCGCAATGTCCAGGAAGTGCCGGTTCTTTTCGACCTGATAAAGGATCTGGAAGTCCCGCGGATCTGTTTTTATCACCTGGTCTACTCCGGCCGCGGGTCGGACCTGATGAACGAGGACCTGGATCACGGCCAGACCCGGGAAGTGGTCCATCAGATCATTGATCGCACCAAGGCCCTGTTCGACGCCGGGATGCCCAAGGAAGTCCTGACCGTGGACAACCACGCGGACGGGCCGTTGATCTACCTGCGCCTGCTCCAGGAAGACCCTAAGCGGGCCGAGGAAGTCCGGGAACTGCTCTCCTTCAACGAGGGCAACAATTCCGGTCGGGGCATCGGTTGCATCTCCTGGGACGGCCAGGTCCACGCCGACCAGTTCTGGCGCAACCACACCTTCGGCAATGTCCTGGAACGCCCGTTCTCCGAAATCTGGATGGACCCGAATATCGCATTGCTGGCCAAACTGAAGGACAAGAAGGCCCACGTCACCGGACGGTGCACGACCTGCCGCTTCCTGAGCGTCTGCGGCGGCAACTTCCGCGCCCGTTCCGAAGCCTTTCACGGCGACATCTGGGCCCCGGACCCGGCCTGCTATCTGACGGACGAGGAAATTGCCGGACCGGCCATTGCGTAACGTCGCGCCATGTCTCCACTTAAAGCCGAACATCTTCCCCACTACACCTATGCGGATTATGCGCAGTGGGAAGGCCGCTGGGAATTGATTCACGGCGTGGCGTTCGCCATGGCTCCGGCGCCAAGCCCGCGTCACCAGATGGTCAGCCAGAAGATCGCCGCGGAGTTGGAGCGCTGCCTGTCCACCTGTCCGCAATGCCATGCCCTGCTCCCCGTGGACTGGAGAATTGCCGACGATATTGTCGTGCAACCGGACAACCTGGTGATCTGCCACGAACCAGAAGGCCCGTACCTCACCCAGGCCCCGCACCTGATTTTTGAAGTCCTCTCCCCCTCCACGGCGCTGAAGGACAGGAACATCAAGTACGAGTTGTATGAAAGAGCGGGAGTCCTTTACTACTGCCTGATCGACCCGCAAATAAACCAGGCAACGATATACAAGCTGGTCAACGGAAGATACGTCAAGGAAGCGACCATTTCAAAAGAAAACCTTGATTTCGAATGGGAGGGCTGCCGCCTGCCCTTCAACTTTTCAACTATCTGGGTCGAAGCAGCTTAAGAGAAACTACATGCCAGTGTTCAACTCTGAATCCCGCGAGAACGTTCGGAAAAATCTCGTAACTTCTCTGTCGCCGGAACCGGAAGTACGACGAATTGTCGTGTTCGGGTCTTTTTTGTCCGCAACAGAGCCAGCTGACGTCGATGTGGCCGTGTTTCAGGACAGCAACGAAGGGTATCTCCAACTGGCCATGAAATATAGGCGACTGACTCGTGAAATCGCGAAAACGATTGCCCTGGACATCCTGCCGCTCAAGGAATCTCATTACCCGAGTGCTGTTCCGTTAAGCATTACCGAAGGCCAAGTGATATATGAGAGGTAGATCGAGTCAATGGGTTGCCTTCGCGGACGAAAACTTGTCCGCCGCCCGCTTGCTGCTTGACCATCTCCTCCTGAACGCATGTTTGCATAACATTCAGCAAGCGGTTGAAAAATACCTCAAGGCAATATTGATTCACTTTGAGAAGCCGTTCAAGAAAACACACAGCATTCGGGAACTGATCATCATCCTGTCGCGTCATGATATCCACATCGAAATCAGCGAAGATGACGTAGATTTTTTGGATTCGATCTACCTCCCGTCAAAGTATCCCCTTGGGAGTGCGCTTCCTGATTTTTACCCCGATGAAGCAATCTGTAAAAACGCTCTGACCGTTGCGGAACATATCCAGGCACAGTTTTTTCAAATAACTGCACCGTAAACAGGATCGAGAATTAATCCCATGAACTTCCACAGAGGACGCCGCTTGCGGCGGACGGCCACATTGCGCGGTTTGGTGCGGGAAACGACCATTTCCCGCGACGACCTGATCCAGCCTTATTTCGTCGTGGACACGGACGACCCGAATTTCGTCAAGCCCATCGGAGCCATGCCCGGACAGAGCCAGCTCGGCCTGGGCAAACTGATGGAACGGGTGGGCCGGGCCGTGGACCTGGGGCTTGCGGCCTGCATCCTGTTCGGCATTCCCAAGACCAAGGACCCCACCGGCTCCCAGGGCTGGGCGGAAAACGGGATTGTTCAGCGGGCCGTGGCCGCCCTGAAGCGCTCCTACCCGGACTTGTGCGTGATCACGGACGTCTGTCTGTGCGAATACACCTCCCACGGTCATTGCGGCTTGGTTTCGGACGAGGAAGTCGTCAACGACCCGACCCTGGAGCTGCTGGCCAAGGTCGCCCTGTCCCATGCCCGGGCCGGAGCGGACATGGTCGCGCCCTCGGACATGATGGACGGTCGGGTGTTGGCCATCCGCGAGGCTCTGGACCACGAAGACTTTGCCCATCTGCCGATCATGAGCTACGCCGTGAAGTACGCGTCAAGCTTTTACGGCCCGTTTCGGGAAGCCGCGGAAAGTCCGCCCCAGTTCGGGGACCGCAAGACCTACCAGATGGACCCGGCCAACCGCCGGGAGGCCTTTCGGGAAGCCCTGGCCGACCTGAGCGAGGGCGCGGACCTGCTGATGGTCAAGCCTGCCCTGCCCTACCTGGACATCCTCCGCGACCTCCGCGAAACCACGGACGTGCCCCTGGCCGCCTACCAGGTCAGCGGTGAATACGCCATGATCAAGGCCGCGTCGGCAAACGGCTGGATCGACGAACAAACCGTGGTCCTGGAAACCCTGACCTCCATCAAGCGGGCCGGGGCGGACCTGATATTGACCTATTTCGCCGAGAACGTGTTGGACTGGACCAAATAACCCGGACTTACTTTCCTGATTATCATGCAACATCCCCCCAAAGCGCATTCATCCACCCCGATTCATCACCAAAGCCAACTGGACGGCCCGCCTACCGGCCACACAGGCAACCCGAATGGCAATGCAACTAGCCACCCTGGAGGCCACCCCACCGGACACCCCAAAGGCCTCTCGGGCATGCCCAAAACCCTGCCCGACGGTTCACCGCCCTGCCGGCTGATCGCCTGGGAAGTGACCCGGTCCTGCAACCTGGCCTGCAAGCATTGCCGGGCCGAGGCGCATATGGAGCCGTATCCGGGCGAGTTTTCCACGGAAGAAGCCAAAGCCCTGATCGACACGTTTCAGGAGGTCGGGGACCCGATCATCATTTTCACCGGCGGGGAACCCCTGCTTCGGTCGGACATCTTCGAGCTGGTCCGCTATGCCGACGCCAAGGGCCTGCGCTGCGTGATGGCCCCCAACGGCACCCTGGTCACCGCGGATGTGGCCCGGGAGATGAAGGAGGCCGGGATACAGCGGGCCAGCATTTCCCTGGACGGGCCGGACGCGGCCAGCCACGATGTCTTTCGAGGGGTGGAAGGAGCGTTTGACGGAGCCTTGCGGGCCATTGAGCACTTCAAGGCCGTGGGGCTGCCCTTTCAGATCAACACCACCGTGACCAGGAACAACCTGGGCCAGTTCAAGGAAATCTTCCACCTAGCCGAAAAGCTGGGCGCGACGGCGTGGCATATTTTTCTGCTGGTGCCCACGGGACGGGGCGCGAACCTGGGCCGGGAGGTGATTTCCGGCGAGGAGTACGAAGAGGTGCTCAACTGGTTCTACGATTTCCGCAAGACCACCAAGATGCAGCTCAAGGCCACCTGCGCGCCCCACTATCATCGCATCCTGCGCCAGCGGGCCAAGGAAGACGGCATTCCGGTAACCATGGACAACTTCGGCCTGGACGCCGTCAGCCGGGGCTGCCTGGGCGGCACGGGGTTCTGCTTCATCTCCCATACCGGCCAGGTCCAACCCTGTGGCTACCTGGAACTGGACTGCGGCCAGGTCCGGACCACGCCGTTTCCGGAAATCTGGAAAAAATCCCCGCAGTTCCTGGAGTTTCGCGACCAGAAGGCCTACCACGGCAAGTGCGGGGTCTGCGAATTTCACAAGGTCTGCGCCGGTTGCCGGGCTCGGGCCCAAACCATGAGCGGCCACTATTTGGCCGAGGAACCGCTGTGCACTTATCAGCCGAAGAAGGCTGAAGCCAAGTGATCAGCACCGAAAGAGCCCCCAAAATACAGCCCGAGATACAACTACCATGGACGCGATAGACAAAAAAATCCTGGACCTGATCCAGACCGACTTCCCCCTGGACCCGCGGCCCTACGCCCGGATCGGCGAACAATTCGGCCTGACCGAAGCCGAAGCCCTGGCCCGAGTACGCGCCCTCAAGGGCAAGGGCATCATCCGCCGCATCGGTGCCAATTTCCAGTCCCGCAAGCTGGGCTGGACCAGCACCCTCTGCGCGGCCCAGGTCCCGGAAGACAAGCTGGATCAGTTCACTTCCGAAGTGAACCGCCACCCCGGCGTGACCCACAACTACCTGCGCCAGCACATGTACAACGTCTGGTTCACCATGATCGCGCCCAGTGTGGACAAGGTCCGCGAAACCCTGGCCGAGATCACGGCCAGAACCGGCATTGAAATCCTGAACCTGCCCGCGGAAAAGACCTTTAAGATCAAGGTGGACTTTCCCATGTCCGACGAGATCGAGCAAGAGTGATTCGCCAGCGGAATACTGCTCAGCCTGGCCAGGCAAGGCGCGACATGTGCAAAAATGAATCGGAAAAACGTCTGAACAGGTCCGACCTGTTCAGACGTTTTTCATTGACGTCCCGATAGTTAGATTACTGTGTGGCCATGCAACCCATCCGGCATGATTCTAATTGCTTACAAGGTGTTGAAGATCAATAACCGTCAATTCATCTTTGTCGGCCATGCTTAAGTAGGCCACGTTCTCACTTATGCACATGGCCAGACAGATGCCTTCCAATTCTTTTTTGCCGACTTCGACGATACGCTCAGGATTACTATTATCGAACACCAGAAATCCATCGTCCAGACTTGCAATGTAAGCACGGTCGCCCGCAATGGCAGCGACTGGCGACCTGCCGATGTCTATGGAGGTGACCATTCGAGGACTCGTGGGTGAAGCGATGTCTATGATGTGCATCCGACGCTCTGAAGTGTTCATATACAGATGTGTCCCCGAAACACCCAGCCCGCGGGGGCGTCCCGGCAAGTCGATAAATACCGTTTCCACCGGTCTGGCTGGATTCTGAAGATCAAAAACATGTAACCCTCCGTTGAAGTTGGCTACATATGCAAACTGATCAACAACCGCCAGGGACTGCACCTGGGCTGGCGCGTCCATCCTTGATATTTCCTGCGGTACGGCGGGAGTGGAAATATCGAAAACACGCAATCCCTGTCCGGACACGGCCGCCAGCGCATATTGGCCGAAAATCTTGAAAGACTTAATCCCGCCGCCGTATTTGTGATACTTGCCGACAGTGGCGCATCGCTCCGGATTGCTGACGTCGATGATCAGCAAGCCTTCTTGGTCGTCCACCACATAAGCGAATCCATTGGCAAAATCCATGTCCAGGACACACCCCTTGGTTTCCATGCAGCCGACCATTTTCGGTTTTCCCGATTCAGACATTTCAAAAATCTTCAATCCTTGATCCGTATTGGACAAAAATGCATTTTCCCCCTCCAGGCGTACACATGCGCGCCCGGTGACCCCGATACATCCCGCATGGGCGATTACCGGTATAAACGTTACCAAAACAAAGCAAAATAGAACACCAGTCAGACACTTCATTTTGAATGATTTCATAATCCATGACCTCCATTTTACATTGTAAAGAAAATCTGACTACATTTTTGAAAGTCCATTACGACATGCTTTCTTCATGATCACCTCCCTTCACGGATGTCTTTCATGGAATTATATTTTCAGAATAATATGAATTAATTTTGCACATTACAATTATGATCTCATACAAATTAATGAACAGCATTCCAATGCTGCAATGCTTTTTGAGACGCACTCAAAATGGCCATGTTGCCAAGAGAAGTTCTTGAAACCATGGCCAGCATTTCACCTCTTATCGAGTAATCGCTAACTGATATGTCTGCATACTCTGCATAGTAATCCGTACAGTTCTGACATGCGTTCATACCCCTCGAATTTGACCCTTCGCTGCAGAAAACTCCGATTTTGATGCTGAAATGTTCTGATGGCATAAGGCCGAGATATTCCATTTTGCGTAGCGAGAGGACCTGGCATGGTTTCCCGACAAATCCTAATCTTTTTGAGCCGTTGGAAGATGTTGTCGACTTTTTTTCCAATGCGTGTTCATCAGACAAATTCGGTTGAAACCCATAAAGCATCGACCCCAAAGTCGGATTGTTGATCCGATCACTCAAGTTGAGTATATCTTCGCTATTATATGCAGTGACTGGAGATTTTTTTTTGTTATGTTCAGAGGGGACAATGACCCCATCAATAAATCCTGCATCCATCATGTGCAGAAGCAAAGCTGTCAGCGCTCCACTTTTGATATCTTTTTTCTGTAATTCAGAATCTGAAGCTTTGTATATTCCTGCACTCATAACTCGTCCGCTCGGCTCTTCCCATGAAACCATACCCCTTATTTTTTCATTTAATAATTCATTTGCTGAGCAAATTGCGTAACATATACCGCATTCAATACATCTTGTTTTCTCGGAAAAAGATGGATAACCGTTAACATCGAATTCTATGGCATCATATTTCATTGACTTGCAATATGTGACACAACCTCCACATCGACGACATAATTGTTCTGGTTGATACTCTTCAAGAAGATCAGAAAAGCATTTCAATCTCCTTGGAGTACTTTCCTTGTGCACTAAGGCATTCAAATCAAATTTTTTTTTGAATGCCTCATTCCCATTACCTTTCTCGACCTTCCCTTGAATCAATGAACCGGATGAATTCTGTTTCTGATTCAAATTGTCTTTTTTCTTCAAATCTTTTTCATTTTTCACCGAAGCATTCACCCTTGACGATGCACGTTCTAACCTTGACATGACAAATCTCCTTATAGCTGTAGTGCAGTTCCCGAAAAACGACGTAAATATCTTGGACGTCGTGCCTCAAAAAAACTTCTCCGTATTAACTGAATGTTCGCCTTATACCAATTCTACTTCGGCAATGCGTTTTTCGCTTGAGAAAATGCAGTTATCGGGGTCGGCGTCGGCATCGGTATCGGGATAGATACTGTTTGTTCGCCAATAATCCTAATTCGACCCCGATGCCGATACCGATACCGATACTGAAAGAGAAGCTTTGAATTAGAAATGGTATTACAAGGTCATCATCAGTATCCAGGAACTTTTTTTTAATACTGTGACGTTCTTGCGGTCATCATCAAGGCCGGGAGGTTTCGAGAAGATTACAACTGAGGGTACAGAAATTTTTTTTCTTAACTTCCAAATTGAAAAACTCCCAATTGCTGCCTCGCAGCAATTGGGAGTTTTTCAAGTACTCATTGAACTTGATATCGCTTTGCCAATATCAACTGACTTCATGTGCCTGTCGAGCCAGTGAGAGCAAAATAGGACCGGGAAGAGTGTCCACTTCTTTTTTCAAAACCACGCGGGCCTGCTGAAATGTTCGAAGCGCTTCGGAGGGAAACCCCATATCTATGAATACATGCATAAGCATCGCAAACACCTGTTCGTTCGCAACCGACAACGCCCTGGCCTTCTGAAGGTAATACAGCGCCTCCTCTGATCGATTCAACTGAAGGCACATTCTGGACATCAGCAGAGCTCCTTGGACATATTCTTCTCTCAATCGGCGACGATACCTCTCCACCCAGGGATCTGCGACATGTTCCGGCAAAAAATCGCCCGTATATACATCCAAAATTTCCTTCATCTTCTCGATTGAGCAGTCTCTTTTCCTTGCTGCACGCATCTGCTCTCTGAATCGCAAACAGTCCACGGTACAAAATGCATTGTCCAGCGTGATACACCCTTGCTCCACAACCAACCAGGGGAATTGCCGTCCCAAGGCTTGATCCATGGCTTTCCTCAGCCGAGAGATCATGACTTTCAGGTTATTGACAGCCATGTCTCCATCCGTATCAGGCCATAACAAATCAAGAAGCAGATCACGGGAAACTCTGACTCCGCCGTGCACGATCAAAGCCTTCAGCAGCAGTTGTGATCGAATGCCTTTTCGTTTTTGATCAAATGCAAGCCGATCTCCCGCAAACATTTCAAACCCGCCAAAAGTCTGGATGCGGATGACCGCATTCTCCTGATCTTTCCATAAATGACACTCCTCCTGTCTCGCCTGGATTTCCTGGCGCAAGGACTCCACAAATCCCGCGGGTCTGTTCACTACGTTCAACTCCGATCCCATCGGCGTGAAGTGAATAGCCCGCTCGTAATATTCACCGGCTCGATCCAGCCTTCCTTGATCCAAAAGAGCCCTTGCCATCTCCATGGCACCGCAAGCGGCAAAATACCTAAACCCCGTGGCGCACCAAGTATTGATCCAATCATCGAGAAACGACCCCGCTTCATCCGTTCGCTTCAAGTCCACCAGTGACTGGGCGACAACCAATGCATTTTGCAGTTCGGGCAATGGGCTACCGCTGAGTCTGCCATATTCCATTCCTTCCATTCCGTGCAGGTACGCCTCGTAGGCTTTTTGACGCATCAGTTCGTAAACGCCGTGACAATAATGTACACACGACCAAAAAAGATAGTTTTTCTCGGGAATGGCTCTCAATCGGATTTGCTCCGACAATTTTTCCGTTTCGCTGGTTCTTCCAAGTTCGGATATCGTCATGAGCAGAGAACCAGACACCATCAGCCATGCATAAGGGGGAAGTTCAAGCGCATGGGGGTGGTCAAGCACGTTTCTAAAAATGACTTCCGCTTTTTCACCTCTGCCTTCGAAGTAGTGGTACAGTCCCGTCAGGGTCTGCATTTGCAAAACAGCGTTTGATGAAGCCTTCTTTGCCTCCAATAATGGCTGGATGTCGTCTACGATGATGCGGAGTGCTGGAAAATCTCCAGTATAGGTCAGCGCAAATCCTGCGGCCCATGCGGCCCGGATGGACAATGAAACGGAACCGGTCTTGAACGCATGGCCTCTTGCGAGACGACCGAAGTACAATGAGGAATCAAAATCACCACTTCCGACCATTTTTGCAAAAGCCATGGAAATACAGAAGCTTGTCATGGCACATGCCTGATTGCCGGCCGTTCCCATAACTTCCTCGATCAAGTCGTCCAATTTTTGCAAATCACGGAGAGAATTCCCGGTGTTCATGACAAGCATGACAGCCACTTCCAGGGCTCCGGCAGCGGCAATGTGATCGCCTGCCGAACAAAATTCTCGGCAATACTGGACCAGTTCTTCAACAGGAGTCGATGCCCGCACCACTTCCACAAGAAACCGCAGGCGCGGCGTCCACTCAAACCCTGAATCGACATGGCACAGAGGGTGAACATGAAGGGCGAGTCTTTGCAACCGCAGTTCAAGCAGCCACTCAGGCCCCCACTTGTCGAGAGCTTGAGCGTACTGATCCCATCTACCGTATCGATAGAATGTTTGAAAAGGCTCCAGCAGATTCGTGACCCGGATAGTCCGCAAGATTCTCGCCTCGTGAAGATGTTTCGGGAAGGAATGTGCTCTTTCATTTGCAAGAAGGGGGCGCCGCGGGAGGCACCGTGGAGGGAAGCTGGTGCCGCGGCGCCCCCTTCTTTTGGTGGGTTACGCATCCAGTATACCCAACTTTGGTCACGGATTGGTCACAATCTGCAATGATTGAGATTTTTTTTTGAACCGGAGGGATGAACTGTCGATGAAAGAAAGCCTGGGCAGGATAGGAAAAAAAGATGTCGGAATGTTCAATCCGGGCACCCAAGAGAACGGGCAAGTTTTTGAATTTCAAGGGAGGGTTTCATGTCAAAGACTTCTCTCAGCCGCTCCCTGCAACGGTGATAGGTGGCTACCACCTCTTTTTTTCGGTTCATTTTCTGCGCGCAAACCATCAATCGGCCATAAAAGTCCTCGTGCAGGTCATCCACTTCGAGCGCTCTCAAATAACACTGCCGGGCCTGCTCAAGGTCGCCGGATCGCTCGAGGACGTCACCAAGGCTGGCGATCAGATCATGAAATTTGTTGCGCAACCGCTCCCGCGTGGGAATGGTCCAGGGATAGTTCAGGTCCATTTGCAGAAAGTGTCCGCGGTAGAGGTCCTGGGCCTGGCTGGCCAAACTATAGAAGTTTATCCTGACTTCGTTGGTCTTATCATCGCCTTCCTCCAGTCGATTTCGACTGGCCAGCTCAAAGACGCGTCCGCACAGCTCCATAAACGCCCAGGCATCCACCCAGCAGGTCCGACCATTCAAGAATACACCGCCTCCCTGAACCACCAGGAATTCCCTGGCACCCAACAGTTTCCGCAGACGGGACAACGTTGTCGTAAAAACACTATGCGCCCTATCACCTTCTGAATCCGGCCACAAAAGATCAGACAACTCGTTTTCGCTCGCACCGTATCTTCCCGCCACGACCAGAGCCTTCAACAGGGCCAATGGCCTGTGCTGCATTTTACCCTCAAAGAGCAGAACCTGCTCTTCCTTGACCAACTCGAACCTGCCCAGAGTATGAATACGCAGTCCCCAAGGCCAATTGAATATTTCCAGGGGAGGCGAATCGGGAAACAAATTCCTGCAACGAATCAAAAGTCTTGCATACTCCACCTCAATGCCGTGTTTCAGGGCTGTGGCGCACAGACGAGCCATCATATCGGGTCTCCACCACCAGAACATGTTCAGGTATCCTTCCCGACGACCGAGGTGAAACGCCGTGCGCAGGTAATCCAAGCCATGCGTCCTGAGGTTCGATTCCAGGGAGAAATACGCCTTACAGATCAACCACATGAACTCCTGGATTCTGCTGCAGGACCCGGCAATATTGATTTTCAACATTTCCATGATCTGTTCGCGACCTTCATAATCCCCCATTTCATGGCAGATCTGGGCCTTCACCAGGGCAAAAAACGGTAAAGTGTAGCGGGCCCCGACCTGCTCGGCGGTTATCAGGGCTTTTTCAATATCCAGTTCCGCCAGAACGAGGTTGCCGCAATACAGGTGAAACGAGGCGGCGGTATAGTGGTAATGCGCCCGGGAAAACCGTTTGTTCCTGGGGGTAACCGACTCCATTTTTGCAAGATGCCTTTCCGCCGCCGGGACATCCCCATGGGGCAAGGCCGCAAAAACACCCTGGCCAAAAAGCATGGAATCCCATACCGCCAAATTGTGTCGTCGAGCCAGGTTCAATCCCTCCTCCACAATCTCCAGAGCCTTATCCCCACGGGCAAAACACAGGGAGAACACAAGTGCCTCCAGGCATTTCGCGTTCAGGACATGAAAAAGTGGGGTCTCGGGATTCCGAACTACTCGTTGAATGTTTTCCGAGAGGATTCGCAGGCGAGTGAGATCTCCTGTCCACATGGCGTGGTAGGCTGCGTGAAAACCGACATGAAGATGATCATGCCCGTTGAATTGTTGGTGGGGCTGCCGCAAGGCAAGTTCCAGCCAGACCCGGATTCGTTCCGCATGCTCGGGGCGCACGTAGACCAGGGCCCCGAGCATGCAGACGGCGGTTCTCGTTCCCAACACAGAGCTTGGAATCGCCAGCCCTTCCTTCAGGAGTCGTTCCAGGGCTGCTATCCATCCCTCAAGAAAGAGGAAGTCATTTCCGTCATAAATGCAGGTATCCACCGCTCCACACCACGCCGAAAGCATTCCCTTCTCATCTCGAACGGCCCGGAACTTCTCAAAAGCGAGCTCGTAATAGTCCCTGCTGCGCACGGAATCCGTGAACTGAAGGCAGGTTGCCATCCAGTAAGCCAGCCAGGGCTCTTTATCCCAAAAACTTTGCTCGACAGCGGATATCCAGTTTGCCAGAGTCCGAAATCGCCCCTCAGATACCATCCTTTCCGCATGCTTCAAGGTGACCTGGACAATCAGCTCCGTCTCGCCCACACTGCGCAGCAGACTCACGGCCTCTTCGAGCTGTCCTGACGACTCCAGGATTGCGGCTGAACGACATATCAGCCTCTTTAACTCCTCAGGCGCGCTTTCCTTCCCGGCCATGAATCGGAGAAACTGCGAAAACAGTGGGTGATATTCGTATTCAGGGATTGATGAAAGATGTCGGGTGGTAAAGTAGTTATTTTGAAAAAGACGGATGAGGATATTCTCTGCCTGTTCAGAGCCGGTCAAGGTGGAGGCCATGTCCACGGTCATTTTGGACAAAAATGCTGTTTTGATCAGAAAATCTCTGATTTCAGGCTGAATTTTATGGAAAACCTCCAAAGCCAAATAATTAAACACGTCCTCCATCGGGACCCAAGGCGTTGTATCAGCAATTCGTCCTCCCCGGCGAAGGCTTTCTCCAAGCAGGACCAATCCAGCGGCCCAGCCATCGGTTTTTTGATGAAGCAAATTGATCACTTCATCAGAAAAGTTGTCTGAGCCCAGCAGGGACTTGCTCTCTTCCAAAGTGAACCGGAGTTCGTTCCAGAAAAGAAAACTCACTCGTTGTTCGACCAACATTTTGACGGATGCATCCGGCGGACAATTACGACTGACGATGAACATGTTCACTTCCTTCGGCGAGAAGGAAGTCAGCATGTCCATTGCAAAGGCATGTACACTGCTGCCCTGATCAAGGAGATGATAGTTGTCCAGGACAATATCGAACGCGGCGGGAAGATTGAGGACAAATCGTTCAAAAAAAATGCCGGAAAATGTGGCGAGATTCTGGAGGTGCTCAGGCGTCAACGTGGAAACAACGGCGTCCTGCACCTTGGAAATCGGCTTTGCAGCCGTTGCCAAGCCAGTAAAAAAAGAGGCTGGGTCGTTGTCCGTTTCATCCAGTTGATACCATATAAACGGCTTATTGCGTCGCTGGACATACGTAGCAATGAGCGAGGTCTTTCCGGAGCCGGGTGGCCCGGTTATCCAGATCACTGAACGCAGACAGGCCTCATCCAGCCTATCGAACAACCGTGGACGAAGAACGAATCTGTCGATTTCCGGCGGAGTGCACTTGGAGACAGAAAATGAGTTCGTCATTCTTGTTCCCCGCCGGGTAACTGGTTGGTCTTCGCAAAGAGTAATAATGCCCGTGGTCGGGCTTGTCTCGATTTTTGGCTCTTCGCGTCATCACCATATAGTCAAAATTTTCATTCGATGTAAACACCCTCACAGGTTGTATTTATAGTTTTTTTTCCAGACGTCTCCTCAGCATGATAACCTCTCGAAAGAAATGAAAAAAACGACCATTTCATGCAACCTGCAAGCATTGTTTGGCCGAGATCACGGCCAGAACCGGCATCGAAATCCTGAACCTGCTCGCGGAAAAGACCTTTAAGATCAAGGTGGACTTTCCCATGTCCGAGAACGATCAGGACTGAGGTCACCCCCCGAGGGAGGGTCTACGAGTCTTTGCCCTCCCCCTCCCGGCTTTTTTGCCATTCGTCCAAGCTGTCCAGGATGGCGACGATTCCCTCCAGCACATCCCCGGATTTGCTCTCTCCACCGACACCATCCAAGGCCCCCGGCGCGTCCCGGCCTTCCCGCCCATCGGCGTTCTTCTCTTCAGGCCGAGTATTCAGCAAACCAGGATGATCCGCGAGTTGAGCGGAGTTTGTTTTTGGCATGTTGTTTCCTTCAGGGCTTTGATTTTGAGTTTTTCCCTCGGGATGGTTCAGGATATGTAGCCATTTGAAGAATTAAACCACCCGCTTCGCTCAAGGCTCGGAGTGCGCCAAGAAGTGTTTTTTGCATTCCGCTGGAACGATGCGGAAGGCAAAAGGCTCGCCGCTGACGGCGATTTCCGATTTCTATCGAAGAGGGATGAAGCAATGTTTTTGGAAAGCAGCTTTTTCCCTGCTTTCCAAATTCTTTTCCTTGGCGTTCTTGGTGCCCTGAGCGACCAACGGAAGCGGGCGGTTTGTTTCCAGGATTGCTACGGTCCGGCGCTTTCCAGCCGCCAGATTTCCCCTCCATCAATGGCGACATAGAGCGCACCATCCGGACCCAGGACCAGGGAGCGCATGCGCTGTGACGGCAGACCGGGGATGACGCTCGCTTCCATGGTCATGTCGTCCGCGTCCAACTGCAACAGTTCGATGCGCGCCCCGCGCAGAAACCCCACGGCCAGCCGCCCTTCCCAGGCCTCCCAGTGCGGCCCTTCCAGAAAGACGCACGGCCCCATTCCCTCGGAAGCGCCGCGGTTGTTCCAGGACGGTTCGAGCGCGTCGGGAAACCGGGCCAGATCCGTCATGGGCGTAGGCCTGCCTTCGGGGTTGTTGGAGGTATATCCGCAGTAGTCGCTCATGCAGGATACCCCAGGCATGGGCGCGGGGTCCCAGCCGCCGTTGCGGCCCGGAGCAAGGGGCGTCACTTCGTCGTCATGACCGGGACCGTGTTCGCAGGCGAACACTCGGCCCGTTCCGGGACGAAATGCGAGGCCCTGCACGTTGCGGTGCCCATAAGTAAAGATGCGTGGATCTCCCCCGGTCGGGGTAGTATTGCCCGGTGCGGCCTGGCCGTCGCGGTCGACGCGCAGCACCTTGCCGCCCAGACGGGAAAGGTCCTGGGGCAGCGGCCCATCGTGGTTGTCGCCGGTGGCGACGTACAGAAAGCCGTCAAACGGGCTGAACCGGATTCGCCCGCCGCTGTGCGCACCCGCCCGCCCCCAGCGGTTAAAGGACTGTTTGAAGGAAATATCGTCAATAATGTCCACGCGGTTCGCGACAACGGCATACGCATCGTCCACGGTGAGACGCACGACGCGGTTGGTCTTCATCCCGCCGGAGTCCGAGGCCATGTACACGTAAACGCGGCGATTCTCAGAGAACGCCGGATCCAGGGCCACGCCCAGCATGCCGCTTTGGCCTTGGCAGAAAAAGTCGTCCGCCTCCAGAGCTGCGCCGTTTGCTCCGAACAAATGGCGGACCGTCCCCTCCGGCGTGCGCACGGACAGCCCCCGGCATTTTTCCGTGAACAGCATGGCCCCATCCGGCGCAAAGGCCATGTCCCACGGATTACTCAAGCCGGACATGATCACCGTGCGGTGGATGCGAGGTTCTCCAGCATCCGCAACGGACTGATTGCCGCCGCAATGGGCGTAAAAGGCCACGACCAGAACCGTAAGCAGCAAGGGCAGTGCGTTTGTCTTCCGTTTCATGGATTCACCTCCGGATGTATGAAAACTGAATGGTGACCGGCAATTGACACTGAAAGCAGCAGAGGGGACAATCGTACTCATGAAAATCTTTGCTGATACCTGTTCCCAGGCGCGTCAAGCATTGGCAACGGTCCTCAATACCGCCCGCACCGAGCGGGTTTTGATCACGCGCCGCGGCGGAGAAACTTTTGAGGTCACCTTCAGGCCCATCCCAAAATCTCCCTTTGACGTACCCGGAGTGACAACACGGGCTTCCACTGGGGATATCCTGGCGGCGGTTCGTGAATCAAGGTCGCGGGGAGACGACCAGGACGTTTCCCCGACTGACCAGGCTTCCCCCTGATGCCCCGCCCGTAACCATATTTCTCCTTAGAATGCCCATTTTCCCCTCATAAATGTCGTTCTTGATTTCCTCTGGGGAGAACTACTTCACTGCCGTGTCGGTCGCGTTCTCTTTTTTGAACATGGTCGGATTGATGTTTTGGGAATCCGGGCCGCCGCATTCCGGAGTGTAGCAGGTCACATCCACGAATGAACACTTTTGCGAGCATGCCGGGCAGGTTTCCGGGGGCGTCATTGCTTCAAGGGTGTTTCCGCAGTTGTCGCACTTGAAATAGGCCATCGTATTGCTCCTTGTGTCATGTTGGCGGTTCAATCGCATACCCCCATGGAGCCTTCGGCGCATTCGCGTCCGTCGGTCCAGGTGGCCCCGCTGAGTTTGGCCCCTGTCAGGTTGGCTCGGGTCAGCGTTGCTTCGGTCAGGTTCGCTCCGCTCAGGTCGGACCAGCTCAAGTTGGCGCTGCTCAGGTCGGCATGGCTCAGATCGGCTCCCATCAGCCCGGCGCCGTTGAGGTTGGCCCAAGTCAGGTTGGCGTTACGCAGATTCGCTTCGTTGAGGTCGGCCCTGTTCAATCTTGCTCCGCTCAGGTTCGCTCCGCTTAAATCGCATTTCGGGCACTGGTTGCTCCCCCGCAAGTGATCCAGGTCGACTTGATCAAAAGCCGCAGGAGTTCCAATCGTGCTCAGGAGTACAAAGACGGTGATGATCGGTACGGCAAAGTACATGGTCATTGGTGTGTTCTTCTCATGTGTGCGGGTGGCTCCTTGTTCGGCACGCTCACAATCCGGAGAGGCTCCAGAGAGTGATCCAGATTGAAGAATGTATATCACGCCCCTTGACCTGTCCATGAGAGATTCCACCCGCAGCAGGACATTTCTTTCTCATCGAAATCCAAATCGAGATCGAGATCGAAGTCGAAAACTAAAAATGCCGTGTATCAGCCCGTGATGACGTCGTCTTCTTGGACATGGCGTTCGATTTCGATCACGATTTCGATTTCGATACCGATTCATCATGGTACCGGATCGTAATAAAATTACTCCCCGACCAATTCCTGACTGACCCCGCGAAACTGTTCCAGGGCCGCTTCCAGATTTTCGATGATGGCCGCGGCGAGCACCGCCGGTTCGGGCAGGCTGTCCATGTCTTCCAGGCTGTCGTCCTTGAGCCAGAAGATGTCCAGATTCAGCTTGTCCCGCCGGGCCAGTTCCTCGTAGCTGAAGCGTCGGAAGCGTTCGGTTTCCGTGCGCTCGTGAAAGCAGCGCACGAAGTCGTCAAAATCCGCACTCGCCAGGCGCTTGGTCTTCAGGGTCTTGTGGATGTTGGTCCGGTAGTCGTAGACCCAGAGTTCCCGGGTCTGGACCTCCCGGGAGGCCGGGCGTTTGTCGAAGAACAGCACGTTGGCCTTCACGCCGGGGCTGTACCAGATGCCCGTGGGCAGGCGCAGCAGGGTGTGGAAGTTGAAGCCCTCCAAGAGCCGCTTGCGGATGCCCTCCCCTGCCCGGCCCGCCTCGAAGAGCGCGTCGTGGCGCAGGGCGCGCAGCCTGTCCCGGTCCCGGGTCTGGGTCTTCATGTGATCGTAGGCCGCCAGCAGGAAGCCCCCGGTGCGCAGGCCGGGTCGCACACGGTCTCGCCGATAGTGGGGTTCACGCATTTGACGATGGCCTCGATCACTGGGCGCGGGGTGAAGTACTGCCCTGCCCCGGACTTGACCTCCGAGGCGTTGCGCTCCAGCAGCCCCTCGTAAATCTCGGTTGCGCCCAGTTCCACTGCGGCGGAATGGCCGACGCCTCGCCCAAAAGCTCCTCGCGCTCCAGGTCCATTTTCAGAAACAGCAGATAGGTGATCTGTTCGATATAATCGCCATAGGAAATGCCCTGATCGCGAAGCACGTGGGCGTAGTTCCAGACTTTGGAGACCAGTTGTTCGTTGCTCATGCGGGTTGATTTTACTCAAGTATGTTCGTTTTTTTGGGGTAGCACAGGCATCTTGCCTGTGCACATACCTAACCTTGACTACACAGGCTTGAAGCCTGTGCTACCATTACATCTTAGTTCTGGGTAGCATAGGCATCTTGCCTGTGCATTCATAAAAACCAATCCATTCACAAGGAGACTGCGCAAGCTCTTTTTTCAACGGATTGTTAAGCATTTATCCTCCTGAACTTCAGGCCGGTTGCGGCAAAAATTTCATTTCAAGGCCTTACAGACAACCTTTGTCGTGAAATATTTCAGATTTCCTATTCAAAATGCTGATATAATTTAATAATGACAGATTACAACCGTCCATGCTCGACGTCGAGAATGAACTGCACAAGGCCGCCAAAGTAGACCTCTTGATCATCGTACAGCGCCATATGACTCCCATCCGGGCAGAGCAAATACCGTGACTTCGGGATCTGACGAGCCATCCATGCCATGTGTTCAGGATCCATGGTATCATGCCTGGATCCGACCACAAGTGTCGGCACCGTAACGTTCTGGAGGTCTGAACTCCGATCCCACTTAGCCAACTTTCCGCTTGCGCCCAGTTCGCTCGGCCCCTGCATGGGGATATAAACCTTTGGATTGAGATGCTTGAACGCGCGATTCACTGGATCCGGCCACTGGTCATGTGGCATGCGGAGAACGTGGTGGACGTAATGGTGCTGCATGAGCAGTTCCATATAGCGGGAATTCTCGAAGTCTTCTTCCGCCTCCATGTTCTTGATATCAGCCAGGACAGCCTGATCCATGGAAGGGATCAACACCTTTGCGGCGTACTCGTTATAGGCCGGCATACTTGACATCATATTGGAGATAATCATCCCCTTCAGGTGTTCCTGGTATTTCAATGCATACTCAAGAGCCAGGATTCCTCCCCATGATTGCCCATAAAGATAGAAGTTTTGCCTGTGGAGTCCAAGGGCCTGACGGACCTGTTCAACCTCGTCCACAAATCGCTGGATATCCCAGAGTTCGGGTATGTCCGGCTGATCACTGTAGTACGATCCCAGTTGGTCGTAATAGTAGTACTCGATGCCGGAGGCAGGGAGATAGCTGTCAAAAGCTTCCAGGTACTCGTGCGTCCCACCAGGCCCGCCATGCAGCAGGAGGACCTTGACGTCCGGATTGTTCCCCATCCGCTTGGTCCAGACCCGAAATTTCCCACTTGGCGTGTCCACGGGCACTACCTTCACGCCTCCGCTCAGCACATCGTCTCGCCCCGTATAGTCCAAGTATGTCGAAGGCCCCCCGACGCTGTTTACTGTCGATTTTATCATAATCATGATGTCAAATGGTCATGCAAAAGAGTGTTGATCTCTGAGAATGGGTTTCAGGAGATTAATCTGTTGTGCTTCCGGGCTGTTCATTGCATGCCAAAGATCCCAATCCTGTTGCAAGCCCAGCCAGAAGTCGGCGGACATGCCCAAGACGCGCGCCAACCGCAACGCCGTGTCCGGAGTCACCGAACGTCTGCCTTTAATGATTTCATTGAGACGGGGGTAAGAAACTCCCAGGCAGCGAGCCAACTCTGTTTGGGTGAGATCAAGGGGCTTGATGAATTCCTCAAAAAGCATCTCACCAGGATGCGTCGGAGGACGATTTCGAGGCAATCTTCTCCCAGCATCAATGGTAATCCGTGATTTCGACATCGTAGGCATGGCCTTCCTCCCATATAAAACAAATTCTATACTGCTGATTAATACGAATACTGTATTGATTCTCCCGGTCGCCTTTCAACCGTTCCAAACGATTCCCAGGGGGCGCGTTCAGTTCGTCAACTCCCAGAACTCTGTTGACTTGATCCAGCTTCCGGCGTGCAACCGGCCAAATGGATTGGGGGCAACATTTTCGGGCTGCCTGAGATGCCAGGCCATCAAAAACATCTCCCGTGCTGGCAGATTTAAACGTCTTTATCATGGATCATGTTATAATTGTAGCCATTATAGCTGTCAAATGCTTTCAAATAGCCCATCAAGAAACTTCAGGTTGATCAATACGCCCCGGCAGGATGGACTTCGTGATCAATTATTTCAGAATGCTTTGGCAGCTGACTGCCGAAAAGCTGCACGCCATAATAAACCGCAAGCCCTGAATTCGAGTCGTCGCCACGGACAATCGCAACCCCGATTTCCTGCATTTCCGCCAGCTCAATATTCTCTCGGTGTTCCGGGCTATCCAGCCACCCTTGCACCAGTTCCTCGTTGTTTTTCCAGTTGCCCTTGGCAATATTTTCGGCAAACACGTGGACTCTGTATCCAGTTTCTTCAAGAGCTTCTTTTGGACCTTCGCCCGTTTCAGGATTCATATGGGCGAAATACCCATTTCCGATCATATCCTCCACTCTCAACTGAGCGGCATCGATCAGCTGCTGGTTTTCCTGCAAGGGTTCAAGATCCAACGACAAACGATGTGCGTTGGTAAGTTTAATGATTGTTTCAGGGGCAAACTTTTCCGTTGCAAATGAAGGAGTTGGTGAAAGCCAGGACACGATTGCGATGACCATAAACACAACGCGCAAATAGTTCATTATTCCTCCATCCTTTGCCAATCCAAGCTTGATTATTCCAATGTATTTTGTGTTCTGTTTGTGACTGTTTGGAGTCGGACCAAGCTAATCTACTGAATTTCTGTGACCCCTGACCCTGACCGGACCGACCTGTCTCCGCCCTAACGCTTGCCGTCGGAACTGTACTGCTCAAGCACGGCATTGATTTCAGAACCGACCAGGATCACCAGTCCGACGATGTAGAGCCACAACATCAAGATGATTACCGCGCCGATGCTGCCGTAGGTGGCGTTGTAGTCCGCAAAGTTGCTGGTGTACATGGAGAAGCCCAGGGAAACGATGATCAACAAGGTTACGCCGAACACGCTGCCCCAGCTGATGAACTTGAATTTCTGTTTCACATTGGGCGCATACCGATAGATCAAGGCGAACCCCAAAAACAAGGCGAGCACGATGACGACCCATCGGAAAGCGGCAAAGGCCTTGATCAGTACGTCGCTCATTCCGAGACGGGCCCCCATCCACTCCTCGATGATGCCGCCGAGGACGATGAGTGAAAATGCGCCGATCACCAGCAGGCCGAAAAGCAGGCTGAGCACCAACGCTGTGGCGCGCCCGTGGATGAAACCGCGGGCCTCCTTGACGCCGTAAGTGATGTTGAGATGCTGCATGATCGCGTACATCCCCGTGGTGGCAGCCCAGATTGTTCCCAGAAGACTGAAGGACAGGAGTCCTCCGCGCTGATTTGCCGTAACATCGGTCACCACCCCGGCTACCATGTCGTAGGCCTCTTCCGGCAATGCCTGCCCCAGAAGATCCATGATCGCCTCATCCACCTGCTCGATGGGCAGATAGGGAATGATGGTCATGAGAAGGATTATGCCTGGAAATATTGCGAGCGTCAGGTAATAGCCGAGCGCCGCGGCGCCGTTGTAGACATTGTCGTTGTTCATCTCCTGGTTGAGATCAAGCACGAACTGCTTTATGGAAACGCCGTTGATCATAACAGCCTCCGCGGACTCGTCATCCATTTTGTCGACCATACAATGGCGACGGCCTTCATGTTATCAGTCCGTTGAAAACTCCCAATTGCTGCTCCCGCAAAAGTTCAAGCTCTCACGTATGAGTAAATACGCTTCGACTTTGATTCGATGTGATTCGAGGTGACGGCGTAGTTGAGGATCTGGAGTTGGTGTCGCTTCCTGACGACGTTGATAAAAGCCAAAAGCTTGGACTATTTCCTGTTGACAATGGAGATGAGGCAATCCTGCATCAATTTTCCCGACTGCATGTCCATCCACGGGCTTTGCACCGTGACGTCCACCTCGTCGCCCTTTCTGAACATGGCGGACTCCTCGCTGACAATCACCTCCCGGATGCCCTCCTGTGCTCTGTAAAACTCCACCACCGCAGCCACGGAATCGCCAGTGTGAAAGGCCATGCCTTGCATGCCGAGTTGTTCATTCAGGAATTTCGTGGTGCCGGGATGTTCCTTGGCGCCGGGATATACGGCCACCCCGAACTGTTCCGCGGCCGAGGCGATGCAGGGCATGAATGCAACGGCAAGAATGAAAAAAGTGCAGGCAAGCATTTTCGTTCGCATGACAGGGTCTCCTTGAAGTTTGTAATGGTACTTCCGTTTGAATCATCTTACGCGCAACTTTATCAAAAATGGCAGATGTTGCGACAAACACGAACAGCTAAGCAAATCATAATATCTATGGACAGTTAAAAACACAGACCTCTTCGGCGTGAACCATCCCTCCACAGTTCTGATAGCAAATCCGGTATTGCGCGTCACAACGTTCCGTGTCCGTGGTGCATGAAATATAAAAATTGCATTCGCTGGATTTTGGCTCCCTTCCTTGTCTGCGAATATTATCTCTGCATCGATCCTGTTCAAGCCTGTTACGATTGTTGCAGTTCTCAGCCTTCATCATCTCAAGTTGCTCACACTGCATCTTCATATTATCGCATTGAAAAATGCACGATTGGCCTTGGGGATCGTGCGGGGGACTGTAAGAGTACCGTGTATCGTAAATAGGACCACAGCCGCTTAACGGAAGCAAAACCGCCAAGACAATAAACCCAACAAGCACATACTGTGGCGTAAAACCTTTCCTTTCGAGCATGCCTTTCTCTCCTTGATCATGTCGTTGACGTTACCCTTGCCATGGCTGTCGATGATGGCGACAAAATTCATGACCGATCCTCCATGTCCGTCTGGATTCCTCGCCCTGTCCCGACTACCGGGACGGGGGATCAGCAAGGTGGGCATTGTAGGAGTCTGGTGCGGTTCCACTCACACCCTGGTGTATTCCGCGCTGTCCTCCTGAAACTCGGTGATTATTTCCTCGGTAAGGGTCGGTCGAAGCGAAGGGAGAATTTCCAAGAATGTCTCCGTGGTGACCCGATAATCATGCTGCAGGTTCAATTCCTGTTCAAAGGCGTGCTGCCGCACTTTCTGGAAAAGATACTCGATGTCCGCCGGAGTGAAGAGCGGGGTGAGGGAAACCAGTCTGTCCAGGTCGACAGATCCGCAATTTGTGCGCGCGATATAGTGCTCGAATATGGTTTTGCGCCCCTGCTCGTCGAGGCTGCCCACGGGAATGACGCAGTCGAAGCGGCCGGGTCTGAGCAGCGCCGCGTCCAGTTGCCGGATATAATTGGTTGCGCAAATGAGAAGATTTTTTCGGTTCCTCGCTTTGAGCAAAGGGACCTGCTTGAGAAATTCATTGGTGATGGACTTGTCGACCCGGGAGGCATGGTCGCGGCTGCCCGCAATTTCCTCGAACTCATCGATGAAGACAACCGTCTCATCCAAGTCATAGACCTTTTCCATGATATTCTTCAGGTTGGCCCCCAAACGGTCTTGACCGTCGGCCATCAAAACGCTCGGGCTGATTTCGATGTACCACCATTGAAGAATGCCGGCGATGGCCTTGACGAAATGGGTTTTTCCCGTGCCCGGGGGACCGAAAAAGATAATGGCCCTCGGCGGCGTAACCCCGTGCTTGCGGGCGAGGTCTGCTTGTTGGAGAGTACGGATAATCCTGTTATTCACCACCTGTTTCGGGGGTTGGGAGTCGGAAATGGTCTCCCAGACTGCCCGATCGATAACCTGCGCGCCGAGTTCCCGGAGACACTGGATACGCTTACTCTCCCTGGCGTCCTTGGTAACCGGATCAATGTTTTCAATGAAGTCGATACATGCCAGTTTGAGCCCCACGTCGCGTCCCAATCTTTCAGAAAGTACCCACTTGTGCTGAAGAATTCTGGACCAAAGCAGGGCAGTTGTTTCAGGATCGAACTTCAGGCCGGTTGCGGCAAAAATTTGCGCAGCGCCATCCCTCTGGTCAGAGATGGAACTGTCACCTGGGGCATCCTCGCTGTGGGAATTCACAGCATCTTTTTCGTCTATTGATTCCTTTGCTCCATTGTTCATGGTCGTTCCTTCTGAAGGCTGTTTGCTGTTTGGGGGGCGGACGATACCGTATAAGGTAGCACCTCGCATATCAAGTCATCAAACGGAATCCCGAAATCAAATTCATCTCACCCCGGCTGTCTTCTTGACTTCCTCAAAAGCCGCTGTATCGTAAATTCTTCGTTCCTACTCAGCACATTTCACGAGATGACACAGAGATCCGATTTGACGATTTTCGGCATCTCTCAGCTTTCCAGGTTTCGCTCCTCCCGCGCCTATCTCCATGCATGTCGAGGCCGTACCAGCACGCCGGGAGAGGTGCGACGAGCAGCCGCGGGCAGAAAAGCCCAGAACAAGTCGGTCCACG
This sequence comes from Desulfonatronum zhilinae, assembly GCF_900182865.1. Lineage (NCBI taxonomy): Bacteria > Pseudomonadati > Thermodesulfobacteriota > Desulfovibrionia > Desulfovibrionales > Desulfonatronaceae > Desulfonatronum > Desulfonatronum zhilinae. The sequence continues at coordinate 118,190 of NZ_FXUJ01000009.1, forward strand.
CGGGAGGAATGATATGAAAGATTCAATGCGGCTGCTCTGGATTGACCTGTTAAAAATACTCGCGATCTTCGGTGTCATTCTGCTGCATGCGTCCGCCCCATTTCTGGTGCCCTTCGAAGACTCCAGGCAGTGGTGGACGGGGAACGTCTATGACTCCCTCTCCCGGTGGAGCGTGCCCCTGTTTATCATGGCCAGTGGGGCTTTGGTGCTTCCGGGGGCGGACAAGGTGTTGTTGCGGGATTTTCTGTTGGTGCGCATGCGGCACATTCTCATTCCTTTTCTGGCCTGGAGCTTCATCTATTTTATCTACTCCATCCATGTAAAAGGCCAAGACTACGGTCTCCTTGACTTTTTTCCCATGGTGATTGCCGGACCGATCTACTATCACCTCTGGTTCATCTATATGCTGATCACCTTGTATCTCTTCGCCCCGGTGATCAGCGCCCTGCTGAATCTGGCTCCCCGTAAATTCGCCTGGTATCTTGTCGGAATCTGGCTGTGCTGGGCGTCGCTTTTGCCTGCGGTCCATGAACTGTTAAACCTGGAAACATATTTTGTTTCCGACTTGAACGAATACTCGGCCCTTAAGCTCTGCGGCTACTTTTTTCTGGGATACATGCTCAAGGAGAACGTTATCCACTCAAAGGGAGGATTGGTTATCCTGTTGCTCCTGTTTCTCATCGGTGGCGCCGCGACCATGACTGGGACCTATATGCTGAGTTCAAGAGCTGGGGAGTTCGTGCATTTCTTTTACGATTATTTCAGCATTACCGTCATGACCATGACGCTTGCCCTGTTTCTGTTTCTAAAAAGCGTCTTCCATACCCCTAAGGAGGAGGCGGAGGACGACAATGGTCGCAAGCACATGAATTCTCGGAAGCTGCTTCGAAAAATCTCAATGAGTGTTTTCGGCATCTACCTGGTACATGCCTTGATACTGGAGCTGTTGCGGGACGGCCGCCTGGGTTTTACAATCAACCATGGCAGCGCTTTCGGGATCGAAATACCCATTGCCGCGGGAATTCCCCTTTTTGCGGCAAGCATTTTTGTCGTATCGTTGGGCCTGATTCTTATCTTCAGCCACATTCCCGTTATAAGGAAGATAATCACATGACCACCACCAACCGGGTACCCGGCATTTTCATTGCTTGCGGCTGTTTTTTGTTCGCGATCGGAATCTGGACCGCTGCCCACGCGGAGATTCAATTTGTCGAGGACTATATCTCTTTCACGCAAATGGCCAAACGTCCCTTGCGCAACCTCCCCGAACGGGAAGCCTGGAAAAAGGCCGCCCCGGAGATTGTCGAGATTGCCATTCCTCGGCCAAATGAAGACTCCGGCCAGCCCGCGCTCTGGTACAATTCGCAATCAGACCAACCAAAACCCTTGCTGATCGTACTGCACAGCTGGAGCGACAATTACCTTCAGCACTACGGCATTCCGTACGCGGTCTTTGCCGTGAAGAACGATTGGATTTTCATGCATCCTGATTTTTACGGCCGATTCAATAATAAAGACGCGACAGGTTCGGAAAAGGCGGTCCAGGATGTGCTCCTGGCTCTGGAGTACGCCAAGGCCAATGCATCCGTCGACGAAAGTCGGATTTACCTGGCAGGATTCTCGGGAGGGGCGATGATGTCGTTGATCATGGTCGGCCGGCACCCGGAGCTGTTCACGGCAGCCCTGGCATCGGTACCGGTGTATGATCTCAAGGACTGGTACGCATACCTGAGCGGGTCTCAACTCAGGTATGCGGACGGCTACCAAAACGACATCAGAGCGTCCTGCGGCGGCAACCCCGTTTCGGCAGACCAAGCCGGCGAAGAATGCCGTCGGCGCAGCCCTTCGGCGTATCTGCCGGATGCACGCGGCAGAGAGGTGCAGGTCTATCTCTGCGGAGGCACGAGAGATCCTTTTGTTCCCCCCTCCCATGCCATCCGGGCCTTCAACGATCTGGCCGAGGAAAATGACCGAATTTCCGAGGAGGATTTCAGATACATCGATAAAACCAAGTCCCTGCCGGAAAATCTTCAAGGACAGGGCAAAACAGACCCGTTTTTCGAGAAGGCTGGTCTGCCGTTGGTTTTTAAGCGCAAATCAAACAATGCGACCATCGCTCTTTTCGACGGCGGCCACGATATTGTCTTCAATCAGGGGTTGCACTGGCTTGCGCAACAGCAGCGATGAGCATTTCTCATCCGGCTGCGCGCCGATGCGACTCCTCATCACTGTTCACACTGCAACATCAGGTATCTGCTCAGTACAATTTGCAGGTTTGCGAGCCTGTAAAACCCGGACATGTCAGCGGACCCCGGTGAGTGGTTACCGGAGTTATGAGGAAAAAAAATATGGAATACGTTTCAGGAAAGGATACTATCTCTTTGCGGACCGCGATGATCCTTGTTTTGGGGATGCTTGCGACAGTTTTTGCGTCATCAATTGCACACTCGCAAGAACCGGATTCTCTTGGCGAGCACTATACCATGCTGCAGCCGAATGAGAAATTCGACGGGAGAATGTCCGCACTCGAACTGAAGTTGATCAAAGAAGGTCTTGTGGATGTACAGATGCTTGATCCAGACATCCTCGTGGACCTGAAATATGCCCGGAAAAACAATTTCATGGGTATGAACGTCTACGGCGATTTCAAACGGGCCTATCTGCGCCCCGAACCTGCAATGATGCTCGTCCGGGCGAACACCATACTCCAAGAGCGTCACCCTGACCTGCGCATCCAGGTCGGCGATGCTTTGAGACCGCGTTCCATCCAACATAGAATGTGGGATCTTGTCGTGGACACGCCCATGCAGCCCTACGTGGCCAATCCTTTTACCGGTTCGATGCACAATCACGGAGCCGCGGTGGACGTAACGCTGGTCAATGTGCGTACCGGCAAAGAGTTCGACATGGGAACACCCATGGATCACTTCGGGCCTTTGGCGCAACCGCGCTTGGAAAATAAGTTTCTCCAGCAGGGCGAACTGACGGCGGAGCAGATCGCGAACCGCCATACTCTGCGGGACGTCATGGTTGATGCGGGATGGCATCCGCTGGCCATCGAATGGTGGCATTTCGATGCGTTTGCCAAGGATATCGTTCGAAAAAAATATTCCATCATTGAGTAGCTTTCATCCGGGCCTGGTGATTTCTGCCGGGGCCGAACCAAGGGGCTTTTCTCTCCTGTTTCAATGTCTCCCAGGCGCGCTGATCAAGCGGATTGCGCCGTTTCTGTCGGTATGCGAAAGATTGCCCGCCACGGTTTCATCCATTCCCTTTGCCCAGGACATCCATGACCGCCACCGACCACTGCGCCTTCCCCCCCCACACCCGCCTGGACTACAGTTTGGCCGACCTTCTGCCGATTCTGGAGCAGACCGGGGAACTGGATTCTCCCCGGACACAGGTTGTTCTGGATCAGGCCCGGCAGCGGGATATTGATCCAGCGGACCCCAAGTCCGGGCTGGACCTGCTTCTGGGCCTGAAGCTGACCCGGGCCAAGGCTCCGCGGGAGCGCCTGACCGAGGAATGCGTGCTCCGGGCAGTGGCAACGCGGTTCGGCTTGGAATTCAAGCGGCTGGACGTGCTGGAACTGGATTTGGAGGTCAGCACCCGGACCATTTCCGAGGGCTTTGCCCGGACCAACCTGCTGGTTCCGCTGCGCATCGTGGACGGGCATCTGGAAATTCTGGCCCACAACCCGTTCCGCCCGGAACTCCGGGAAGACATGTGCCGGGTCACGACCCTGCCGCTGCGGTTGTTTCTGGGCACCCGGGCCGAGATCACCCGGCTGATCGACGACTTCTACCAGTTCCGCCAGGCCGTGAAGGCCGCGGAACAGGAGTTTCTCAGTGCGTCGGAATCCCTGGCCAACCAGGAGCAGCGGGTCCGGGTCGGGGAGCGGTCGGATCCCGGCTCCCAGAAGCATGTCAGCAAGGCCGTGGACTATCTGCTGCACACGGCCCTGCGGGAACGGGCCAGCGACATCCACCTGGAGCCCAAGCGCGACGCATCCCTGGTCCGGTTCCGCATCGACGGCGTGCTCCATCCCCTCTACCGCCTCCCACTGACCGTGCACCAGGCCATGATCAGCCGACTCAAGGGCCTCAGCCGCCTGGACATTTCCGAAAAACGGCGGCCCCAGGACGGACGGGTGCAGCTCGTTTTGGACGACATCCGGACAGATGTCCGGATCTCCACCATTCCGGTGGCCTTTGGGGAAAAGATGGTCCTGCGGCTGCTCTCCAGCGACACCACGCTGAAGAAGCTGGACGAGCTGGGCATGGAGCCGGATCAGCTTCACCTCTTCCGCTCCTTCCTGGCCCGCTCCAACAGCCTGGTGCTGGTCACCGGCCCCACGGGAAGCGGCAAGTCCACCACCCTGTATTCGGCCATGAAGACCCTGGCTCATCCTGGCGTGAACGTGCTCACCCTGGAGGACCCCATCGAAATGGTGGTGGACGAGTTCAACCAGATCGGGGTTCAGCCCAAAATTGGAGTGGATTTCGGCCAGGTGCTCCGACACATCCTGCGCCAGGACCCGGACATCGTGATGATCGGGGAAATGCGCGACCTGAACACGGCCCAGGAAGCGGTCCAGGCCGCCCTGACCGGCCATCTGGTCCTCTCCACCCTGCACACCAACGACGCGGCCTCTTCCATCACCCGGCTGTTGGATCTGGGGCTGGACGCCTTTCTGATCAACGCGGCCCTGGCCGGAATCGTGGCCCAACGCCTGGTGCGCACCCTCTGCCCGCACTGCAAGGTGCCGATCCAAACCCCGGAGGACCAGGCCGTACTATGGCGAAGCAGTGGCCTGGACGTACCGGAAACGGTCTGGGCCGGACCGGGCTGCGAATTCTGCCGCAACACCGGCTACCTCGGCCGCACCGGCATCCACGAAATTTTGCCCTTTGACGAGGAGATCCAGGACGCCGTGCGCCGGGACACGAACCTCACCGCCCTGCGCCGCCTGGTACGCTCCAAGGGCGTGGCCAACCTGTTCCAGAGCGGGATCGTCAAGGTGCTGGCCGGGCTGACGACCATGGACGAGGTCGTTCGCGTAACAGGTGGGGTGAACGGGTGATCCGCGTCGGCATCGGGCTTTCAAAACGAAAATCGGCTCAGGTGGCTTTGCTCACTCCCTCGTCTCACCCCCGGTCGCACCTCGCTTGATCAGCCCTCCGCTCCAGCGATAAAGTGAGACTATCCGGCCCTGATTTCCTTGAGCAAATCAGGGTGTCGGTCAAGCACCTTGAGGAGCTTGACCAGGGCCAGGGGTGGCCTTGTCTGTCCGGTTTCATATCGTGAAAAGGCACTGACCCCGCCACCGAAAATCAAGGCCGCCTCTCGTTGATCCAGAGCAAGTTTCTTGCGTACGCTGGCAATGAACATGGGGTCGATGCATGATGCGTTGACCTGATTGTTGAACTCCATCATCTCGGAACTGACCCGCCTCGACTCGGCGGCATCAAGGAGCACCTCGCCGCAGGCCGGGCAATAGTCACCCGTCACGTCCTGGATTACGGTCGATTCGCCTTTGTAGGTATACGGCTTATCTCGGATATCTTGAATCATTTCCGCGGAATCGCAAAATGGACATTTCATGATCACAGCTCCTTGAAGGATACGATAAGCACGTCCTCAATGACGGTCAGCTTGATATAGATTTTGCCCGCTGAAGTGAGGGGCCTGTAAACGTCCTGCCAAATCCGATGGTCTGTATACGTGGTCATGCTCTTGTAGAAGTCTTTCGCTGTCAACGACAAGATAATCTCAACCATGTCGTCAAAACCATAATTCAGCGCCGCGGCACCTGCCAGGGCCGACATGGTTGAACGAACATTTCCTGCTTTCACCAGTTCTTTGACCAACGACAGACTGCAATGCGGCGTCTTTTTCTCCATGTTCGAAAAACCTTTCAGGCCTTCATTTCGTTAAAAAGGACATCCGCAAGGGACTGCTTGTTGCATCAGGCCTGCTCCCGGTCCCGCGCCCCCTGATAGACCTTGGCCAATCCACCCTGGGCCGTTTCCCGGTACAGACTGGGCAGGTCGTGGCCGGTTTGCTGCATGGCTTCCACCACCTGATCGAAGCTGATCAGATGGCGTCCGTCAGAGAGCATCGCGAATTCCGCCGCGGCCAAGCCACGAATGGCCGCAAAGGCGTTGCGCTCAATGCAGGGGACCTGGACCAGCCCCAGGATCGGATCGCAGGTCAGCCCCAGGTGGTGTTCCAGACCGATTTCCGCCGCGTATTCGATCTGATGCGGCGATCCTCCCAAGAGTTGCGCCGCGGCGGCCGCGGCCATGGCGCAGGCCACGCCCACTTCCCCCTGACATCCCACCTCGGCTCCGGAAATGGAGGCATTGTGCTTGACCACGTTGCCCACCAGACCGGCGGTGGCCAGGGCCCGCAGCAGATACTCGTCTTCCAGGCCGAGGTCCCGTTGCAGGTAAAACAGCACAGCGGGCAGCACGCCGCAGGAACCGCACGTCGGCGCGGTGACCACGAAGCCGCCGGCGGCGTTGTGCTCGGACACGGCCAGGGCATAGGCCGAGAGCAGCCCGGTCCGACCGGCGGAGCGGCGCAATTGCTTGGCCCGGGTCAAAAAGCCCCGGGCCTTGCGTTGCAGATTCAATCCTCCGGGCAGCGACCCTTCCTCGTCCAACCCGGCGGCGATGGCCTCCTGCATCTTCAGCCAGACAAAACCCAGATGGTCCCACAGGTCCGACCCTTCCACCGCCTCGGCCAGGGCCCAGAGAGGCTTGCCCCGTGACCCGGCCTGGTCCAGAATTTCCTTCATGGTCGTCTGAACGTACCGACTCGGAGTTTCAGCCTTCCCCAGTCCGGCCTCCCGCAACTCCCCTCCGCCGATACTGAAGACGGTCCAGGAGCCCAAAGAGCTCCCATCCGCGGCCAAGGCCTCGAACAGCATCCCGTTGGGATGTTCATCCAGCGCTTGGTCGCTCCAAACCACGTCGCAAGGCAAAGGCGACAAGCCCTGGGTCACCGCCTGGTCCGTCAAGTGACCGCGCCCGGTCAGACTCAAGCTGCCGTACAGCGTGACCCGCACCCTGGCGGCTTGCGCATGGCGCGCCCGAAACATTTCCGCTGCCCGGCGCGGCCCCATGGTATGACTGCTGGACGGCCCCATCCCGTAGCGGTACAACTCGCGTAATGATTGCATATCCGTTCTCCCTTCGTCGTCAAAACACGTGAAAAACGTGCTCCCAAGTCAAAACCGAACAGAAAAATCGTCTTTCCCATTTGTCTTCATGTTCGCATGCCAGGCCCATCCTCTTCATTTCCATCCGCCCCGCTTCCTCCATATTCCAGAACCAGAATGCTGATATCGTCCGGGATTTTCCGGTCTCCGACAAAGTCGGTGACCACGGATGAGAGTCCTTGAGCCAATTCCTCCGGAGGCGCATGGCGCAGGGAGCGCAGTGTGTCGTGCAGACGTTCTTCCCCGAACAACCCGCCGGACGGGTCGGGAGCTTCCTCCACGCCGTCGCTGAGCAGGACGACTTTGTCGCCGGGGCCGAGCAGCACGTTTTCCTGTCCAAAGGGAATGCCCTGCAAACCGATGATCGTCCCGGATACCGTCAGTGGGCGTAATTCTCCGGCGTGAGGAATGACGATGGGATGGCACTGGGCCGCGTTGCTGTAGCGCATCTCGCCGGACGCCGTGTTCAGTACGGCGTAGACCACGGTGAAGTGCCGTTCGAAGCGCATGAAGGGAAATTCCCGGTTCAGGATGTTCAGGACCTCTTCCGGTTCGCGAATCCGCGGCGGCGAGATGCCGTGGTCCAACAGAACTCCGGTCAGCGGGTTCATCAACTGATAGGCCAGCACGGAGATCATGGAGGAGGAAAAATCGTGGCCGGCCACGTCCAGCAGGTACAGTCCGATATGGGACTCGTCCAACGGGACGATGTTCAAAATATCCCCGCCCACGGCATCGCAGGGCTTGAAGCGCCAGGCGAAGCGCACGTTCTCCAGTTCCGGAAGCCGACGCGGCAAAAGGGCGTGCTGGATGCAGCCGGCGGCCTTCAGGGACTCGTTGATTTTATCCTGCTGGACGATCAGTTCCTGCTTTTGCCGCTCCAGGGTCGTCACGTCGTACAGGATCAGCAGGACCATTTCCTGGCCCTGATATCGCACATAGCGGGTGCTGAATTCAAAGTGCCGCTCTTCGGGCAGGCCATCAACGAAAAACGTGTGGATCAGTTTCTCCCGATCCGTGGGCACCTTTTTGAGCATGGTGGCCAGGGCGCTTTGTCGCAACGGACACTGAGAGCAATTGCTGGTCTCACCGCACAACCTGTCTTCCGTCTCGGCGAAAACACAGTGCAGGGCATTGCCGCAACGCTTGCCCAGCATCTCTTCACGGGACAAACCGAACAGCACCCGTGAGGCGTCGTTGACTTCCCGCACCTGCATCTCGCCATCGGCCAGCAAAACCAGGGAAGGGATGTTTTCCAGCAGGATGTTCAGGAATTCATTGGATTCCCTCAGATCGCGCGGTTCCATGGGCATGACGGGGGTACTCCTGAAAGATGCAATGATACGGGGATTGAACTGGAGACGGTTACTCCTTGGCAACACATTTGACAATGCCTTGACCTGAATCATTACAGTGGTAAACAACGGCAAACGAAAGAGAGCACCTGAACGCATGTCCACTTCTCCTCATTACCAAGCCCGCCGCGAGGACCGGATCGCCATCGATTCCGTTAACCTGCCGTTCATGGGTTCCCGGGTCGAGGATTCGGCCATCTTTCAATACCTGCTCATGGACATCAGCATGCACGGGGCCAGGATCGTTCTGCCCCAGTGGGTGGTCAAGCGGGAAATCCTGCACCAGGGCGAGCGGATCGACTTCCATCTGCCCTTTCTGTTCGAAGGGGAAACCTTCAACCAGGGCAGCGTGGCCTGGGCGACCTGGGACGACAATCTGGGCGGTCTGGCTTGCGGCGTGCGCATCGATGCCCGAACCCCGCTGTATTATCCGGTTTACGTCAGCTTCGAGGGCAAATCCATCACCATTGATTTGACCGACCTGCCAACGGCGGAAAGCCTCCTGGAGAAGATCCTCAAGGACACCATCCTGCTTAAAAAGGGAATCCTGATCTATCTCAAGCACCTCAAGCCGATCCTGACCCGGACCACGGGGTACGACGCCGCCACGCTACGCCGGTTGCGCGGTTTTTTGTTCGAGGATATGCACGGACTGGTTCTGAAAAACATTGAACAGCTCAAGGTGTTTCGGGGCAATATCAGCCACGGGGTCTGCTCCATCAACCGCATTCAACAGGTGTTCGACCTTGAGGAACTTCGCGAAGTCATGGAACCGGAACTGGACGCCGCGGTCTGGAGTTCGGCTTTTGAGCAGGACGTCATGCGCCAGTATCTGGCCGCCATCGTGACCCTGGAAAAGAAGATCTTCTACAATTACAACACGCTGGTCATGCTCTACGCCCATGCCCTGGCCAAGCCGGATCCGGCCTGTCCGGATCACTGACCGGCCCACCGGCCAGCCTGAAACACGCATTTGGAGGAAGATTCATGGAATACCAACTCACCCGACACAACGACATCCAACTCGTTACAATACTGGCCGATAAAATCGTACATGCCAACGCGGACGGCTTCAAAACCGCGATGATCGATCTGATCCACAAGGGCGGCAATCGCATTCTGATGGACCTCTCCAAGGTAGGCTTCATCGACTCCCGCGGCCTTGGGGTGCTCATTTCCTTGTTCAAAAGCCTCGGCCCCGGCGGAATGCTGAGCTTGTGCGTGGTCAACGACAGTGTCTGCAAGGTGTTCGAGGTCACCAAGCTTGACCGTGTCTTCAGCATTCATCCGGATGTGGAGTCGGGCCTGGAGGCCATGCGGGCACAATAATTCGCGTTTCAAAACAGGTTCCCCTTCCCGATGTAAATGCCGGACATGGCCACTTCCAAACACTTCCAGGCATGGCGCCAACGAGGGTTGTTCTTCCTAATCCTGTTGGCCTTCGCCGTGAGCGCCCATTTCGGCTACGCCGCGATCCACCAGGATCGAGTGCTTTTCCGTCGGGCCGAGCAACAGTTTCAGGCCGGCAATCCGGCCCAGGCCATGCATTTGTATCAAGCGGCCCTGGATTTGGGCCTGCAATGGCCTCAGGCCCTGATCCGGGTGGTGGAAGCGGCCCTGGCCTCCGGGAATGAAGCCGCCGCCGAGCAAGGCCTGAACAACCTGCTCCAGTCCAGGGTCCGGCCCTTGCCCCCGGAGTTGCGCAACCTGGCCGGATTGTTCGACCGTTTCGGTCGTCCGGAACTGGCCCGTGAACTCCTGGAGCACTATCCGCGCCAACTCCTGGCCAGCCCCGACCTGTCCCTGTATCTCGCCGGACTGTATCGTCGGGCCGAGTGGTTTCATGATGCGGAACTGCTCTACCGGCGACTTCTGGACGTTCCCGGGTTCCAGGAGATCGCCGCCCTGGAACTGGCCGTCACCTACCTGGCCATGGGCCGGACGGAGGATGCCGAGTCCCTTCTCCGAACGTCATTGGAAACAGCTCCGGACAACCGCGAACTCCGCATTCATCTGGCTCGCGTCCTGACCGGACAAGGCCGATTCCACGAAGCCATCGAGGAATACAAAATCCTACTGGGAGACAGCTGATGCCTCGCCTGACACCCTTCGTCCTCGGCGCTTTGCTGGTTCTGCTGAGCACTCTCGCCACCCAGACCGCCGCCCAGACCCCGGCCGGCCCGGACAGGCCTGCCCCGTCCCTCCCCGGTCCCGGCGACGAGATCCCGGACTGGCAGGCCTGGTTGGAACTGGCCCGCCTGCAAAGCTACGTGGAGCAGTTCGACGATTCCCTGACCTCCTACGACCGGGTGCTGCGCGACAGGCCGGACCATGTTCAGGCCCGCCTGGAGCGGGCCAAGGTCCTGACCTGGGCCGGACGCCAGGAGGAAGCCTGGAAGGACCTGCAATCCATCCCGGAACGTGCTCTGGACGACGAAACCCGGCTGATAATGGCCGATCTGCATGCGGCCCGGCAGGACTATGACGCCGCGACGCGCATTTACGAAGCCCACCTGGAACACCGCCCCGGAGACGACCGGGTGCGGCTGAAACTGGCCGAAGTCCTTTCCTGGGCCGGAAGCTATCCCGAGTCCCTGAAGCAATACGAACTGCTCCTGGAAAAATTACCCCAGGACGTCCAACTCCGCCGCAAATACGCCTTCGTGCTCTCCTGGGCGGGACGTCACCAGGATGCCATTCGGGCATTGCAAGGAACATTGGAGTGATCCGGTTCAAGGGGGGCATGGGTTCAGTGGTTCACGGTTCAGGAGTTGAAAGTTGATGGGGCGGGGACGGTCGGGAAGGTATGAAACATCTGTTTATCAAATCACGCAAACCTCTTTTCTCGCTGCGTGCGGACTTCGGTCGGCCATCGCCCCTGCTCCGTCCGCTGCTCGTGGCCGTCCTGACGGCCTCCCTGGCCTTTCCACCCTTTTTGTTTCGCGCCCCGTCCATGGGGCTGGCCGCGGAAAGTACTGCCCCATCAGGCCGGACCATCGTCCCGGCTTGGTCTCAAATTTCAGATCATGATGCCCGACTGGAGTTGGCGAGATTGCTCGGACGGGACCAGGAAAATCTGCCGGCGGCCCGGCGGCAGTATGAGCTGCTGTACCGGGACGATCCTGACGATCCGGAGGTGATTCTGGAATTGGCCGGGGTGCTGGGGCGCTTATCCGCCCATCAGGACGCCGTTCGCATCCTGACGGACCTGCCCGGGGATCGCCTTGGCCCGGAACAACGCCTGGACCTGGCGGCACGGTTCGCCGCATTGGGACATGCGGGCCGGTCCCGGACCATTCTGCTCGACCTGCTGGCCGAACGTCCCGGGGATCTGGAACTGACCTTGCGGGCGGCCAACATCATGCTGGGTTGGGGGGATTTCTACCGGGCTGAGACCCTGCTTCGGACGCTTTTGGGCGATCCGGCGTTGAGCGCTGCCCAGAGCCGGACGATCCGGCTGGAATTGAGCGCGACACTGCTCGCGGCCCAACGCTACGAGCAGGCCGAAGGGCTGTTGCGCGGCCTGCTGCTGGACGACCGTTCCGACCCGGATGCCTGGGCCGCTCTGACCGGGCTGCGTTTGGCCGAACAGGACTTCAAGGGTGCGATGGACATCCTGGACGCCGTGCCTCCCCGAGCCTTGGACCATGTCGCTCTCCTGCGCCTGCGCGGCCAAACTCTGTACCAGGCCGGTGAGTTGGAGGCCGCCCTGGATGTTCAGCAGGCGCTTGCGGCCACTCCCGGCTACAGCACTGACGACGAACTGGCCCTGGCCCGGACCCTGCTCCGCCTGGGACAGGAGGACCGGGCCGAGGCGGCTCTGGCTTCGATTCTGGACCGCGTGCCGGATCATATTGAGGCTCGCTTTCTCTGGATCGCTCTGCCCGGACAGCCAGACCACGGCGGGGATAGGGCCCGCCTCGTCCAGCCGGACGATCCGCTCCAATCACCGACAGGCGAGGGCTTCAGCCTGCGCCGCCCCATGTCCTCCGTCGCACCGGACGATCCACGCTATTCCGCCGACGGGCTACGTCAGAAAATCCGTCCCGCGACGTCCCCACGCCGCACCATGCGGACGCCGACGCATCCCCTGGGCCATGGCGTCCTCGTCCATCCCCAATTCATTGATCATCTGCGTCAAGCCTTCCCCTCTCCCGATCAGCTCGCGGCCTGGGGAGCGCTCTACGCCCTGGCCGGGGTCCGTGAACCGGCCAGGAAATGCTACCTTGCCGCGCTGGAGCTGGACCCGGACTTTTTTCCGGCCCGTCTGGGTCTGGCGGAAATCAACGCTTCGCTGCAAGACTACGATGGTTCCCTGAATGAGCTGGACGCCCTGCTCCACGACCTGCCCCAGGTTTCCAAACTGCTGCTGACCCGGGCCAGGGTGCTTTCCTGGGCAAAACGCTACGACGACTCCCTGGCGGCCTACGACGCCCTGCATCGGTTGCGCCCCGAAGACCCTCTGCCTCTGCGCGAAGCGGCCAGGGTCGCCATGTGGGCCAAACAGGCCGAGCAGGCACAAGACCTCTACCGGGCCATGCAGGTTTCCGACGACCTGCGCGGCCTGATGCCCAGAGCGGACGCCCTGCGCTTCCGGGTCCGGCAAACGGAGCTGAATGAAGCATTGGGCGAGGTGATCCGGGAACTGCGGGACGGGCGGGCCTATCCCGTCCGGGAACGGCTTGAAGCCGCGTATGCAATGCATGGTTCGGAACTTGCCCAAAATACAGCACGGGACACAGCCCAGGACATCGAACGCCTGCTGGCCGACCTGCTGCCCGCCTACCGCGTTCAGCGGGCCGCCCACCTGGAAGAGCAGGCCAAGATGCTGACCTGGAACCGCCGAGGACTTCCGGCCCTGGATGCCTATACCGAGCTGCTGGAAGCCCAGCCTGGCAACCAGGAAGCCTTGTTCGATCTGGCCCAGGCCCAATGTTCCCTGGGGCTGCACGACCAGGAAATGGCCACCTGTTTGGAACTCTTGAATCTCGACCCGCTGCATGGCCGGGCCGGGCTGGCTGTGGAACGGATCCAGAGCCGTTCTCGTCCCGCGCTGCGCGCTGATTACGGTTTTTGGAACGAACAAGGACAGGGTGGGGCCCGGCTTTCGGCCATGCGTCGGCATCAGGGTACGCTGACGGGCGAGCTGCCCTTGGGCACGGCACGGTATCACCTTTTCGCGTCCCAACACGTCTGGTCCGAACGGCCCGGAAGCCTGGACGACCTGCATGTGGATGTCCGGGATCGGCTGGAAAAGGAGTATTCCGCCCAAGGCCAGACCTTTGGGCTGCGCGGCGTGCTCACGCCTTGGCTGCGCGGCCATGCCGCGTTCACCCGCAAAAGCTACGACTCTTCCGAAGTACAGGATCAGAACCTGGGCGTGGCCGGGGTGGAACTCAACCTGCGGGACGTGGTCAGACTGGGACTGGAGTATGAACGACGTCAGGAGTTGTCCAATGGCCTGGCCCTGACCGGGGGCGTTCTCTACGACGCCTGGCGATTGACCGCCACCTCGCCGCTGACCAGACGGCTGGATTTGGGACTGACCGCGGAATACGCGGGCATGAGCGACGACAACCAGGGCCTGGCCCTGCGGGGAGACCTGGGCCTGGGCCTCACCGATCACCCACGGGAACTCAAAATTACGCTCACCGGAGAACACCGCCACTTCCGCCGGGAATCCGAGTACTTCTACGACGGCCCGACCCTGATCGGCATTGATCATCCCTACTGGACTCCCCGCAACTATTCGGCAACGGCCCTCACCCTGGAGTGGCGGCACGACCTGGCCGAGATGCATTTCTGCGGTGCCAGGCAACATTGGTACAACCTGAAGCTCTCCACCGGCACGGACACCGACGCCAACCCGGGCCTGCGCCTGGAAGGCGAATACCAGGTGGACCTGGGCCGGGGCTGGAGTCTGGGCCTCCAGGGCCTCCTGCACCGCTCCCGCCAATGGGATGCGGAAGGGGTCTGGGCTGGATTGGAGTATCGATTTTAATGCAACAACCCTCCAAGAAAAACGCCATTCTCTCCATGGTCCTGGTAGCGACCATGATGACCGTTTTTTTGTACCTGATGGTCCGGACCTCGCTGTTTCTGGTCGCGGATTACCATTGGTACGAAAAGAGTCTGGCCTTGCTCCTGCTTCTGGCCGAGGCCTTCACCATGACCCACGCCTTCGGGTATTTCCTGAACCTGTATCGGGTCATCTCGCAGCCAGCGGGCCTGAAGCCCAAACTGTCCATGGACAACGTCCCGGAACTGAAGAGTTATCCCCCGGTGGCCATCATCGTGTCCTCCTACAAGGAGCCCCTGTCCATCCTGGAGGACACCCTGACCTGCTTCTACAACCTGACCTATCCCAACAAGCACATCTATTTTCTGGACGACACCCGCTACGACCGGCCGGGGGACGATCCAGAGGAGATGCGCCGCTATCGGGAGCAAATCGACGATTTGTGCCGACGGATCGGCGTGAACCTTTTCCGCCGCCAATGGCGTGGAGCCAAGGCCGGGATGATCAACGACTTTCTGGATTTCGTTGAAGGCAAACCCAGGGAGGGCTTTGAATTCACCTCCTTCGAAGATCGACAACGTACGGAAAAGGAAAAGTACATCATTGTCTTCGACGCGGACATGAACCCTCTGCCGGACTTCGTGGACCCGCTGGTGGCCTTCATGGAAGCCAACCCCAGGCTGGCATTTATCCAGACTCCGCAATACTACACCAACTTCGAGACCAACCGCGTGGCCCGGGCAGCAGGATTGCAGCAGGCTGTGTTCTACGAATACATCTGCGAGGGCAAAAGCATGCAGGACGCCATGTTCTGCTGCGGCACCAACGTCATCTTCCGCCGCGAGGCCCTGGCCGACGTGGACGGGTTCGAGGAGTCCTCGGTAACCGAGGATTTCGCCACGTCCCTCAAATTTCACTCCAAGGGATGGAGTTCGGCCTATCTGAACAAGGTCTGCGCTTTCGGCATGGGGCCGGAGGACCTGGGAGGCTACTTCAAACAGCAGTTCCGGTGGGCCCTGGGCACGGTGGGGCTGTTCCGGCAAATTATCGGCTCCTTCATCCACAATCCGCGCCTGCTGAGCGCCCACAAATGGTGGGAGTATTTTCTTTCAGGAACCCATTACTTCGTGGGCTGGGTGCTGTTCGTGATGATGCTCTGCCCGATTCTCTATCAATTTTTCGCGGTGCCCAGCTACTTCGCCCACCCGGAAATCTATTTTCTGTTCTTTTTCCCGTACATTCTCCTGACCATCACCCTGTTCCTGTACTCCATGGGCCAGCGCCGCTACGGATTCAAGGAGCTGGGCATCGGCATCGTGCTCCAGGCCATCACCTTTCCGGTCTATATGCGCGCCTCCTTGCTGGGAATTCTCGGCGTCCGCGGCACCTTCGGCATCACGCCCAAGGGAGGCAGCATGAGCCTGCCCCTGTACGCACTGTGGCCCCACGTCCTGATGGCCGGCTTCTGTACCGCGGCCATGGTCTGGAGCGTCAACCGGATCTATTTCGAGCGCGATCCGCTCTGGGCGATCATCGTCAACGGCCTCTGGTGCACCTATCACTGTCTGCTGGTCTCCTCGGTGATTTATTTCAATCATCCCGAGGAGGACGTCGTATGAGGTCCGCGGTCAACCGCCGCGCCGCACGGTTCGCGTCGCCCATCATCCTGACGGTGGCCTTGCTTTGTCTTTCCGCTTTTTCCTTCGCCGAACCGGACGGATCTGACGGATCGGGCCTGTTTTTCGGCGTGGCCCTGGACGGCTATCCGTTGACCAAAGACCGCCTGCGCGAGGTGCGCTCCGATCTGGGGCTGCATCCGTCCATGGTGGTCTTTTTCCTCCAGTGGCCCGAAAATCCCGAAAACGGACATTTTCCCTGGGAAACGCTGCACGCCATAGACGCCTTCGACGCCCTGCCCTGCCTGACCTGGGAGCCCATGTTCATCCGCCACGGAGAGGAACAGGTCATCCTGGCCGAAGACATCCTGGGCGGCGCATACGACGCCTACATCCGCAACTTCGCCCGGTCGGCCAGGGACTATGGACGACCGCTGTTGATCCGTTTCGCCCACGAGATGAACCTTTCGCGCTATCACTGGGGGGTGCGTCCCGAGGAGTACGGCCCAAACGCGCCCGGAATCTATCAGGAAATGTTTCGCCATGTGGTCCGGATATTTCGGCGGGAGCAGGCCGACAACGCGCTCTTCGTCTTCTGCCCCAACGCGGAATCCCAGCCCCATCCCATCTGGAGCGAGAACGGGGCCTGGAACACCGCCGCGGCCTACTATCCAGGCCATGAATACGTGGATATCCTGGGCCTGGACGGCTACAACTGGGGCACGACCCAGAATCTGGCCGAACACGGATGGAACAGCACGTTCCGCGACTTCGCGGAGATCATGCGCCCGATGTACGAGGAACTGCGAGCCCTGTCCCCGGACAAGCTCCTGGTGGTCTTTGAGACCGCCAGCGCCCGCCAGGGCGGAGACAAAAGCGCCTGGATCAGACAGGCGCTACGGACCATGGAGTCCTGGACCGTGGCCGGGTTCGTCTGGTTCGAGGCGGACAAGGAAGTGGACTGGCGGCTCGCCGTGGGGTTGGAGCCCGAAATGATCGATTTCCTGCGTGCCCGCACCACCCAACGGGCTGTTGATGTTCTCGGACCGCTTGCCGGAGTCGTGGAGTGATTTCCAGGAAAGCCAAGTCGGTCCCCTCCCCTATCCCTTCCCCCGCCCTGCACCCCTGGATGGACCTGTTTCTGGAATACATCCTGGTGGAAAAGGGACTTGCGGAAAACAGCGTGGCCGCCTACACCACGGACCTGGAGTCCCTGCAGCGGTTTCTGGGTCGCGAAGGCCTGGACCTGGACATGTTCTCCAGCCGACACGGCCTGCTTTACCTGCTGCATCTGCGCCAGACCGGATTGCAAAACCGTTCCCTGGCCCGGCATCTGGCCACGTTGCGCGGCCTGTTCGCGTTTTTGGTCCGGGAGCGGCTGATCGCTGAAAATCCCCTGGAAAAGCTGGAGAACCCCAAGCTGCCCCGCCACCTTCCGGACGTACTCAGTCGGGAGGAGGTCACGGTCCTGCTGGCCCAGCCGAACAGCAACGACAAGCTGGGATTCCGGGACCGGACCATGCTCGAACTGCTTTACGCCGCGGGGTTGCGGGTCTCGGAACTGATCGGCCTGCGTCCCGGGGACGTGGATTTGCAGGCCGGATTGCTGCGGGTCTTCGGCAAGGGCCGCAAGGAGCGGGTGGTGCCGATGCACGCCTCGGCCGGGAAATATCTGGAGATCTATATCCAGAACTGGCGTCCGGCCTTTTCGCCGAAAGCGGAGGTTCTGTTTCTGAACCGTTCCGGCAAGGGACTGACCCGGCAGGGAGTCTGGAAGCTGATCAAGGCCTACGCCCGAAAGGCCGGAATCCGCCAGCCCATTTCCCCGCACACCCTGCGTCATTCCTTTGCCACGCACCTGCTGGAAGGCGGGGCCGACCTGCGCACCGTTCAGATTCTCCTGGGCCACGCAGACATCCTGGCCACGGAAATCTACACCCATGTCCAGACTTCGCGCCTGAAGAGCCAGCACCAGAAACATCATCCAAGAAGCCGTCCCCCGGCCTCCCAGAACCAAACTTCCAAATAGCTCCGAAACCACTCCCCTGCCCCCGTCTCCAAAATCCTTAACCTAAACCGCGACCACAAAATGCCCACATCCCCCAAAACCCTGATCACCGCCCACAACAATGCCGACTTCGACGCCCTGGCGGCCATGGTGGCCGCGGGCAAGCTGTATCCGGACGCGGCGCTGATTTTTCCGGGCAGTCAGGAAAAGAACCTGCGCAATTTTTTCATTCAGAGCGCGACCTATCTTTTCAATTTCCAGTCCATGAAGGAGATCGACACCTCGGCCGTGGAGCGGCTGGTGGTGGTGGACACCCGACAGCGCTCCCGGGTGGAGCATGTCCGCTCCGTACTGGATCTGCCCGGCCTGACCATTCACCTCTACGACCACCATCCTGACTCGGAGGAGGATCTGCCGGCCCAGAAAAGCGTGGTCCAGCCCTGGGGATCGACCACGGCCATCCTGATCCGGGAAATCCGGGACTTGGGATTGTCCGTGTGCCCGGACGAGGCCACGATCATGGGGCTGGGCATTTACGAGGACACCGGAGCCTTCACTTTTTCCTCCACCACCACCCACGACTTCGACGCGGCCTCCTGGCTCCTGGCCCAGGGCATGGACCTGGACACCATTTCGGACCTGATCACCCGGGACCTGAGCGCGCAGCAGATCAATCTGCTGCACGCCATGCTCGGCACTGCCGCGGTGCACGACATCAACGGGATCGAAGTGGTGATCACCGAGGTCAGCGTGGACGAGTACGTGGGAGATTTCGCCGTGCTGGTGCACAAGCTGGTGGACATGGAGAACATCCGGGTACTCTTCGCCCTGGCCCGGATGAACGACCGGGTGCACCTCATCGCCCGCAGTCGGCGGCCGGAGGTGGACGTGGGGCGGATCTGCGGCTTTTTCGGCGGCGGAGGCCATGTCTACGCCGCCTCGGCGACCATCAAGGACCGCACCCTGTCCGAGATCAAGGAAGAGCTGTTCGCCCTGCTCTACTCGCACATCAACCCGCAGATCCTGGTCCGAAGCTTCATGTCCAAGCCCGCGGTCACCGTGCCCCAGGGCACGACCCTGATCCAGGCCACGGAAATCATGACCCGCTATGGGCTGAAGGCCATTCCCGTGGTCCGGGAGGACGGGGGCTGCGTCGGCATCCTGGAGCATCAGCTTTCGGACCGGGCCGTGGGCCACGGCCTAGGCGAGCTGACCGTGGACGAGTACATGCAGCGGGACGTGGCCGTGCTCACGCCCGAGGACGATCTTTACGCGGTGATGGAGATCATCCTGGGCCAGAAGCAGCGGTTGGTGCCGGTGCTGGAGGACGGGCACGTGACCGCGGTGATCACCCGTACGGACCTGATCACCATCTTCATCCAGGAATCCGCGCGGATTCCTGAGTTCCTGCTGCCCGAGCGCAAGAGCGAGCGCAACATCAAGAGCATGCTCCGCTCCCGGCTGCCGGAACCGATCCTGAGCCTGTTGGAACACGCCGGGGCCCTGGGCCAGGCCATGGGTGTGAACGTCTATGCCGTGGGCGGCTTTGTCCGGGACATCCTGCTGAACCGCCCGAACCTGGACATCGACCTGGTGGTGGAAGGCGACGGGATCGGCTTTGCCCAGCTCTTCAGCCGCGAACTGGACGGCCGGATCCGGATGCACAAGAAATTCCAGACCGCCGTGGTCATCCTTCCGGACGGCCAGAAGGTGGACGTGGCCACGGCCCGCCTGGAATATTACCAATACCCCACGGCCCTGCCCACGGTGGAACTCTCCTCCATCAAGATGGACCTCTACCGCCGGGACTTCACCATCAACGCCCTGGCAGTGCGCCTGACGCCGGACCATTTCGGCAATCTGGTGGACTTTTTCTCGGCCCAGAAGGACATCAAGGAGAAGAGCATCCGCGTCCTGCACTCCCTAAGCTTCGTGGAGGACCCGACCCGCATCCTGCGGGCCATCCGCTTCGAGCAGCGCTTTCACTTCCGGATGGACCGCCAGACCGAACGGCTGATCAAGAACGCCATGAACCTGAACCTGTTCCAGAAGCTCTCCGGTCGCCGACTGTTCCAGGAACTGCGGCTGATCATGGAGGAACGTGAAGTCCTGGCCTGCTTCCGGCGCATGGACGGCTTCACCCTGCTCCAGGTGCTCCATCCTCTGCTCAAGCTCACCGACCAGTTGGAAACCACCCTGGACGAAGTGGAGCAGGTTCTGAACTGGTACCGCCTGCTCTACCTGGAACCCACGGCCCAGTCCTGGAAACTCTATTTCCTCGGCCTGGCCTCGGCCCTGGACGACGCCCAGTTTCAAATCCTGATGCGACGCTTGAACTTTTCGGATAAAGACGAAGCATCCCTCTGGGGCATGCGCCGGACCCTGGATGCAACCATTCACCTCCTGAGCCAGTGGCAAGGCCGCGGCGGGCCCGTGAGCGAGCTGTTCTTCATCCTCAACCAACTGCCCCTGGAGTCGGTTCTGTTCCTGATGGCCCGGGGCCAGAAAGAGGAAATGCGCCGGAACATCTCTCTGTTTCTGACCCAACTCAGAACCCAGAAGGTCGCGGTGACCGGCAAGGACCTCAAAGCCATGGGTTTGCCTCCCGGGCCGCACTACTCCGAGATCCTGCGGGCCGTCCAGGCGGCCATGATCGACGGCGTGGCCCCGGACCGGGGCAGTCAGTTGGTTCTGGCCGGGAAGCTGGTGGATGAGTATAAACGGATCGCGCCTTCACGGAGTGCAAATGGAAAGATCATTCAGTAAGCAAAGCAACACAAGGAGACACAGCATCATGATCCGATCTCGTTTTCGGCGCATCTCGCGCCTGTGGGTTCACGCCGCGTGCGTCTTTGCGGCCATGATCACGGTTTTTGCACCACTCTTTTTGGCCGGTCCGGCTCAAGCCCGGTCTTTTCAGGACATTCTGGACAGCGGAGAACTGCGGGTTTGCTTCGCGCCGATCCATCCATCGGTGGTCCAGGCCGAACCCGAGGGATGTCGGGAGGACTGCCGTTTTTCCGGCCCGGCTTTCGAGGCGGCGCAGGCATTCACGGCTTTTCTTGGAGACTCGATGACCATGCGCACCCTGCGCATCGATTGGGACGAGCAGTTTTTCAACGACCAGGGACGCACCGACCGGGACGCGGAATACGTGCCGGCCTTGCTGGATTCCGGGCACTGCGACCTGTACCCCAACAACCTGACCAAAAATTCCTGGCGGCTCCAAAAAATGGACATCGTGACCATGTTCACCAACCGGATGATGGTGCTGGTCAATGCAGAAAGTCAAAGCACGATCCGTGGTCCGTCCGAACTGGGCGGGAAGGTCGCGGTGGTGGAAAAAGACACCTCCTACCACACCTGGCTTCAGGACCGAAACCAAACGACTTTCAAAGACGAACCAGTGGATATCCGCCTCCAGCCCACCGCCGACGGTCTGAATAATTTGGCGCGGGGGCGGGCCGACTTCACGGTGATCGACGCGGATGCGGCGTTCTGGATTATCCGTCATCAGTTTCCCGACCTGATCATGGCTTTTCCCGTGGGGTCCATGGAAGAGGTGGGCTGGGGGATTCGCAAGGAGAGTCCGGAATTGCGCCAAGCCTTGCAGGATTTTTTCGACCAGCAACGCGCCGGACGCGATTCAGCCCTGAACGCGACATGGAACCGCCATTTCGGCATGAATCTGAACCAATTCATCAGCCTGCTCGGCTCGATGCAGGAATAACCTCAGGAGAGTCCGCCATGCCCACCCAGTTCAGGTCCGCCCCCACCAAGCTCGTCTGGAAAGGTCTTGTCTTCGCTCTGCTTTTCCTTCTGCTCTGCCCGTTTTTTTCCATCTCCCCGGCCCAGGCGCGCGGCCTGGAGGAAATCCGGGAGTCCGGAGAACTGCGGGCCTGCATCGTCCCGGTGACCCCTGCCTACGTGACTTTTGTCGATCCGATCTGCCTGGAGGATTGCCGGGTCTCCGGGCCGGTCCCCAGAGTGGTGGAGGCCGTGGCCGCGGCCTTGGGGCCGGACGTCCGTCCGATTTTTCATCGTCTGGAGTGGGACGAGCAGTTTCATAACGCCGAAGGCCGGACCGCCCTGGAGGCCGAATACACTCCGTACCACCTGGAAACCGGACGTTGCGACGTCTACCCCACCCACCTGACCAAGAATGAATGGCGGCTGAAAAAATTGGATTTCGCCATCCTGTTTCTCAACCGGATCATGGTCATCGTCCATCAGGACCGGCTGCCCGAGTTCACATCCATGGACGATCTGGCCGGAAAAACAGCCGGGGTGGCGTTGAACACCAGTCTGCACACCTGGGTCCTGGAGCAAAATCAGGAGGCGTTCCGGGACGACCCGATCCAGATACGGCTGATCGACTTCGGAGCCGAACTGGGTTCCGTGGAGTCCGGGCTCGCGGACTTCACGCTGTTGGACGCGGAAGTTTCCCTGTGGGAGTCCGTGAACCGCTTCCAGAACCTGAATGTGGCCTTTCCAGTGGGACCGATGGAAGAAATCGGCTGGGCCTTCAGTCGCCAAAACCAGGATCTGCGGGATGTTGTGCAAGCCTTCTTCACCGAACAAGTCAGGACCGAAACCTCGGCCTTGAACAGCATCTGGAAAGAGGAGTACGGACTGACCCTGAGCCAGTTCCGGGCTTTGATCCAGGCTACCCAGTAGGATAACCGAATTCATATGCTCAAGAGCGTCGCGGCGTTGTCCGCCTCTTCCATTAAAACCCGCCTGTTGCTCATGACCGCCGGCATCGTGCTTCTGGTGGTCCTGGTGCTTTCCCTGGTCACCGCCTACCGGGCCGTGAGTCTCCTGGAAGGGGAATCTCGAAGGGAATTGCGGCATTCTCTGGCCCTGACCTCAGACATCTTCAAGGAATTCATCAACGTCCGTCAGGCCAACCTGTACGTCTGGCGGAGCAACCCGCTGGTGGAGTTCGTGGGCGCCGACCCGCGGCTCGGCTCGGTGTTCGTTCCCAGCCTGCGCGACTTTTTCACCCAGATCAAAACCCAGGAACCCTGGATCGAGAACATCCTGATCACCAAGAACAGCAGGGCGCTGTACGAGGACACGCCCTACCTGCGCTGGCTGGACCAGCCGGAGCGCGACCGCCTGATGCATCTTCTGGACGAGGTCGACGAACAAACCCCCTTGCTGCTGGCCCTGCCCCGCACCCCGAACATGATCAGCCAGCGGCACGTGCTGGTTTTCAGGCAGGCCATCCTCAACCAGGGCGCCCCCTTGGACGACACGCACCTGGTGACCATGATCAACCTGGAAACAGCCGGACACGCCCTGTTCGGCGCGACCAGGATCGGCAACCAGGGCTTCGTGAGTCTGGCCTACCAGCCGCATCAGCGCTCCTTTTTCACTCCGGACCAAGTCGTCGAAGAAGGCGAGCCGTCACCGGCGCGGGCCGAGTTCAACACCTTGGCCCCGCAGTGGGCTCAACCCGGGGACATTCCTACCCGGACGTCCATGCTGCTCCTGGACCATCTCCAGATGAACGACCTGCCCGTCTGGCTGATCGGCGTGGCCGCGGTGGACGACATCAACAGCCCGGTCCGCGAACTTTTGCTGTACATGGTGGGCGTGGGCGCCCTGACGCTGCTTCTGGGCATCGCAGCCGCGGCCTTTTTCTCCGGGCGCATCGCCGGACCGATCCGGGTGCTGACCGACAAGGTCCAGCGCTTCACCCTTACGTGGCGGGAGAGCAAGGCCGCGGGAGGCAATTCTTTATCGCCTTCGAATTCACAAGTTGATTTCGCGCCTCAAGGCCAGGGGCATCCACCGTCATCCCGAGACGAGCTGGCCGTGCTGGCCGACTCCTTTCACCTGATGGCCCGCGAAATCCACGAGCTGTTTTCCAAGACCCAGCAATACGCCCAGGAATTGGAACAGCACAGCCTGCACCTGGAACGCCTTGTGGAAGAACGAACCACGGAGCTGGCCCAGGCGAACATCAATCTGCTGGAAGCCAAGGAGACAGCGGAAGCCGCCACCCAGGCCAAGAGCTTCTTTTTGGCCAACATGAGCCATGAAATCCGCACGCCCATGAACATCGTCATCGGCCTCAGCCACCTGGCGTTAAAGACCGACCTCACCGAACAGCAGCGGGACTATCTGACCAAAATTCGCGGCGCGTCCCAGAATCTTTTGGGCATCATCAACGACATCCTGGACTTCTCCAAGATCGAGGCCGGACGGCTGGACTTCGAACAGATCCCCTTTGATCTGGACGCGGTGATGAGCAACCTGTCCACCCTGTTCTCGGAAAAAGCCGCGGCCAAGGGCGTGGAATTTCTGCTGGCCTACACTTCGGATATCCCGAACTATCTCATCGGTGATCCCCTGCGCCTGGGCCAGGTGTTGACCAACCTCACGGGCAATGCCCTGAAGTTCACCGAACACGGGGAAGTGAAAGTCGGCGTGAGCTTGGTGGAGGAGTCGGATGACTCCGTGACGCTGCGCTTTGCCGTCCGGGATACGGGCATCGGGATGACCGAGGAGCAGATGAGCAAGCTGTTCACCGCCTTCAGCCAGGCCGACGCTTCCACCACGCGGCGCTTCGGCGGCACCGGACTGGGGCTGACCATTTCCCTCCGCCTGGTGGAGATGATGCACGGACGGATCGAGGTTCACTCCACCCCGGACCGGGGCAGCGAGTTTTCCTTCATCGCCCGGTTCGGCAAGCAAAAGGAACGCCCGACCCAGTGCCTGACCAAGGCGGATTTCGGCCATCGCCGGGTTCTGGTGGTGGACGACAGCCTCAGTGCCCGGGAAATCCTGCGAGACATGCTGGTCAGCTTCAATCTGCACGTGGATACGGCGGCTTCGGCCGAGGAAGGCCTGCGCCTCGTCCAGCAGGCCGCCGCCCAAAGCCGTCCCTATGATCTGGTGCTTATGGACTGGCAGATGCCGGGCATGGACGGCATTGAGGCCATCCGCCGGATTCGCTCCGAACCGCTAAGCGAGAGCCTGCCCCTGATGGTCATGGTCACCGGCTACGGGCGCGAGGAAGTCATGAGCCGGGTCAGCGACCATGAACTGGACGGGCTGCTGCTCAAGCCGGTCAATCCGTCCATGCTCTTCGACGCCCTGACCAGCTTCTTCGCTGATCCGTCCTGCGCCTCGACCGTCAGGAAGCAGGACCGCGTCGAATCCTCTCCGACACCGCCGGGTAAGCTGCACGGCCACGTCCTGGTCGCCGAAGACAATCCTATCAATCAGCAAGTAGCCAGGGAACTGCTGGAAGGCTTTGGCCTGACCGTGCGCCTGGCCGCCAATGGCCGAAAAGCCGTGGAACTGATCGCCGCGGAGCGCTTCGACCTGGTGCTGATGGACATTCAGATGCCGGAAATGGACGGGTATGAGGCGACGCGGCGCATCAGGAGTCAGGAGTCAGGAGTCAGAAGTCAGATGCCGGAGGTTGATCATCGGACATCGGATGTTGGGGAAGGGACTGCTGATCTTCAGGTTTCAGGTTTCAGCCCTCATCCCTCCAGCCATATCCCCATCATCGCCATGACCGCCCACGCCATGACCGGCGATCGGGAGAAGTCCTTGAACGCGGGAATGGACGACCATGTGTCCAAGCCCATCGACCCGGATCTGTTGCAGCGCGCCCTGGCTCAATGGTTGCCCGCAGACGATGGAGAACGAGAAACCGATGAACCCGCGACGCCGCAGCCAACCGCTCCAGCAAGCGGGGCTCCCTCCCCGTCCGCCTCTTTGCCCACTCTGTTGCCCGATCAGTTGCCAGGCTTTGATCTGGCCCAGGGGCTGGCTAGGCTGCGCGGCAATGAGAAGCTGTATCTGAGATTGCTGCTGGACTTCCGGAGCAGCTACGCGGATGTTTTGGAGAAAATCGAACAAGCCGTCCAGGCCGAAGAACGCGAGCAGGCCGCCCGCACCGTACACGCCGTCAAGGGGGTGGCCGGCAACCTGGGGGCCAACGCGGTCTTTGAAGCGGCCCAGGGACTGGAACACTCGCTAAAGGTCGATCCTGACACCGATCCGGACGGCCAAGCCACGGCCCTTGCCGATTTTTCCACCGCGTTCCAGACCGTGATGACCAGTCTTGCCGCCCTGGCCTCCCCGAATGCCTCGCCGGAAGCGTCACCGGAAGCTTCGATTCCGGCCTCGGAAATCGTCCCTTCCCCCGCCGAAACAGCGCAAAAAGAGAGCACGGCATCGCATCCGGATGTTGAGGTGATTGCCCTCCACTCCCTGATCAATGATCTGCGTGAACTCCTGGAGGACGGCAACCCCAGGGCCGAGGAACTGGCCGAGGGCTTGCTAAACCGACTTGATGGACGATATTCGGACCTGACCGGTCAATTGCTGCAAGAAATTCATGACTTTCAATTCGAAGAAGCCGCGAAAAGCACCGCGGAACTGGCAGGGCGGCTTGGACCGTCGGAGACCCAATGACTGAACGAAAATCCCGCATCCTGATCGTGGACGACGAGCGACCGAATATCCAGGTCCTCAACGCCATCCTCCAGGACAATTACGAAATCAGCGTGGCCCTGAACGGCGAACAGGCCCTGAAACGGGCCTTTGGCGAAAAAAAGCCGGACCTGGTCCTGCTGGACATCCAGATGCCGGACCTGGACGGGTTCGAGGTCTGCCGGAAGTTGCAGGAACACCCGGAAACCAGGGACATTCCGGTGATCTTCATCACGGCCAAGTCCAATGAGAAAGACGAGGAAAAAGGCTTGGCCGTGGGCGCGGTGGACTATATCACCAAGCCCTTCGGACCGGCCGTGGTTCTGGCCCGGATTCGGGTCCATCTGGAACTGAAGCGCAAGCGGGACATCCTCCGGAACCTCTCCAACAAGGACGGCCTGACCTGCATCGCCAACCGCCGCCGGTTCGAGGAATTCCTGGAATTCGAATGGCAGCGCGGCATCCGAAGCGGCGAGCCTTTGTCGCTGATCATGGCGGACATCGATCATTTCAAACTGTACAACGACCATTACGGCCACGCCGCGGGGGACGAGTGTCTGCGGGAAGTGGCCAGAAGCCTGAGTGGCGTCGTTTCACGACAAACCGATCTGGTAGCCCGGTACGGGGGGGAGGAATTCATCTGCCTGCTCACCGGCACGAACCAGGACGGAGCCAGGGAAGTGGCCCGGAAAATGCGCGAGGCTGTCGAGGCCCTGGGAATCCCCCATGCCTTCAGCCCCGTGGCGCCGACGATCACCCTGAGCCTTGGCGTGGCCACTCTGGTTCCCCAGCGGGACGGCAAGACGGCCCACGATCTCTTCCTGGCCGCGGACAAAGCCCTATACAAGGCTAAAAGCACCGGCAGGAACAAGGTCGCCGTGCTGGACGGACTGGACGAGGCCCACGAGCCGTTCACCGCTCCGCGACCAGTCCGGGAACACCAACGCATCCTGATCGTCGACGACGAGCAGATCAACCTGAACGTGCTCAAGGCCATCTTCCAGGACACCTACCAGACCATCAGCGCCGCGTCCGGAAGCCAAGCCCTGGAACTAGCCCGGGCCGACCCCGCGCCGGACATTATTCTTTTGGACATCCAGATGCCGGACATGGACGGCTACGAGGTCTGCGAGACCCTGAAGGACGACCCACGTACCAGGGACATCCCGATCCTGTTCATCACCGTCATGTCCAAGGAAACGGACGAGGCCAAGGGCTTGCGACTGGGCGCGGTGGACTACATCCCCAAGCCCTTCGACCCGTCCGTGGTCCACGCCAGGGTGAACACCCACCTGACTTTGCGCCGTACCCTGACCGACCTGGCCCGGCGCAACTCAATCCTTGAAGACGCCCTGAACATGCGCGACAGCGTGGAACGCATCGTGCGCAACGACCTCAAACGCCCGCTGATGGATATTCTGAACAGATCGGATCGCCTGCTCGCGACCTGTGATCTTCCGGCTTCGTTGCGGGAAACCGTACGCGACATTGAACGATCCGGCTTCGAACTTCTGGAAATGATCGCCGCGTCCATCGACTTGTGGAAACTGGAACGGGGCGTCTATCAGCTCGACCCCCATCCGGTGAACCTGACCCGCATCGTTCAAACCGTGCTCAGAGCCTTGTCGCCCCTGGAAGCGATGGAGAACAAGGCCGTCCGGTTCATCACCGAAGACGCCCCCGCCTCGATTATGATCCGCGGCGAGGAGTTGCTCTGCTATTCCATGCTCCTGCACCTGATCAAAAACGCCCTGGAAGCCGACCCGCCGGACCGGCCGGTAACCGTTGCCCTGGAGCACCCTCCGCGACAAGACACGGACCAGGAAGGCCGATCCCGAATCCGGGTCCGCATCGCCAACAGCGGCGTCGTTCCCTTGGAAATCCGCACCCGGTTCATGGAAAAAGGCGCCACCTGGGGCAAGCCCGACGGCAAGGGCCTGGGCGCCTACTCCGCCCGCCTCATCGCCGAAACCCTCGGCGCGACCCTCCAGGTCCACATTGACGACGAAAACCAACGTACCGAAATCGTTCTGGAGTTTCCAGGGTAACAGGAAAAACGATACAACTGACTGAAGAAATTGTCGTATTCGTACGATGCCGAGGCGGATCGAGCGAGAAAAGAGGCACGTCCTGATCCGGAACGCGCAATGCTTCCCCTCCAGGGGATCGGGTAATCCGGTTCCTTGCGAACATCAGCGGCCAAAAACTTGCGAAGGCACTTGTTCAAAGGTGTAATTACCTTTGAAGAACTCCTCCGCGTACCACTGGATTTCTCCATCGTCGGTCAGAACCATGTCCAACAGCCGCACGGAGCCCAACAAGCGCCCGATATGCTCCAGCTTCTCCGTTAGTCGCCCGACATCGTATTTTCGCATTTCAGCCTTGAGCAGGTCGCCCTTGTGCTCGACCCGAAACCCCATCCTCTTGAGGATCAGGGCCATCAGTTCGGCTCGTCTCGTTCGCCGTCCCACGTCCGCTGCCCCGCCTTTGAACGAGAAGGTCACGTAGTTGGAGTTGACCTGCTCGGAGCAAAAGGAGTCGATGGTCGCGAAGTGGTAGCCGAGCCGGGCGTTGAAGTTGAGATATCTTTTGGAAATAATGGCGTAATTTGGCTCCCCAAGGCCGTCGTGCAAGTGCGGGTCGTTGAGTACGCCTTCCGCAACCACGGCCAAGAGTCCCTGCATGTTCACCCGGACCGGTCCGGACCAACGCACCTTTTCGTGGGTCACGCCCTTGAGCAGGGCCTGGAACGGTACCGAGACGATCTCCTCCACGGCGACCTCGTTTGCATCTTCCGCGGAGTTCCCCATCCGCTCGACTCCTCCGCCCAAGTCCAGAACAAAGGCGTTCAGCGGCGTATCGCGCAGCTTCTTTCCGATCCGCCCGTCCCCGGTTCGCCCCCTGAGCCAGTCTCCCAGGTGAAACATCTCCCGCATCGCCATTTCATGGGCAAAGCGAATCACGTCGTGCAGGGTGGCGCAGCCTTCCGGGGTGAACTCCGCGCTTCGCGGATCGAGCAGATTCAGCGGAACGACCTTGTTCAACACCCCGCGGACACGGATATGGACCGGGCTGTCCGCGATCAGGTTGGCCGGAGCCTTCTGCCGGATGACTGCGGGCACTTCACCCTTGTAAATAGTCCTGCGGGTGGCGTCCAAGGTAATGATGTCTCCGGCCTGGATGGTCCGTGTTCCGGTTTCAATCCCGACCAACGTCGGAACCTTGAATTCCCTGGCCACGGAAGCCATATGCCCGGTGACGCTGCCCACATCCGTCACGATCCCCTTGACCCTGCTCATGGCCGGGACAAGGGTCGGCGATGTCTGGCGGGCCACGAGGATAGAGCCTTCAGGAATGCCGGCCAGGCTTTGATCATCCTCCAGGATATACGCCGGACCGCTGGCCGCGCCGGGGGCGGCGGTCATGCCCGCGTGGATCAGAACGCGGTCGCGGGGCACCTGGACGTCCCTCCCCAGCTCTTCGAAGGACAAGTCCTCCGTGACCCTCTGCAAGGGGCGGGCTTGCAGGATGATAATCTTGCCGGCTTGATCCAGAGCCCATTCAATATCCAAAGGCGTGCCGAAATGCTCTTCTAGCTTCAACCCGTAGTCGGTCAGGACGCGGAGTTGTTCGGAGGTCAGACAGGGAGCGTTCCGCCGGGCCAGGGGCGTCTCACTTAGGCGCAGCCCCTGTTCCCTATCCATGACAAGCATGGTGTCTTTTCCGGCAATCTCCTGCTCCAGAACCTCCCTGGTCTCCCGGCAGATCCGCCAGTAGTCGGTTCTCGCCGACCCGTCCACGACGCTCACCCCAAGGCCCCAGTTGGCGTTGACGCAGATGTTGTCGGCCACATGATAGTTCGGGTCAATGGTGTACAGGCAACCGCTGGACACGGCATCCACCATGGCCACGCACAGAACGCTCATCAGGTCGTCGATGTCCCGATATCCCTTGCCGCGCCGGTAGAATACCGCCCTGGGGTTGAATATCCCGGCCACGACCTCTTTATAGGCCGCAAGCAGGTTGTCGACAGGGACGTTCAAGACACTGTCGTACTGTCCGGCAAAGGAAGAAGACGGGGAATCTTCGGCGCTGGCGCTGCTGCGAACGGCGAAACGCAGATCCTCACCGAGATCGCCGGCCAAAACCCGGGCCTCGTGAAGGATGGCCCTCGCGACGTCGTCGGGCAGCTGAGAGCCGAGAATCAGAACCTTGATCTCGGCGCAGACCGTTTCGAGACGTTCCATGTCCCGGACATCGAGTTGCCGTAGCTTACGCTTGACCTTTTCATAGATTCCCGCCTGCTTGAAAAAGTGATGACACGAGAAGGCCGTGACCGCGAACCCTTTGGGCGCGGGCAAATACGCCCTGTTTGAAATATCGGCCAAGTTGGCCGCCTTGTTCCCCACCAACGCGCTTTTCTCGCGACTCAAGTTGGCCAGGGAGATGGTCCAGTTGCTCTTTTCCAGCTTTTGCCGTCCCCGCAGCTCCTTGAGAACGGACCGGCCGATCCTGTCGGCGACGCTCCTGAGGTTCGCGAACCGATTCCGGGACAACGCATCCAGGTCGGATGAAAGATCCCGAACAATGGCCACGAGACGCTCACACAAAACAACGACCTCATCGTAATCGAACGAGTCCGGATTGAGCATCATGTCTTCGATGTCGTTGATCACATGGAGTGAGGCGGTGTTCTTCTCCAATAGCTCCTTGAAAATATTGTACCGCTCCACGAAAACCTCCGTCTCGGCTTCTGGTTTGACGGCGGGCCTGATCCATTCTTTGACATAAGCGATCATTTTTCCTCTCCTTTCACGATCACGCGTCCATTGAAATCATTCTTTTTGCCAAAACAAAAAATAAAATGGGCTCCGGTAAAAAACCGGAGCCCATTTTGGGTACAAAGTACAAAAAGAATGTGTCGCTGAAAATTTTCTTTATATCTACCCCTGCCATTTAGAAAAGGCAAGCTCTTGCAAACAGCACTGCGAAAAATACCTTCTGGAATGCTTCAAGACATCTATTTAATAGTAATAAATCCGCTTGTCCGCATCTTTTATTCACTGTAGACATTTTCCCAACCTACTCAGGGCGTCCTCTCCAGACATTCCGTGACACCTCGCCCCCCCGTGGCCTCCAACCACAGACACACGACGTCCAGGACGAGTTCGTCCCCGTGTTCGCCATTGGTCAAAACGGCGATGCCCCGTACCTGGGAGCCGTCCGGCTCATGGCCGGGCAGGAATGCCAGAAAGGAATGCCACGCCGGAAGATTGTCGCCGGGATGAAAAGCCAACAAGCCTTGGCCGTCCGGGAGATCCAACAATCCCAACCCCAGCCCCCAGCGGCTTCCGGCGAAGACCAGCCCGCTGTTTGCGCCGGGCTGAGGGGAAAGCATGTCCCGCAAGAGTGAACGTTCCAAACCCAGGCTGGCCCCCCTCCCTCCTTCCTCCGTTGCGCTCGCGGTCAACCCGGCGACGAAGCGCCCCAGGTCCCCGGCCGTGGCCCACAGCCCGGCCGCGGCCAGGGCCGCGAACCGACGCTCCGGCACGGCGGCGTTGTCCGCGGTATAGGACCGCGCCTTGCGGCCGTACAGCCGAGGATCGTCGCCAAAGCTGCTTGATTCCATGCCCAGCGGATTCAAAATCAGATCCCGGGCCACCTGGGAAAAAGGCCGTCCGGTAACCTCTTCGAGCAGCAATTCCATCAGTGTGTAGCCTCCACCGGAGTAGGCCCACTGCTCCCCGGGCGGCAGGATCACGACCACGCCACGATCACCGGCGTCCGAAGCCGAGGTCAGGGAAGCTTCCAAGGTCTGAACCGGCTGGTCCGACAAAAAGCCCAAGTACCCCGGCACCGAAAGCCCGGCGGTATGGCTGAGAATCCGGCGCAACGTCACCTCGTCGGGGTCGAACTCCGATTCCGGGAGTCGCCAGCGGGTCACGTACCGGGAAACCGGTTCATCCAAATCCAACAGCCCGGCCTGAACCATCCGCAAGACCACCGCCGCGCTCACGGCCTTGGAAATAGAGGCCGCCTGAAAAACCGTATCCGGAAGGGCCGGAAGCCACGCTTCCATCTCCGCCCACCCATATCCCTCCTCCCAAACGACCATTCCGTCTTCCACCAGCGCCACGGACGCTCCATGCACCTGCCACTTGTCCATCAGGTGGAACATGGCCTTTTCCAAAGCATCAGGCTGCAGAAAAACAACCTGAGCCGTGCCCGGACCAGCAAGGCCGACGAGCCACAAGCAAAACAGGCTGGGCAGCAGAAAGCGTGAAATTTGAAAATGACGTAACATGGGACCTCCATCTCTCTGCATGCAAGAAGTCATGTAAAATCTTCATCTCCGCCTCTTGCAGTATTGTCGCCCTCTCGTCAATTTCTCCACTTGTCCGACACATCCTCACGTATCTGGAGAACGGATACGATTTCCGTGCCACCGGACTTGTCGCCCGGTGGCACGGAAACTTTCATTGCACTTCACACTTCAGCGTCGGCTCACTGTGGGTAATGCCGTGCGATTTCCGACTCCACCAGTTGCTGCAACTGCTTGAAGCCAAAAGTCGTCAAGGGTTTGCCGTTGACGAAAAAGCCCGGAGTCTTGGTGACGTTGAGCGCCCTGGCGTCGGCGATGTCCTGCTCCAGAATGCGCTGAATCCTTGCTTCGTTCATGTCGCTTCTGATCGTCTCCAGGTCCACGCCGGCCATGGCCACGAAGTCCCAGAGCAAGTGCGGTTGCGGGTTCTGGTGACTCGCCCAATGGCCCTGGCTTTTATACATGATGTCCAGGGTTTCCCAGTATTTGTCCTGATTGCCCGCGGCTTCGAGTATGCGCACGAAGTCTTCGGCCCCGTCATGGAACGGAGCGTACCGCAACACCAGCCTGATTTTGCCGGGATTGTCATCCATCAGTTTCTTCACAAAGGGAGAGAACGCGGCGCATGTCTCGCAGGCCGGGTCCATGAACTCCACCAGGGTGACCCGGGCATCCGGGTTGCCCAGGGTGGGCGAGTGAGGCCGGACAAAGATTTCAGCATCTTCCTGTGCCAGAAAGTCCAGCTTCCCGGCTTGTTGCGTCTGGTAGACATGGGTTGCGATGATAAAGAGCAGCCCAAGGGACAGTCCGGCCGCGGCAACGAGATATTGTTTCCTCATTGAGAAATTCTCCTGTTGAAAATGTAGAGTAGCACCAGAATGATCGTGAAAGCCAACAATGAAAGCATGGGAATCGTCAGAAAACCGAGAATGTCGAAATGGATGTCCGTGCAGGAGACTCCCTGACTGCATGGTTTGATGTTCTCCGGGATTATCCCGTAAACAAGCAAATTCTGGTACAAGGCCACAAGCCAGCCCGCGCCGGCCAGAGGCAGGGCGTAACGCACCACGCTCTTGTCGCAAAAAAAGAGACCCGTGGTGAATATAAACGCCAAGGGAAAGAGAAAAATGCGCTGGTACCAGCAGAGAACACAGGGGGGCAGCTGCATCACGGCACTGAAAAAAATGCTCGTCAGTGCGGACGCAATGGTCAGCAGCCAAGCCAGAAAGAGAATATTCCAGCCGGGCTTCGAAACGCTATCCGTAGAAGGCATGCGGATTGATCTCCCATGAATGTAATGGAGCGGCACAATCGCCAAGGGCCTGGGCGACCCGCGGGAACAGCCGACAAAAAGCCGTTTAAGCCGTCAGTTCGGCGAGGAGGGCAAGCAAGATCAGGAAAATTCAGGCGGAAAGTCGATACGATGGACCAAGTCCGAGGGAGGGCGCGCAAAAGGTGGGAGAGCGAAGGTAATGGTCAACGGAAGGCCGGAGGTGGCCTCGGGGAGAAGGGACGTGAGCAGCTTCAGGCAGAAGAGACAGAGACACCCCTGTTCCGTGCATGGGGTTGGGTTCGCGGGTTCTTCAGGGCTGTTATCAGGGCTGAACGGCATGCAACATGAATCCACGTCAGCAGGGTGAAGCAACGCCGAAACAACAGCCCCCATCCCGGTTGCGGCAAAAGAGGTCGTCAGCAGAACGGCCAAAACAAGTCCCCTTGCAAACAGCACACGCATTCTTCAAACGTAGCGCGCCGAGAGCCGCATGTCAAAAAACATGAATTACGATCTTTATTGACAATCCCGCTTCACGGACTTAGCGTTTTCCACTAGTGTCCCAACAATTAATCAAATAAACTTAGCTGCTTACTGTTTGACGTCTGTTCGCTTTCGTAATCATCACATCCAACTATCTGTAATAATGGAACTCGTTCGAAGATGTTTACACTCAAAATCTGTAGAATTGTGTAGAGAGAAGCTTCAATTTTGAGTTCCTTTCTCATTATTGCCACGAGTAAAAAAGTCGAGATTGCGATCCAAATTTGACTTTTAACGGCATTTTCTGAGGTACCATAAAACCGTTTTATTCGCAGG